>CAZBZG010000095.1:6403-15272 GCA_964496245.1 uncultured Planctomycetaceae bacterium | reverse complement strand
ACTGGCGCGTCCGCTTTGCGGGCACGGCCGCGTGCGGGCCGGTGACCTTCTCGGCCCAAGGATGGGTCGAACAGGACGGGCTGGTCTACGTGGACCTGACGTATGCGCCCAAGGACGGCAAGCCCGTGAAGATCGATGCCCTGCGCATCGAGTATCCCGTGCGCCGAGCGGACGCGGACTGCCTCTTCTGTGTCGGCCCGGGCGGCAACTTCTCGAGCAAGACAGCCACGCTCCTGCCGAAAGACGAGAACGGCCCGCTCTGGTCGACCCTCGACACCGGCATCTCGGGCAGCCGGATGACGGTCGGCTCCTTCTACCCCACGGTCTGGATCGGCAGCGATCAACGCGGCTTCCTGTGGTGGGCGGACAACGACAAGGGCTGGTTTCCGGTCGACGAAGTGCCCGCGCACGAGGCGGTCGGCCGGGCCGGGGAGGTGGTCTTTCGCAACAACCTGATCGGCAAGCCGGCCCAGCTCGACGCAGAGCGGACCGTGTCGTTCAGCTACAATGCCACGCCCTTCAAGCCGCTCCAGAAGGGCTGGCGCATGCTGAGCGCCACGGACGACGGGACGTTTGTGGTGCCCCACCGCGGGGTGCGCAAGGATTCCAAGACCGGCAAGTTCGTCCGCAAAGGCCAGTACAACATCATCCATCCGGAATCGCGCTATCCCGCGGAGTGGGCCGAGCTCTGGAAGCAACAGAAAGAAGAGGGGTTCGAGAAGTACGGCCCTGCGGACGCGCACGTGAATAAGAACCTGCCCTTCGGCCCGTACCGGGCGCGCACGGGCGTCAACTGGGCGCACATGTCCTTCACCCTGAGCGGATACGGCCCCATCACCCTGGAGAACCATCTCTACCGCTACTTCGGCAGCGAGTGGTCCGCCAGCGGCCAGCGGCCGTGGAACCCGTCCTGCATCGATTATGCCATGTATCTCTTCGATCGCGCCTTCCGTGAAGGCGGCGTTGTCTCCACGTACTGGGACATCACCTTTCCCACGCAGTTCACGGACCTGCTGACGGGCCTGCCCTATCGCCTGCCCGACGGCCGGGTGCAGCCCGGGTACAACGGATGGAACCAGCGGCGGTTCTTCATGCGCCTGCACGCCACGGCACATGACAACGGGCTGCTGCCCTTCTGCAACGGTTCGCACAGCACGAACGCGTACGTGACCGTGGCCATGCCCTGGCTGACCGCCGTGCTCGACGGGGAGCGCCACTGGAACCTGGACATGACCGACCTCGACTGGATCGACTACTACCCGGTCGCGCGCATGCGGGCCATGTCCGTGCCGCACAACTGGGGGACCACGATCTGCTGGATGAGCGTGCCGGTGGCCGAAGACAAGACGGCCTGCGCCCCGTTCAAGGCGGGCCAGACCGAGTGGGTCTGGATGCACGATTCCTGGCGCAATCCCTATTTGCGGCCCCGCCACTATGACAAGAACTTCCCGCACGCGGACATGACCAAGATGCCCCAATCGGTTCTCGACTGGGGCTTGAACGAGGAGGGCGTGGTCTACCATCCCTACTGGCGCAATCCATACGTGAAGAGCGCGGATGCGGATATCCTGGTCTCGCTCTGGCGCGTGCCCGCCCAGGGAGAGGCCGAAGGCTACGACCGAGTGGTGCTCGGCGTCTTCAACTACGACCGGAAGCAGGCCAAGCCGGTCGACCTCGCGGTCGATCTGGACAAGCTCGGCCTGGTGCCGCAGGACAAGTGGCAGGAGTTCGTCGGCGTGCGCGACCTCTACATCCGCGAGGACGTGAGCGCCCTGCCGCCGCGCCAGGCCCGGCAGATGCGCACCGACCTCGACTTCTACAACCGCCGGCTCAAGATCCGGCAGCTTGCGCCGCATACGCTGCGCCTTGTCGGCATCCGGCGCTATTGAGAGGCCATCGCAGCAGTCTTTGAGACGGGAGGCATCGAGTGAATGGAGAGGGGGAGAAGGGTCGGAGAAGGGGAGAAGGGGTGGAGAAGGGGTCGGACCACGCGAACAGACTGCCCTCAAGGAACTTGGGCCGCTCTCTGGGGCTCGTAGCACCCCTTACAGGCCGTTTTGGTGCTCGGAAATCAACCCCAAGGCGCGGCGGCCTTATTGCGCATCCAGTGCTTCGGTAATGTCTTCACCCTCAAAGGCGAGCGCCAAGAGGGGAATCTAGCCGCAGAGAGGGACCCAACCCACGCACTCACAATGCGTTGTTGTGGTCCGACCCTGCCACTCTGCACTCTGCCACTACTCTGCCACTACTCTGCCACTGACTCTGCCACTGACTCTGCCACTGACTCTGCCACTGACTCTGCCACGCACTTCAGGTGAAGGCGCGCGCAAGGTCCGCGGTTCAGAAGCGCAGCGCCAGCTTGGGCGGGATCAGGTGGGTGACCGGCGGCAGTTGCGGCTCGTCGCGCAGGCGCTCCATCAGGCTGCAGGCTTCGCGGGCGACTTCGTCCAGGTCGAGGTCGACGCTGCTGAAGGGCGGCTGGCCGGCGTGACTCCAGGGCGTGTCGTAGAAGCCGAAGAAGTCGACGGTCTCCAGCACTGCGGGCTGCTCCCGGCCCAGCACCGCCTGCACCTGGTGTACTAGGTTGTCCTGCGCGCTGAAGACGGCGGTGGGGCGCTGCCGGGCATCGTCGAAGCGCGCCAGCAACGCCTGCTCGTCCATGGTCAGATGCTTGTGGCTGGCAGGCGGGACCTCGAAGAAGTCCCACCTGCCCCCCAGCTGCTGCCAGGTTTCGGCCACCACCGTGGAGGGATTGCGGCAGTCGCGTGGCGGTCGCTCGTCCACGCCCGCGAGCTGCCCCATTCTGACGTGACGCTCGGTGCTGGCGCAGATGAGCAGGCGGCGCCGGCCGCGCTCCCAGAGGCAGTGGGCCACCTCGCGCGCTCCAGCCTCCAGGTCGGACAGGACCAGGTGCTGGTTCGACCGACGCGGCGCCTCCCACCGCAGAAAGCCGATGACATTCCGGTCCCGCAGCAGGGGCTTGTTCAGGACCTCGTGATCGAAGTGGATGCTGCCGTGGACGAAGAAGGTGTTCACGCCGCTGCGCGCGACCTCCTCCAGATTCTGCGCGCCGTCGCTCGCGCTGAGCTCCACCAGCAACGGCAGGAACCGCGCCTGCTGCAGGCGCCGGGACATCAGCAGCGCCAGGTCGCCGTAGATGTGCCCGTGGCCGGACATGCAGATGGCGATGCTGTCGCCGATGGACAGGTGCGGCCGGGTGTTGGCGATGAAGGTGCCCACGCCATTGCGGCTGACGACATACCCGTCCCGTGCCAGATCGCGCAAGGCCTGCGAAATGGTGAAGCTGCTGGTGTTGAAGCGCGTGGCCAACTCGCGGTTGGGCGGCAGCTTGCGGCCCGCCTCTAGCCGCTCCTTGATTTCCCGCGCCAGCACGTCATACACATACTGCCGAATGCTGGCGCGCACAACCCGGTTGATTGCCACGGACGGCTCCCACACCTTTATGCTATCAAAACCATAGACTAGGGTCTGCCGCGCCATTGTCAAGCTGATTTCTGTCCGGTATTGGAGCAAAGCGCCCGGCATGGGATTCATATATGTTTGTGATATAATGCCTTACGGGGTGTCTCGCGACAGCGACCAAAACGCGCTCTTGCGGGGGGTATTTCGCTTGCCTTTATGGTTTGTTGTGCTATTCTGGTAGATATGCATCAGGGGTGCCAACCGTCCTCACCAGAGACGAGCCTTGCAGACACCGGTCCGGCTGGCGGGTTCCGGATGAGCCGATCCGCAAAGGCACGGTGCTGCAGCAGTTGCCCAGGCAGTCCCTGCGGCCGTGGACGCAGCGTGATACCTTCTTCCTGTTGAACCGGAGGCGCGAACGCCATGAGCAGACGCAATGGTTTTACGCTGGTCGAACTCCTGGTGGTGATCGCCATTATCTCCATCCTGGCGGGATTGCTCCTGCCGGTGCTTGCGGGAGCGCTCGAAGCGGCCCGCCGCGCGGCCTGCATGGGGAACCTCAAACAGATCGGCCTGGCGACACAGATGTACGCCGACGACTACAGAGACGCTCTGCCGTGGAAGAACCCGGCGAGCTCATGGAACAAACCGGCGATGCTCTGGCGATACCACACCTCGGGCGACAGCACCGGGTACAATGCGCTCGGCCATCTTCTGGCCGGGTACAGCGAAAGCGGGATGGGAGCCTATGGCCTCCTTCCGGAATCGTTCTGCTGTCCTTCCGCCGCCGACATCCGCGGGGACTGGAACGAACGGCACGGAGCAGAGCACATCAAAAACGCGTTCGAACGAACCGCCACGACCCAGAACTACTGCCAGTATGCGGCCAATACGAAGCTTGCGTTTCAGTCCTATGGAGATGGAGGAGCCGGCAGAATCTCCAAATGCGCTGAACAGGAGTATCCCTGGGTGATCGACTGCTATCAAATCGCCCCCACGCACCACGATATGTTCGCCAACCATCTGGCGAACGACGGCGCGCGGCCGGCCGGCTTCAACATCCTCTTCTTCGATACCGCAGTCCGCTGGTATCAGGATGCACGGGGGGTTTTCGGTCCGCCCTATCAGGTCGGAACCGTCCTGGAGGACTACGCCAGTTCGCTCGCCCCCCTTCCTGGCGGGTGGCACAAAGAATGGTACCTGTCCAATTACAGCATCAACGGCGCTTTCTGGAGGTATCCGCCTGAAATCACCTACAAGATGCTGGAATAGGAGCTCGGCATGTTGATACGGTAGAGGTGGTTCTGCGCTGCTACGGCCTGTCGAACGGACCGACGAGAGGGGGAGACAATGCGCGAGAAGCGGCTGATGCAGTGGTGCGTGCGGATCGGCTTCTTCCTGTGGTTCTTGGGGGCGAGCGCGTTTGCCGCCAACTGGCAGGACGCCGAGGTCGCGTATTACCCCTCGTACCGTACGGTGATGCTGCGGATGAAGGAGCAGCTGTTGACAGCCCCCGACGGGACCCGGGGGCTGAAGATGACGATGTACAGCCGCAACAACCTGCAGGGGGAGGAACTGGGGAGCCGGGTCGTGCAGACGCCGGATTTCGAGGCGCGCATGCGGAAAGGGAGCGGATGGCGGGGGCCCAAAGAGCTGGAAGCGTACCCTGAGACCTTCTCCGTGGTCTGGGAAGGGACCTTCGGTCCGGTCCCCGAGGCCGGGGCATGGACCTTCCACGCCTACGCCAGTGGCCGAACAAGGGTCCAGATCGGCGGGGAGGTCGTTCTCGATTCGTCTGAAGGCCGGAACTTCGTACAGAAATGGCGTCCGCACAGTGAAGTCAAACTGGAAGAGGGAACGACCTGCCCCATCCGGATCGAGTACAACCAGGGCGGCGACCCGGAGAAATGGGCGCGGAAATGGAAGCAAGGAAGGTGGGTGAACATCGCGTATTTCTCCTTCTATGCCTGGCGCACGGACGGTCGCCAGGAGACGAGGGCCGGCGTGCTCCGGGTCCGCAACGAGCAGAAAGAGGTCCTCGCGGAACAGCCGTTCGAATGGCACCCTCCCTGCAGCTATGTGGAGGTTCCGGTCGGCGCCGTGCAGGAGGGTGTGCACGAGGTGACGATTGCGGGGGAATCCTTCGGCAACACCCTTACGGACAAGATCGTCCGCAAGCGATACGAGTGGGAGGGGAACCGGCTGGGCCTGACCGACACCATCCATCCCCCCTTCGAAGCGATCCGCGTGGACGGCGACGAAGTCGGCGTGGTGATGCGCCGGTACCGGCAGGACGGGTTGGGATTCTGGCGTTCGGTCAAGGCGCGGGGGAACGGGCCGGAAGCCGCTTTTCGGGAGATCCTGGCCGGACCGATCACGCTCAGAGTCGATGACGGCACCGTCCTCGTGGGAAGCGGAGAGATGATCCGTCAGACCCCTCAGGAGGTGGTGTATGAGGGCAAGGCCACGCACCCGGCGGTGACGGTGCAGACGCGATGCACGACCGAGTACGACGGCTGCATGCGCGTGGAGATGGACCTGAAGCCGGGGGCCGATCAGCAGAAGCTGGAACGGATGTGGCTGGACATTCCCCTCGACGCCGAGAGGGTGCCCCTCTTTCACGCGGTCAAGGTCAATCAGCTGCGGAGCAATCCCGCCGGCGCTCTGCCCGCCGGCAAGGGGACGGTATGGACCAGCCGGAACTTGAATCAGCGTTGGCCCGGTTTCTTCACCCCTTACATCTGGCTGGGTGGGGCCGAACGGGGACTCTGCTGGTTCGCGGATGACGAACGGGGATGGGTCCTCGATTGGCGCTTGCAGCTGCCGACGTGGCAGAAACACGGCTGGAACTTGTATTCCCGTGACCATCAGGAATGGTACATGAATCGAATCACGCGAAGCATAGCGAACGATGAATCCGTGTCCCCCTGTCAGACGATCCACCGGCAGAACGGGGTGGTCACCTTGCGCATCCATTTCGTGCAGAACGAAACCCGCATCCAAGAGGACCGGCGCATCGTCTTCGGCCTCATGGCCAGTCCGGCCAAGCCCATGCCGGAGAACTGGCGGGCCCAGGGCCGCCGCGATGGACCGTACTGTCAGTTCGACATGGGGCATGTGATGGGGACGGACGGTACGTTCAACGCGAAGTACCCCCGCGGCAAGGACTGGTCCCCATTCGACCGTTTCTACGAGGCACGCCAGGGGAAGGCGATCGACGGGGCCGCGTTTGTGGAATCGTGGGCCAAGAACCACCTGCACGACAAGATGGAACCGTCCCTGCGCGACTCGTACCGCAAGCTGTTGGAAGGCACGGTCCGTTTTGCGTCACGGTTGGGCGAAAAAGGGGACCGGGCGCACATGACCCGGTACTTCGAGGAATTCAACAGCACCTGCCGCTTTCATGAGGAGCATGAGACCTTTGCCGCCGAATGGAGCCACTGTTTCCCTGAGGAGAAGTGGCTGCAACGCACCTGGCTGACCCAAAACGGCCCGACGTCAAAAGGGCAGTTCCGCTGGTCGATCCCCACCAAGTCGATCGTTCCCAGTTATCGCGACTTCGCCTGCTGGATGGGCGCCCAATGGCTCAAGCGCAGCAACGGCCTCTATTTCGACAACAGTTTCCCCTACATGTGCGACGACCCGGTGACCAGCGGGTACTACCGCGACGACGGCCTGCTCTACCCGTCCGCGCGGATCTGGGCCCGGCGGAAATACTTGCGGCGGATCTGGGTCCTCCACCAGGAGCTGAAGAACCCGGAGTTGCCCCAGGCCATGATGATTCACATGACCAACAGCCACATCCTGCCCTACATGGTCTGGAACCAGTACAACCTGGAC
Source organism: uncultured Planctomycetaceae bacterium (assembly GCA_964496245.1). Classification (GTDB taxonomy): domain Bacteria; phylum Planctomycetota; class SZUA-567; order SZUA-567; family SZUA-567; genus CAZBZG01. The sequence continues at coordinate 8,009 of CAZBZG010000095.1, read as the reverse complement.
CTGGAGTGGAAGTGGCACAAGAAGCCCTTCCAGGCGAAATTCGAGCCCGACATGCTACGAGCCCAGACGATCGGGCTGCAGACCGGCAACATCCCCCACGCCATGTCCACGCCGGGCAAGATCAATGCCAAGACCAGACGGGAGATTCTGAAGACCGAGGCGTTCCGGACCCATCTGTACGGGATGTACGTGCATGAGATCCGAGGGCCGGGCATCACCACGCGAGACATGCCCCGCCCCCTGGATGATTTCGGTTACGGGAGGCCGGACTGCAAGGTCTACAACTACTGGCAGGAGGACCCGCCCCTGCAGGTCGATGACCCGGCATGCAAGTGGCTACTGCTGCAGCGGGAGAACAAGGTGCTTGTTCTCTTCGTCACCTGGAACGCAGACCCCCGGCAGGTGGCTTGTCGCTTCGATTTCAAGCGGCTCGGGATCGAGCCGCCCACCGCCGCCGCGGACGCGGAGTCGGACGAGAAGCTCCCGCTGTCCGCGGAGGACCACGATTTGTCCGTACCGATGAAGGGGTACGGGGTGCGCATGGTCCGTTTCGAGGGGGCTTCCGCCACAGGCGCTGTCGCAGAGCCCTGAGGGCGCCTCCGGAGGCCACGCGCACGCGCAGCTGGAGCGCGCTTGCGCGCCTGATCCGGGCCCGGTTCCGTCAAGGACAACGCGCAGCGAGAGCGAAATGTAGCACAGGCACTCCTGCCTGTACAGCGCTTCACGACATCCGCCCCAGGCGAGAGTGCCTGGGCTACAGACTGCTTCGTGTCCCGGGGGTCCCCCTGATCCGCGCCCCGACACGGTGACGCGCTTGCGCGCCACAACCGTGTCGCTTCCCTCGCTGACCGCGGGATGGATGCGACGGCGCTATTGCGTCCTGCAGAGCACCTGTTCGCCAACGGAATCGAGTTCGAGAATCACCTTCGCCTCTTCTTCGCGCACGGTCACGCCCTCGGCAAAGGCGGGGTTCTCCGGCAGATACCGCTTCGGGACGTGGATGCGCCGGCGGCGCGTGCCGGCCTTGCCTTCCCGGATCGCCAGGCGCGCGATCACGCCCGCGCGCACCTGCACGCTCACCGCCCCGCCGCCGTAGATCGGGAGGGTGAAGGAGAACTCCCGCCAGCCGTCCGGTATGCCCGGCAGCAGCAGCATCTCGTGCTCGCGCGGGTAGACCAGCATGCGCGTCAGCGCCCGCGCGTACGCCCCTGCCGCGGTGTTGAACCAGGGATGGTGCACGTCCGAGAGGTCGGTCTGGGCGCTCTCGTTCAGGGCGCCGAAATCCATCAGCGTAGTCAGCGACACGCGCAGCTTTTCCATGGCCTTGTCCGCATCTTCCCGCATGGCGGCGCTGTGCGCCTGCTGCAGCGGCCCCCAGCTCCAGAAGGGCATGTGCACCGCCTCGCCGGAGATGTTGGTCTTGCCCTCCTTCATCTGGCTCTCCGGAGCGAAGCGGCGGCAGTACTCGTCCCGCCACTGGCGCACGGCGCGATCCACCTCGATCTCCGGCGCTGGCACGTCCGCGAGCTCGTAATCGATGTAGACGGATTGCGGGTCGTCGGCCGTGGTCTCTTCGGGATCGCGGTCCAGGCTGCCGCCGCCGCAC
>CAZBZG010000095.1:0-6393 GCA_964496245.1 uncultured Planctomycetaceae bacterium | reverse complement strand
CAGGTGGTCGGCCAGGTGCAGCGCCAGAGCGCCCATGCGCTTCCATTCCGGCAGCAGGTCCTCCGCGAGGCCCAGCCGCTCGGCCGTCTCCCACGCCACGTGGAGCGCCCGCGCCGCGCCGCAGGCGGTGAAGGGCCCGTCCTGCACCGGGTAGACCGTCTCGTTCACGTCCACCAGCCACGTGACCATGATGTTGTTGCCCGGCAGTTCGATGAGCAGGTACCGGCGGAAGAACTCCGCGCACTCCCGGAAGACGGGGTAGTACCGCTGCCACGCGTCTTCGTCGTCCAGGTACCGGCAGTATTCGTAGAGGTAGTTGACAATCACGCCGATGGTGAAGAACTCGTAGAACTGGGTGGCGTTGCGATCCGAAACGTGGCTGCCCGGCTCCATGGCCGACGGCACGTAGCGCGCGCCCCGCCCGCCGCTCATCATGGTGGAGAAGGGCAGGATGCTGCGCCGCCACTCTGCCACGCGCGCGGGCATGTCCGTGATCCCCAGGCGCAGCAGCCCCTCGAAGGGGAACCGCTCGTCCCAGAAGTACGGCGCCCCCCAACTCGTGTTGAAGGGATTGGCCGGCAGCGACCAGTGGGTGTAGCTGCAGCGCATGGTGTAGAGCTGCGTGTCCAGCGCGGCGCGCAGCTGCTCTTCTTCTTTCGGCAATTCCAGCCGCGCCTGGCCGAACCAGTCGGCCCACGCCCGGCGGTGGGACGCGAACAGCCCCTCGAAACCGTCTGCCTGCAGCGTCGCGATCAGGCTGTCCGTCGTGGCGGCGTAGTCGGCCGGCTGCCAGGCCTGCAGGCGCTTCTGGTTGTCTGCGTGCACTTCCTTCACCGGCTCGGTCATCCACCCGGCGTGCTGGATGTCCAGAATCTGCGGGTGATCGCCCAGGTCGTCGTTCAGGCTGAGGCAGACGGTCACGCCTCCCGCCTCCGGGAGGTCGACATCCAGCTCCAGCCGGTTGTCTCGGGCCCGCGCCGCAGCAGGCGTGTCGGCGAAGAGGGCGACGCGGCCGCGGTAGCGCCACATGCCGTCCGCCTCCGTATCCGCGGCAATGCCGTTGCCGAACGCTGCGCCGGGCGTCCAGTCCACCCGGAAGGGGAGGCGGTCCGTGCCCACGTGGCAGAGGGTGTACACCGCCCGCAGCGTGTGGGCAACGTGGGCGGGCAGGTTCTCGTACGCGCGGCGGAAGACGATCAGGTTGTGCTGCAGGTGGACGAAGCTGATGGTGCGTTCGACCACCTCGCCCCGGCGGAGTTCCGTTTCCACGTAGCCCGCGCGCGGGTGCAGCCGCTGGCGCCAGCCGCTCACGGGCGGCAGCGCTGCCTCGCCGTCGAATTGCAGATCCAAGAAGCCCCACTCGAAGAGATTGCTGTTGTAGCGGTCGTAGCGGCGGTCGTGCCGGCGTCCGCTCCAGGTGATGCGCGCAGGCGGATGGCTCAGGCACATGTGCGTCAGGTCGTGCATCACCCCCCGCCCGTCCACGCACAGCTTGAGTTCGTCATTGCCGATGAGCGGCAGAATGCGCTGCGCGTCGTCCGGCAGGCCCGCGGCCACGACCTCGTGGTACCCGTTCCGTTCCATATGTACAGCCATGATGCTTCCGTTTCCATGGAATCGAGTCGAAAGAGATGCGCGCGGATCCTTACTCCAGGCGGATCAGCCGCACGCCGTACTCCCGCAGCGGCACGGTCAGCGTCCCGGTCTTGGCGTCGAACGCGAGCGATCCCTGCCACGCCGCCGGGTCCTGGATCAGCTTCTCCGCCTGCTTCTGCATGGCGTCGTCGGCCGGCAATCCCATGCCGCCGTCGTCTTCTTCGTCCAGCGCGTCCAGGGCGTCTTCGAAATCCGCGTCTATCCCGTCCGCTTTCGGGTGCTCCACGTCCACGGCGCGCGTGGGCCGCAGCCCCAGACGGTCGAGGTCGAGCGTGAAGGTCACCTTGCTCTCCTTCTTCTGCCAGGTGCATAGCAGCAGCAGCAGCTTGTTGTCGCGCTTGAGCAGCAGCCATTTGCATCGGTCGTCGTCGCTCGCCAGCGGCGCGTCCTCGGCCCAGTAGTTGACGACCTCGCAGTCCTCCAATCCGTAGCCGAACGCGATCAACGGCTCGGGAAAGCGCTGATCGGTCCACTCCATGCGCATCTCGTGCACCAGGAAGCCGCCCCAGCGTGTGCGCCGTGCCAGGGCGTCGGCTGTCTTGCTGGCCTTCCTGTTCTCCTTTTCCACGTCCGAGATGGCCAGGGGGATGCAGCCCGTCTGCAGGCCCGTGCTCTCCACGCGCAGCAGTTCGGGCGTGAACTTTGCCTGGAAGGGCCGGGCCCCGAACCGCCACTCCAGGTCGAGATTGCTTTCGTTGAAGCTCTCCCACGGGATGATGTGGGCGTTGGTCATGTGGACCATCATGATCTGCGGCGTCTTCGGCAGGCGGAGCTGCTGGTGCAGCACCCAGATGCGCTTGAGGTACTCGCGCTTGGCCCAGAACTGCGTGGAGGGCTGGATCTCTCCGTCCTCGCGCCAGAAGGCGCTCGTCAGCCAGGGGTTCCGCGCCGGCGTCTTCACGAAGGCGTTGTCGAAGTACAGCCCGCTGCTGCGCTTGAGCCACTCGGCGCCGAAGTGGCAACCGAAGTCCCGGTAGCTGGGCACCATGGTCCCGGAGCCGAAGTACCATTTGAACTGATCCGGAACTTGGATCTTCATCCCCCATTGCTCGTGGAAGGCCTGGACTTTGTCCAGGGTCGTGTTCTTCACGTCCCATTCGCAGCGGTAGATCGGGTGCTCGGCGCATAAGGTGGTGGTGGCGCGGAACTCGTCGTAGTAGGAGGTGAACCGGTCGCGGCTCGTGCCCTGGCCGACCGCGATGCCGACCAGGTTCTGCAGGGCCTTGCGCAGCTCCTCGGTCGCCTCAGGGTAATCCAGGTTGCGTTCGGCCCAGTCCTCGCCGAAATCGGCCGCGTACTTGCGGACGTAGGCCCGGCCGGGCACCTTTTCCCGCTTTCGCAATTCATGGAATGCGTCGAGCGAAGAGAAGTCCTTGTTCAGCGGATACTTGGCCGCAAAGGTGCCGGGCAGGCCGAAGTAGTGCCCCATGGTGAAGTCGATGCCCGGCACCTCCGGCCGGCCGATGGCGCGCCAGCCGTCGGGCATGGGCTTGGCCGGGCTGGCCATGAGGCCGAAGACAATGGTGCGCGGCTCTTTGAGCTGCACCGGCTTCTGCACGAAGTGAATCCGTAGAATCAGCTCGCCGTTCTCGCGATGCAGGGTCTGGCAGGGCGGCTGGTTCTTCCAGTCCATGACCCAGCCGGCCTCGTTGTCCGCAAACCAGCACAGCCCGCGCTCCTCGGCGCCGAACCAGAAGTAGTGCTTGAAGTTGCCGGGCCATCCCTTGTCGCGTTTGCGGGTCGAATCCCATACCAGCCCCTTGCCGGCGGGCGTGAAGCCCGCGGGGTTGCTCCGGATGTTGGTGGTCAGCATGTGCCAGAGGGGCGCCATGTCATCGCGCAGGGGGATCTCGAGCATGAGGTCCTGCAAGGTCTCGCCCGTGGGCTGCAGCGTCATCTCCACCTTCATGCAGCCGTCGAACTCGGTCACGCAGCGGGTCTCTACGTGCACGGCCGCGTGGTCGGCCTTGCCTTCGTAGACCGCTTTCAGGTCGTCGGTCTCCACGAATGTCCCGCTGCCGGCCAAGGGGTCATCCCCGTTGACGACCAGGCGGATGGGCCGGGCCAGGAGTTCCTTGGGGCCGGTGGTGTTGCCGCGGGCCTGGACGGATGTCCACAAGCCCAGACCGCCCACCTCGTACTCGCGCAGGACCACCCCGACCGTGCGGTCCTCCACTGTCACCGGCGTGTAGGGCGCGAGCACCTTGTCCGGCACGCCCAGGGTGTTGTGCTCCCACGCGAAATGCTCGCGCCGGAACCAGCGCACGTACTCCTTCTGCCCGGTGGGCATGCGCACGTAGACCTTGTACTTGCCGTCCGGCACGTCGCTGACCGGCAGCAGCGCCTCAGCAGCCTGGTTCAATTCGCCGGACGCGTCGCAAACGGGTTTGTCGTCCGCATCGGTCACACGCAGGGCGATGGTCTTGTTGAGCTTCTCGCCCGCTTCGGGACAGTAGCGCCACTGCAAGTGGCAGACGGCGTCACCGGTGCCGTGGCGGAACTGCAGGCGCAGGGGCAGCGTACCGTCCTTCTCCAGCACAGCGGTGAAGGTCGCAGGCGCCTCGGGGTCCGCCAACGTATCCACGCGCTTCTCGCCGGCCAGCCACAGCGCTGCGCCCCCGCCGCCGGACTTCACGCTGATCTCGTAGGTGCCGCCGTAAGGCGCCGGACCGAGTGCGCCTTCCCAGACCACGCCGAAATGGTCCTCCGGCAGGTTGGGCCCGGCAGCCCGTTGCCAGGAGAAGGCGACGGCCGGGTCCGTGCGGGTGAGGACGGGCTTTTCCTTGCAGGCACGGTTGTCGAAGTAGCGCCCCTGCAGGCCGGGCTGGCCGTCGGGCGTACGCAAAAAGTCCGAACGCACGGGGCCGAGTTGCCAGATGGGCTTGGCGATGAGGCGGATCTTCTGCGGCGTCGGGTAGTACGCCATACGGTACGGGGTGGGTTCGGTGTCCGTGGCAAAGGGAGCTTCCGGCACCTCGACGGTGACCTTCTGGCTGCCGGCTTCCGCCTCGCCCCGGCGGTACTCCAGCGTCAGCGCGGCCGCTGGCGGGGCGGCGCGCACGCCCTCGATCAACCGCCAGGCACGGCCGTGTTCGAACCCCGTCAGCGTGCCCTCGGCCAGGGCGGCGCCGTCCTGGCGCAGAGCGAAGGCGGCCTGCGTGATGTCCCGCCATTGCGGCGTAAGCAGCACGGCATCGACGAACACGCGCTCGGCCACCGGCTCGAAGGTGGCCGTGGCGTACGCGAAGGGCAAAGGCGCGAGGTCCGCGTCCGGCCGGAAGCGGGCATGGCCGTTGGCCACCTCCACCGGCGTGAGCGGGCGGCTGTAGTAGCGCACCTCGTCGATGAGGCTGTGCGTGTCGATCGGCACCACCTTGCGGGGGCGCCACTTGAAATCGCCGCCAAAGACCAGGCGCTCGAGCCGGTGGTCCGCGGGCGGCGCCTTGGCGTCGACGTGCAGGGCCTGCGCGTCAAAGGGCTGGCCGTCCAGAAAGACCCGCGTGATGCCGTGGTCGAAGGTGACGGTGAGGTGATACCACCGTCCGGGCGTGAGCACCGGGTCGGGCGTACCGACCGAGGGCCACATCAGGTGCGCGGCCACGGTCAGCAGGGGATGGGATGTCCCGCCATCCGGCCCGCCGCTGGTCAGCCGCAGCAGGGGCGTCATCTCCACCGGCGGCCCTTTGCGCGCTTCGCGAACGGTTTCGGGTCTGTAGCGACCCTTGCCGTTGTCCCAATCCACGGGACTGAACCAGAGGTCCAGCGTGCCGGACCGGGCCGAGATGCCTTCGGGAAAGACCAGCGCGGGCGAGCGCACCTTGGGCCCCGCCATGGCGCTGCGCCCGTGCACGCCCACGGCGTAGCGGGCTTCGGCATTCGCGGAGCCCGAAGCGTCTGTGCCGGCGGTGGGCGCGAGGTCCTCGTCCAGCGGCAGGTGGAGCGCCTGATCCTGTACGTCGCGCAGGGCGGGCTGGCCGAGCGGGAAGGATTTGCCGGCGGTGGGCGCCAGGGCATTGAGGCGGTGGGGATAGTACTTGCGCGCCCGGCCGGAGACGCGCACCTCGTCGAGCCGGCCGGCGTAGCCGCTCTGGCGCTGGGGGTCGTTGCCCACGTACACGCTCCCGGCGAGGGTCTTGACCCATTTGGGCAGTTCCTTGTCGTTGCGGGTGGCCACGATCCGTCCGCCCACGAGAACGCGCAGTTGCGGGGGATGCGTCTCGCGCTCGCGGGTGAAACGGCCGGTCTGGCGGGCGGCCAGTCCGTCGCGGGCATACGCGCGCGTGCCGTAGACGTTGCGGAAGTACTCGGCGTCGGGCGTGACCGTCAGGGCCACGTGCTGCCAGGCGCCGGCCTGCAGCGTGCCGGCAGGGGCGCGCACCTCCTGCTTGCGGTAGCGCGCGACCAGGCTGCCGTCCGCCTCCGCCTGCAGCGAGACGGGCGCCGGGCCCGGCAGGAAGAAGAGCGTGCCGCCGAGCGCGTCGGGGCGCACCCAGGCTTCGACGGCGAACTCGCCCGCGGCCGGCACCTCCTTGTAGGTGGGCGTGACCATGGCGCTCCGGCCACCTTTCAGTTGCAGCGCGCTTGCGAAGCGCCCTTCCTGTACACGGGTCGAGGGCGGCAGGGCGCGCGCGGCCATCGGGTGTTCGGCCGCATCCATGAGCTTCTCGCTGCCGGCGTCCTCCGGCAGGGCGGGCGGTTCCTTGTCCGGGTTGGCCGCGACCAGGCCGGTCTCTTTGG
>CAZBZG010000094.1:0-15524 GCA_964496245.1 uncultured Planctomycetaceae bacterium | reverse complement strand
CGGGATGTCCTCGCGCCGTTCGCGCAGCGGCGGCACTTCGATCGGGATCACGTTGATGCGGTAATAGAGATCGTGGCGGAAGGTGCGTTGCGCGACCATCTCTTCCAGTTCCCGGTTGGTGGCAAAGAGCAGACGCACGTCGAGCCGCACCGGCGTGGTCCCGCCCACGCGCGTGATCTCCTGGTTGTCGATCGCCCGGAGCAGTTTGACCTGCAGGTCGAGCGGGAGTTCCCCGATCTCGTCGAGAAACAGGGTCCCGTCCTGCGCGGCTTCGAAGTACCCCGGTTGCTCGTCGCTCGCGCCGGTAAAGGCGCCCTTCTCGTGGCCGAAAAGCTCCCGCTCGGCGATGCTCGGTGCGATGGCCCCGCAGTTGACGGCCACGAACGGTCCCTCGGCGCGCTTGCTGGCGTAGTGGATGGCGCGGGCCAGGATCTCCTTGCCCGTGCCGCTTTCGCCCTGGATCAGCACGCTGCTCATCACGGCTGAAGCGCGCCGGCCGAGCTCACGGACGTCGGCCAGCGCTTGGCTCACGCCCACGATCTGGTCGAACTGGTAGCGCTCGCCGAGCTCCTCCTCCTTCTGCCGGAGGGCCGCATGCAGACGGCGCTTCTCCATGAGCGTATGTACGCGGTGGAGGAGTTCGTAGCTCTCGATCGGCTTGGTGATGAAGTCGCGCGCGCCCTCGCGAATGGCCTCCACGCCCTTCTCGATCGTGCCGTAGGCCGTGATGATTACGGCTTCGGCCGTGGGCGTCGCGCGGCGCAGCTCCTTCATGAGCTCGATCCCGTCCTTGTCGGGCATCTTGAAGTCGAGCAGGAAGAGATCGAACCGTCGCGCGGCGGCCGCAGCCTCGGCCTCCTGCCAGGTCTGGGCTGTGGCTACGTCAAAGCCTTCGCGCCTCAGCGTCTCGCCCACGGCTTCGAGCAGCGGCACGTCATCGTCGACCACCAGAATCTTTTCGCTGGTCACCCGATCCCCCGTCATCTGCTGGCGCGGATGCGTCCGGCGCCTCCGCGGGGAGGCACATGGTCACGGTCGTGCCCTCTCCCGGGCGGCTGGCAAGCGTCAGCTTGCCGTGATGACGCATCACGATGCCATAAGCAATCGACAGGCCAAGACCCGTGCCCTGGCCAACCTGTTTGGTCGTAAAAAACGGCTCAAAGGCTCGCCCCAGCACCTCTTGGGACATGCCCGGACCGTCGTCCGTGATAACCACTTGTATTTGATGGTCTTGCGTGCATCGCGTCTGAATGGCGATCCGGCCGCCGTCCTCGAACGCCTGCAACGCATTGAGCAGGATGATGTCCACGACGCGGCGAATCTCGTCCTGCATGCCGCAGATCAGGGGCATGTCTTCGGCGAGCTGCAGGTCTGTGGTCACGCGCTCGAGCCGTCCCTGGTCTGCGAGCTGCTCCACAGAGGCGCGGAGGGTGGCGTTCACATCGAGCGCGCCTTCCATGGGCGGTCCCTGCCGCGAATACTCGAGTAGATCGCCCACGATCTTCCGGCACCGCCGGGCCTGGGCGGCGATCTGCTCCACGCGCTTCTGGCTGGCTGCGTCGTCCACGTCCTTGCGCAGCAGATCCGCGGTCAGGGTGATCGTGTAGATGGGGTTGTTGATCTCGTGGGCTACGCCGGCGGCGAGTTGCCCCACGGAAGCGAGCTTCTCCGCCTGGATCAGCTCGGCCTCCTTGCGGGCCAGCTCCTGGCGGGCCTCTTCGACGCGTTGTTCGAGGGAGTTCTGATACTCCTCGACCTTGGCCCGGTTGGTGGCGAGTTCTGCGAGCATGTGGTTGAAGTCGTCCGCCAGCTGCACGAGCTCCCGGTCCACGTCACGGTCCATCCTGTGGGTCAAGTCGCCGTGGGCCACGTGCGCGAGCGCCTTGGAAAAGCGTTCAACCGGCCGCACCACCAATTGCCTGAGAAGGTAGGACAAGAGCAGGGCAATGACCACGGCGCCGCCCAGGGTCAGCCAGGAAATCGAATCGAGCACCCTGCGCGTGACCAGGCCGCGGCCCCTGGGCACCGCCACCGCCAGGAGCAGGGACCGACCCTCCACGCCCTCGATCCGTCGGGCCCCCCAGATCTCCGGCGCCTCCTCGTCCTGGTCGGACAGGCCCGCGTGCAGGACATCGGCGGCAGGCGGTTGCGCCAGCCAGTGCCGCAGCTGTGCGGACTGGGGCGCGCCCCCGATGTTCACCAGCGTGGTGCGCGACTGCGGGTCCACCAGGGCCACGCCGGACAGCTCGAAGCGCCGCGCCAGGAGCACGATGCGGCTGTACATCTCCTTGTCGTCCGCAGCGGCCGGCCCGTAGCTGAAGAGCGCACGCTCCACGCGCTCCTGCATGGCTTCTTCTTCAGCCTCCATGAGCCAGACCTGGTAGATCTCGTGGATCACGACCACGCACACGCATGCCACCACCACCATGCAGAGCATGGCCTTGAATTGGATGCTCTTGAAGAAGTGCATGGTCCATCCTGATGCATCAAAAATATAGCGGGAGGTTAACGTTTTTTGTCATTCTAGCGTACATTTTGCAACTTGTCAAATAGCACTCCCCAGCTCGTCAACTCTCCAGCGCGCTCGACAAGACGGCGTCCAGCGTAGCGCCACCAATGCGTAGCACGTCCTGCTGCAGCTCTTCGCCCATATTGCAGACAGATCGAGCCGTTGCATGGTTGTGCCTCATGGGGTGCCTCACGAACGAGGCTGCCTTGCGTGAACGGCGAAATTCGTCCAGCCTATCGGCATTGTGTCCGCGCGTATGGCACAGGGTTTGAAGTGACATCCACCAGCACGCCCCCAAGAGTGGCTTGGCACCAGGAAGGAGGCACCCCATGCCACGCGAACGAGGACTCTCACTCGTGGAACTCATGCTGGCCCTGGCCATCCTCGCCATCTGCGCGGTCGCCTTGGGCTCGGCTTACATCAGCATGACCGATCTGAGCGACCTGACCGAGCAGGAGATCCTGGCCACCAATGCCACGCGCGCCAAGATGGCCGAGATCCAGGCGAACGTCGATGTGCCGTATACCGACAGTCTCGGAGACGAGTACACCAATGTCAACGGCGTCTTCAGCCGCTATTCCGACACGGCGTTCAGCCAGTTTTCGGTGGACGGACTCGACGCGCCGTCAGGAAATCCGAGCGTGGGCACCGTCATCCTGCACATGGACGAGACCAACGTGCCCGTGCAGCTGGGCGGACCGTCGCTCGACCTGGACGGCGACGGAACGGCCACCAAGACCTCTTTTCAGGCGTCCGACACCATCGCGCTGGTGCCCATCGAGGTTCAGACCACCTGGCAGACCCGGCGCGGTCCCATCACGCGGAGTCGCTTTCTCTTGCTGGCTTGGACCGACTGAGCCGCGCATCCGGAACGGAGGAGACCGATGAACGAGCGCATCCGAACGAGACGCGCACGGGTCGGCATGACGCTGATCGAGGTCATGATCTCCATGGTCATCCTCGCGGTACTCATGATCGCCACGTTGACCTTCATGACCACCCTGGCCGAGGGCGCGGGCCTGGTCAACCAGATCACGGATCTCGAGAAGGAAGGCAACGAGATCATCGACCGGATGGCCGAATCCCTGCGCACGGCCAACGTCCAGGCCCTGGCCACGGCCGGGGACGACAACATCAGCTTCCAGGTCCCGATCGACCAGAACAGCGACGGCGACGTGCTGGGGACAGACCTCTCCGTCCAGTGGGGCGGCCGCAACGAGGACGAGACCGTGGCGCTCGGCGGGACCATGGGATTCCGATTCGTCCAGACCGGTCAGTTCTCGGAGTCCGCGCGCAACATCGACCTCGACCGGGACGGCAGCACCAGCACGACATTCGACCTGGGCCACATCGAAATCGTGTATGCGTCCGGATTCACCCAGCGGATCTGCGGGGACAACATCGTATTGGTCCAGGGCGATCACCTGGCCGACATCGATGGGGACGGCGACAGCGACCCCATCTTCTGGCAGAACGGCACGACCATCGAGACGACAATCTTCCTCACCAGGGCGGACAAAGCCGAGCCCATGCTGGTCAAGGTGACCACCGCAGTCCTGCTGCGGAACATGTAGAGACGGGAGGACCGACCATGAACACGATGCAGAAGAGGGAGCAATGCGCGGGCACGGCCCTGATCATGGCCATGATCATGGTGCTCGTCTCCATGGGCGTGGTGGCCAGCCTGTTCATCGTGGTCCAGGTCTCGGCCCAGTCGAGCGAGGACCAGTCCAACTACTTGGAAGCGCTGGAGACGGCCGAGATCGGCATCAACAAGGTGCTGGCCGACGTACGCAGCACCGCGGTCACGAACAACGGGACCGATCTCATCGCGTTCGCGGGCGCCAGTCTCGAGGCCGACGGGTACACGCGGATCGTCACGGGCAATGCCAACAGCACCACCTACACGGTCCGCCTGGAATCCGCCTACTTCGCCTGGAAGACGAACAACGACGAGAGCGGGAATTTCCTGCGCGAGGTCACGCAGACCGAGCGCGAGGATCCGAACCAGCCGGTCTTTGACCTCTACCAGATCACGGCCGCCTCCGGCACTGTCGGCCAGTACGACTTCCGCCGCGGCATCCAGACCGTGGTCGAACTGCGCAAGCGCAACGTGGCCATCCCTTCGGCTCTGTACATCGACAACGACCCCGACCCCGTCTGGAACGGCAATGCCTGGACGGTGAGCGGCAAGGACCACGCCATGGCGCCGAGCGGCAACTGGGTCGAGTGCCCGGACTGCGGTGGCACGGGCACGCTCACCGGCACGAACAGCTGTGTGGACTGCGGCGGCGACGGCGTGGCCACCGAACCGTGCGCCGACTGCAACGGCACGGGTCGCGTGCCCGCCAATTGCGCCACCTGCGGGGGCGACGGGCTCCTGAGCGCGGCGTGCCCGGATTGCGGGGGGACCGGATGGGATCCGCCGAACTGCGGCTTCTGCGGCGGGGACGGGAAGATGAACAACGGAATGGACTGCCCCCATTGCGCCCCCTGCGCCACCTGCGGCGGCGCGGGTCAGATCGAGAGTGCGTGTCCGGATTGCGCGGCGTGCGCCACGTGCGGGGGGGACGGCGAGAACGACGTCAACTGCGCGACCTGCGGCGGTACGGGCGAGATCACGGGCGAGCAGCCGTGCGGCACCTGCGGCGGTACGGGCATGGTTCACGACCCGGACAACGAGGGAGGCGGGCAGCCCGTGGAGGCGGACTTCGAGACCGGCTCCGGGGACGACAAACCCGCGGTCGGATACGACGGGAGCTACTCGTCGCTCGGGCTGACCACCCAGGAAGAGGACCAGATCTCGACCTACGACGATACCGGGGCCTCTGTGGAGGGAGAGGACGCGTTTGTCAGCACCAAGATCGATCTGCGGGAACTGGCGGCCGCGTTCGTGGGCGGGCCGGCCAGCGATCCGCTCCAACCCGATACGAGCCGGGTGGACAATACGGCCATCGTGGACGGCCAGATCGGGGACATCAACAACTTCGAGGTGACATACATCGCTGGTGACGCGGGCACGCAGGCGGGCCAGATCGTGGGCGGCGGTGTGCTGATCGTAGACGGCGACATTCATATCTCGGGCAAGCTCAGCTGGTATGGGCTCGTCATCATCCTGGGCGACATGACCATGTCCGGCGGCGGCAACGGGATCCATGTATTCGGCTCCATGATGGTCGAATCCGAGTCCGTGGTGTCCGGGCAGGCGGACATCTGGTGGAGCCAGGAGGCCATCAACAAGGTCATGACCGACTGCAATCCTTCGGTGGAACTCGACGTCGTCCCGCTCGTCTGGCGGGTCTTCGACAAGGCGGACGTCGCGAATGCCGGCATGTGAGTGTCGGCGTGCGCCGAGCGGCAAGCCCTGCAATCGTTCCGCTGATCCTTCCGCAAGAGGAGAAGAGCATGTTCGTGCGCGCGCGCATCCTCGCGCCATTCGTCTCGCTAGCCCTGATGCAGTTGTTCGCGGTGCAAGGCGCGCCCGCTCAAGAGAAAGCGGCTGAGGCGAAACCCGATCCCCAGGCCATCCTCAAGACCTTTGCCGCCAAGGACACCAAGCCGGCCGAGCGCCGCGCCGTCTGCGACCAGCTGGCCGAACTCGGTGACGAAGCCGTAGGCCCCGTCATGGCGACCTACTCGGCCGGCGGGCTGCACGAGGAGCAGGTGCGCGAGCTCATCCGCCTGCTCGGCCGCATCGGCACCAAAAAGGCCGCAGCCGCGCTCCAGCGCATCGTGCGCATGCGCGGCGAACCGGCCCACTGGGCCATGGCCGCCTTGGCGCCCTTGGACCATCGCGAGGTGCACAGCTTCCTCCTCGCCTACAAGCCCAAGAACGACGACGAGATGCAGATCCACGTCCGGGCGCTGGAACGGGTGCCGGGAAGCCGGGCCACAGGCCTCGTGGTCGACGCGCTCGGGTCGGCCAACAGCCGGATCAGCGCCCGCGCGCGGCAGGTCCTCGGCCATCGTATCGCCAGAGGCGAAGAAGCAGACGACGAGCTCGAGGACTTCCTAAAGAACCTGCGCGACAAAGAGGCCAAGGAAGTGGCGGCGCATGCGGTCACGAACGCGCTCGAGGTCTGCGCCGCGCTGCCGGACAACGACGGCCTCGACGCCCTGGCCGACTGTCTGGCTGCGCGCGGGGCGCACATCCGCGCGCCAGCCATGGCCGTGCTCGCCCGGCACCCCCAGCTCGTGCGCGATCGAGTCATCCGCGACGCCCTGGCCGACGCCCTGGCTGAACGGCCCGGAAAAGAGGAGTTGCTCCACATGCTCCAGGCCTTCCGCAAGTCCGGCGAGAAACAGGCGCTGCCGCTGGCGGCCGCGTGTCTCGATCAAAGCGACCGCGAGGTCTATTTGCTCGCCTGCGACGCCATGACCGCTCTGACCGGAAAGAACGTCGGCCGCAATCCGGAGAAGTGGAAGGAGTGGTACAAAGAGAACCGGTGAGCTGAGCGCGCGACTGCGGCGCCGGACATGAACGCAAACGAGAACGATGTGCGCAATCGGGCCCGCCGGAGGGACGCGCTCCTGCGCGTCCCCCGCATCACCCTTCCGCGCGGTCCGGCGGCGGTCTTCGCCTTCAGCTACGCCGCCCAGGGGAGCCGGACCCTCCGATTCCCCAGCTTGCGGAGCTCGCCGGAGGGACGCGCTCCTGCGCGTCCATCGCATCCCCCTTACGCGCGGTCCGGTAGGTAGCCCAGACGCTCCTGTCCGGGCCGCACAGGGAGTGTTCGTGCGAAAAGAGATCGCGCGTCCGCAGGGCTTCACGCCAGCGACTGCTTGCTGCGGGTGGTCTGCAGTTCGTTGTCGGGCGTGCGCTTGGCCAGGAAGTCGAGGGAGAGATCGATCACCTCCCGGGCCTCGTCGGGCGTGGTCGTGCCGATGGTCACCATGTCCTGATCGCGGATCGTATTCCAGACAAACGCCAGCCCCACGGGCGGAAGCAGCCGGCCGGCGGCCAGCGGCTTGATGGTCATGACCGGCTTCCTGGCGTTGGCGATGATCCGCATGACCCAGTCGGCCTCGACCTGCATGAGAAATCCGGCTGCATTGTACATTTGGATGTACGTCTCCACATCCGCCTGCATCTGGTCGGCGTAGACGATCGCTTCAGGCATGTGCGTGGAGAGGCCCGGGATCATGCCCCGCTCGCGGATCATGCGGGTGTAGGTCTCCAGATCCCGGATGGTCTTGTGCATGCGGTCGAGCAGCGCATCGGTCACGCCCTGGTGGGGCATGCAGAAGACCGCGCCCATGTCGCGGCACTCGTCGAACACGCGCGCGGGATCGAGTTCGGGCGGGCCGTCGGGGAGGATGTTGAAGTGCGGGGTGAAGATGGGGATGAGCGCGCGCCCGGTCCGGTCCTGGGCCCGTGCGATCGCTTCCGCTGTCACCGGGTCGGGCATGCCCATGATGGCGTCCACGCCCGCCTCGAGAAAGACCGTGAGGATCTCGGCGATCCGGGGGCTGTCCTGATAGTCCTTGATGAATTTGTCCTTGGCCGCGCTCGTGTGCGAGAAGCCGCGGAACCAGTTGGTGCCGATGATCAGGCGCGAAAGCGAGCGCCCGCCGACCGTGGTGCGGGGAAAGGTCATGGGGGTCTCCATAGAAGAGGAATAGCGAAGGGACGGTTCCAGCAACCACGAAGGACACGAAACGCACGAAGGACCGACAGATCTCTGCGTACTCGTTTCTTCGTGGTTCGATTCGGCCCGGCCGAAGTCCGAGGTCCGTCGAACGCCGGCCTGGCCCCATCCTACTCCATGGGCGTCGGATCGCAAGTCCACGAACGGGCGATTTCTTCCGCGTTCTGGCGGGCCGCGCGGCCGAGCGTATGGTCCGTTTCGAAACGCGTACAGGGACGGGGGGAGGCCCGTCCCTGCATCGCAGTGGAAATGGCTGGCGGGTGTGCGTGCCTCAGTCCCAGGCGTGGCCCGCGCTTCCGAGCACGTTCTCGCACTTGTGCTTGTAGAGCTCTTTGAGCCGGTCGCGGGCCGGTCCGAGGTACTTGCGCGGATCGAACTCCTCGGGCTTGTTGGCCATGACCTCGCGGATGGCGGCCGTCATGGCGAGCCGTCCGTCCGAGTCGATGTTGACCTTGCAGACCGCGCTCTTGACCGCCTGCTGGATCTGGTCTTCGGGCACGCCGATGGCGGCCTCGAGCTTGCCCCCGTGCTTGTTGATCACCTCGACCAGTTCCTGCGGCACGGACGAGGAGCCGTGCATGACAATGGCAAAGCCGGGGATGCGCTGTTCCACCTCGCGGAGAATGTCGAGGCGGATCTTGGGGTTCTCGCCGGGCTTGAACTTGTAGGCGCCGTGGGACGTGCCGATGGCGATGGCCAGCGAATCCACGCCCGTGCGCTTGACGAAGTCCTCGACCTCGTCGGGCTGGGTAAACTTGTGCTCAGCCGCGACTACGTCGTCTTCCTCGCCGCGCAGCACCCCGAGCTCGCCTTCGACCGTGACGTCGTGCTCGTGACAGTAGTCGACCACCTTCTTGGTCAGCGCGATGTTCCCGTCGTAGTCGTGGTGCGAGCCGTCGATCATGATGTTGGAGAAGCCGTACTCCACGCAGGAGACGCAGAGGTCGTAGCTGTCGCCGTGGTCGAGGTTGAGGGCGATCGGAATGTTCTTGCCCCCGCCGAGCTCGCGCGCATATTCCACCGCGCCCTGGGCCATGTAGCGCAAAAGGGTCTGGTTGGCGTACTTGCGCGCGCCCTTGGAGAGCTGGAGGATCACGGGGCTCTCGGCCTCGCTGCAGGCCTGGAGGATGGCCTGGAGCTGCTCCATGTTGTTGAAGTTGTAGGCCGGCACGGCGTACCCGCCGTCGACCGCCTTGGCAAAGAGATCGCGGGTGTTGACCAGTCCAAGATCCTTGTAGCTGACTGCCATTGGGGCTCCTTTCCACAAAAGTTCCCCTCACGGGGACGGACACACAGTGTCGCCGCAGTCTAGCGGCAGTCCGGTTCGGCGGCAAGTCCTTTTTTGGGTGATGGGCGAGGACGGCCCCGCAGCGCCCAGAAAAAAAATGCGCGTGCCGGCCATTTTCCCGATTGAGAATCGGGGAGAATTCCCTATGATGGGCCCGACCAAAAGGAGCCCGTGCATGAGCCGGAAGGCCACACACAACAAGAGTCGACGGCGGCGCAAGGAAGGCCGACGCAAGCGCATGAACCGCCGGAGACAGAAGAAAAAGAAGTAGATTCGGGCCGCGCTGCCCGCTCCGCCCGCAACCGCCTGCCGCGGCATGTTCCCTCACACACCCGCTGCTGTCACCGAGTGCGCCGTCTGGGCGTACAGGTCTTCGATCTGGTCGCGGAAGCCGACGTAGTGTCCGTGCAGGGCGCGTCGCGCGTCGCGGGAGACGCGGCGATAGCGCTTGCGCGCCTCGCGGAGGATCTCCTCCCGCGTCGCAGCCAGGCGATCCAGGGCGTCGTGCACCGACCGCTGGCCGAGCTCGCGGTGTACGCGGGCCAGTTGCTGGAACTCCTCCAGGCGTTCGGCAAAGAACGAGGTGAGGTGGACGACCTCAAAGGCCTGGCGGGTGATGGTGCGGAAGTGATGCCCTTGAATGCCGAGGCTCACCGCCACCGGGAAGAACGCGGGCTTGCGCCATAGCGTCTCTGCGAGAAAGCGCAAGGCATTCCAACGGTAGGAGCGGCGCATCAATACCGCGAAATACCGCAGACAGGCCCGAACCTCGAACCAGCGCAGCGACCGCTGCGGATGGGGCGAAGGCTGCCACTGATCTCGCAGAATCGCGCAACGCTTGAAATACCCCGTAAGCTTCGGAGGATAGAGTTCCTGCAGCAATCGCTTGTAGTCGGCGATCACCCGACGCACGGGCCGCCGCGTCTGGAAATTGATCTCAAAGGCGTGCGTGTTGTTGCCGGCCGATTCGGTCTGGATGCGGCCCTCCCGCTCGAGCCGTTCGTAGAGATTCGTCTCGGGCAGGGCCAAAAGCAGACCCACCATGGCTGTGGGAATGCCCAGCTTGTTGATACAGTCCGCCATCTGCTCGCCCACGTCCTCGGGGTCGTTGTCGAAGCCCAGGATGAAGCCTGCGGTCACCTGGATGCCGTGGCGCTGGATCTCTCGGACGCGCGTGGCCATGTCGCGTGTGGTATTGATCTGCTTGCCGGTCTCCTGGAGGCTCGCTTCCACGGGCGATTCGATGCCGATGAAGACCATGTCGAAGCCCGCCCGGCGCATGCCGTCGAGAAGCTCCTCGTCGTCGGCCAGCGTCAGGGTCGCCTCCGTGCAGAAGTCGAAGGGACAGCCGTGGGCCTTCTGCCAGTCCGCGATCGCGGACAGGATCTCCTTGGCCTTCCTGCGATTGCCGATGAAATTGTCGTCCACCACAAAGACCGACCGCCGCCAGCCCAGCGCGTAGAGCTGCTCGAGCTCCGCGAGGATCCGGTCGACCGGCTTGTACCGGGGCTTCTTGCCGAAGCGCCGCCAGATGTCGCAGAACTCGCACCCCACGGGGCATCCCCGCGAGGTCTGCACGGCCATGGACTTGTACGCGGACATTCGCGCCAGGTCGAACCGCGGTACGGGCGCCTCGGAAAGATCGGGCCGCTCGCCGTCCACATGCACGACGTCCTCCGGCCCGAAGAAGGCGATGGGCTTGGCGAGGTCCTTGCCGTCCGGGCATCGCACGTAGGCCTTCTTGGCGCGGCCAGCGGCGAAATCCGCCCAGAAGCGGTCGAGCACGCCCTCGGCTTCGCCGATCACGAAATGGTCCACCCCGGGAATGGTCTGATACGCGCTGGAGGGGTAGGGACCGCCGGCCACGATTGGCGTGCCCGACGCCTGCGCCCGCTCGACCACCTTCTCGAACGAGTCTTTCTGCACGAGCATGGCGGAGACGAAGACCGCATCCGCCCAGGCGAGCTGCTTGTCGGAGAGCGTCTCCACGTTCATGTCCACCAACTGGAGCTCGCAGGTCGCGGGCAGCATGTTCGCCACGGTCAACAGGCCCAGCGGCGGGAGCAGGCTCTTGCAGCCGATCAGCGAGAGCGCCTTGCCGTAGCTCCAGTAGGTCTCGCCCGGGATCTCGGGGTAGACGAGGAGGAGGCGACAGGACTGGCGAGGCGGACGAAAATCGGTTTGCGCAGGAGCGGATCGGTCTGTCATCGGCGTGTCCAGTCTCGTTCGGGAAACGCCCTGCACGGGCAACTTGCGTGTGATCGCGAGCTCGGCCGGCGGATGCGCACGCTCCCGCCCATCGACCAGAGCGAGTAGACACTTCACCATAAAAAGGGGCTGGGGGCTTGTCAAGCAGGAAAGCCTTGCCGCATGGCGGTTCCCTGCGCCCCGACCGGAGCCGAACGCCGAGGCCCTTGCTGCGCAAGGGCTTCAGGACGGCCCGGTCTCCGTCTTGCCGGACGCATTGTCGGTCCTGTCGCCCGGCCGGCGGGGCAGGGGCTTGAGGAAGGACCCCATGGCCTCCGCGCGGATCCGCTTGGCCACCGGTACGACGGCTCCCAGCCCTTCCGCGCCTGGCTGGGGCGCCTCGCGAACACGCCTCCACCTGCGGCCCGCGCGCGGGCCACTTCTCGCACGCGCAGGAAGCATCCACCTACGCTCCGGACGCGGGCCCGATCTCCGGCGCGGGCTCGCCCGCTTCGACGATGCGACGGATGAGCGTGCTGCGCAGGGTCTCGCGCACAGCCGCGTGTTCGGGTGCGGCCACCAGGTTGTCCCGCTGATGCGGATCGGCCTCGTTGTCATAGAGATACTGCTCTACGTACCGGTCGCTCCACGGCGTCCCCTTGTCCGTGTCCGGCGCGTCCATCCCGTAGGTCCACTTGGGCGTGCGCAGGGCCCGGCCACACTGGCTCTCGCTGATCTGGATGTAGACTTCCTCCCGCCAGTCGTCGGGTTCGTCCTCCACCACGTCCTGCAGGGAACGGCCCTGCATGCTCTCCATGCGCTCCGAGCCGGCTGCGCGCAGGATTGTGCTCGGAATGTCGAGCAGGCTGGCCAGGCTCGCGACCGACCGGCTGCCGCGGAAGCCGGGTCCGGAGAGGACCATGGGGATGCGCGCGCACCCGTCGTGGCAGGATCGCTTGTACTCGCTGTTGCGCGTGCGGAAGTGGCTGCCGTGGTCGCTGGTGTAAATGATGAGCGTGTTCTCGGCCAAGCCCTGCTGTTCGAGCAGGTCGCGAAAGCGGCCCAGGTTCCGATCGAGGCTGTGGCAGCAGCCGAGATAGTCGGGGTAGTTCTCGCGCCAGTCGCCCTCGGTTTCCACGAGGTCCCCCGGCACCTCGTAGTCGCCCCACTGCTCCTTGGACCCCTTCGGGCCTTCGTAGCAGTTGTGATCGTTCTGATGGTGCGGCTCGATGTAGCTGACCATGAGGTGCCACGGCCGGGCGCCCGTGCGGGTCTTGATGAACTCCAGGGCATTGTCGGTCACGAAGTCGGCGCGGTACTGGTCGCCCGGCATCTCGACCTTGTTCCCGTCCGCGTCGAACATGTGCCCGTCGTAGCTGTGGCTCGTGAACTCGAGCACGTCCGACGCGATCCACCAGTCGCGGTATCCCCCGCGGCGCTGGGGCGGCACGCCCCGCTCGCGGAAGTCGTCCGGTCCGCCCTTGGGTCCGGTGGAGGCCAGATGCCACTTGCCCACGTACCCGGTCTCATACCCGAGGTCGCCCAGGCAGTGCGCCACGGTCTTGGCATGCATGGGCAGGCGCAGGTTGTTGGTCTGGCAGCCGATCTGGGCGGGGTAGCGTCCCGTCTGGAGGGCCGCACGCGCCGGTCCGCACACGGGTTGACAAGTGAAGGCATTCTGGAACAGGACCCCTTCGCCCGCCATGCGGTCGAGGTTCGGCGTCACGGGCAGCTTCTGCCCGTAGCAGCCGCAGGTGTCCCAGCGCTGCTGGTCGCTGAAGACGAAGAGGATGTTCGGACGGTCGGGCGTGTCGGCCATGGCGGTCTCCTTGGGAAGGCGAAATGAGGCGTCCATTATTGTAGCGTGCGGGTCGATGCCCGCAAGCCAAAGCGCGGACGCGATCCACCGGCAGATGGCGGCTCTGCGCAGCCTGGGACCGCCCTGGGAACGCATCCAACGGGTCGCCACCTCGGCCCAGATCGGCACGCGCGAGGGCCGCCGCATCCACGGCCGCGCCACGGTTACGGACGAGGACATCCGCGAGGGCACGAAGCACGAGGACGCAGCCTGCCGGGTCTTTGCGGGCGTGGACATCCATTCTCTCGACCCGGCCAAGAATAAGGGCATCGATAACGCGGGCTTCAAGGCCCAGCCCTACGACATCTCCCTGGGCGCGCTGCTGGCCAAGGACGTGGACGGCCTGCTCCTGGCCGGCCGGTGCATCAGCGGAAGCTGTGCCGCCCATTCGAGCTACCGCATGAGCGGCACGGCCATGGCTCTGGGCGAGGTCGCCGGACAGGTGGGGGCCGCGGCCGTGCGATTCGGCGTGCTGCCGCACGAAGGGGCCTGGCCGGACGTGTCGCGGCCGTGACCGATCCGCTCCAAGCCGCCAGCGTGTCTTGCCCCGTGACGCAGCCCCCTCCCGGGCCGGCTTCGGCCTCGCTTGACTTCCGCCACCCCGATCTCTATCAATGAACAGCACGACCGCCCCCACTCCGAGGAGCGCCCGGTGCAGCGACGCACGGCCCAGCTTCCGCTCCACGGCGGCAGGGCGCCGTCCTGGCTCTTCAAGCGCATGAAGCGCCTGGCGGGCGCGGTGACCATGGCGGTGGTCGACAGCTATGGCCCCCGGGAGATGCTCCGCCGCCCTGCTCGGTACGCGCGGGGTGGGCCCGGCCACGGTGCGCAGCCTGTCACTGCTCGCGGAACTCATCCACGACGCGCCCGCCTCGCACCGCGATCCTTCGCAACCTATCGCGACCGCGCCCGCGGGGGAACGGCGCCGCTGGGCGGACTATGCGTACGCGCACGGCGGCAAGGACGGCACGCCCTTTCCCGTGGACCGGGAGACCTACGACGAATCCATCGCCATCCTCACGGATGCGGTGCGCCGCGCGCGCGTGGGCGACGTGGAGAAGAGCCGCGCGCTGCGGCGCTTGAGCATGCGGACGGGGGGCAGCGGGTGAGCCGCGCGCCGGTGGTTCACCGGGCCCTTACTCCACCGGCCGGAACCGGTCGAGGATCTCCTCGGATGCCAAGCCCACCTGGGTCAGGATGCCGGTCGCCCGGCTGCGGAAGAAGCTGAAGGCTGCGAGCGTGGGAATGGCGACGAAGAGCCCCAGGAACGTGGTCACGAGCGCCACGTAGATGCTGCTCGCGAGTTCCGGTGCGCCCGGACTCGGATCGGTCGCGATCTGCTGGAAGGCCTGGATCATCCCCCAGACCGTGCCGAAGAGCCCCAGCATGGGCGCGATGCCGGCGATCAGGTTCATGGCGCCGAGCTTGCGCAGCAGCACCTGGGCCTGGGCGTCCGCCTCGCTCGCCATGGCTTCCTGCATGCGTTCGAACCCGCTCGCCATGCGCGTGAGTCCCGCACCCACCACGCGCGTGAGCAGGCAGTCCTCGCTCTCGCAGATCTCCACCGCCTCCTGGTACGCCCCGCTGTCGAGCGCGCGTTCGATGTCCGCAAACACGTCCTCCGGGAAGAGCTTCTCGCGCTTGAGCGTGACCGCGTGCTCGATCCCGAGCCCGAGCGCGACCACGCTCAGCAGGACCAGAACCCCGCCGATCAGCCCGCCCGACGCGATGAGCGCCACTGGCGCCATGCTCCCCGCTACCGGATCTGCAGCCACGCCGGCTGTACCTTCGCCCCCCACCGCTCCCGCAGCGCACACCAGCACGCCCAGCACGACCGCCCATGCGCCGCGTCCGTTTGCGCGGCTCCGCCACCATCGTTGCGTTCCCATGTCCGCCTCCTTTCGCCTCTGCCGTTCTTCCAGTACCCGCGGCAGAGCGGGGCGGAAACGGGAATGTGGTGGGATTTGGGCCTTGACCTGCCGAGGCCTACAATCGCCGCGTCTTCATCGAAATCGGAGGCTGTTCACTCGTCCT
>CAZBZG010000093.1:0-15548 GCA_964496245.1 uncultured Planctomycetaceae bacterium | reverse complement strand
ACGAAGAGCGCGACGGCGAGCACCACGATCAGGCGGACGATCAAAGACATGCGGCCAAGCTCCTTGCGGGCGGCGCGGTTGTCCGCGCACGCGTGCCTAGGATTGGCGCAGACGTGAACGTCTGCGCCACCCCTCCTCGCCTGCTGCCAGGATTCTTACCGACCGCCTCGTTCCGCGCAAGCATTTACAGCGCGCCCGCTCCGGAGTACGATCGAACGCACCATGGCATCCGACCGCAGACATGCCCAGAACCGCTCCGGCCGCGAGCCGCCCCGGGTCGCCGACCTCGCCCAGCAACTCGAGGCCTGCATGCTCCTCGACCGGTTCCGCCTGGGCCGCCGGCTGCGCGCGCTGGGGCGCAAGCGCCACCGCAAGGCGCACGTCGACCGCGAACGCGCGCGCCTGACCAAGGCCGTCCACCGCTCCCAGGCCCGTCGGGCCAAGCGCGAGGAGAAACTGCCCGTCCCCGCGTATCCCGAAGAGCTCCCGGTCAGCCAGCGGCGGGGGGACATCCGCGCGGCGCTCGCCGAACACCGCGTGCTGATCGTGGCGGGCGAAACCGGTTCGGGCAAGACCACGCAGCTGCCCAAGATCTGCCTCGAGCTCGGCCGGGGGGTGGACGGCATGATCGGCGTGACCCAGCCGCGGCGCATCGCGGCCATGAGCGTGGCCGACCGCGTGGCCAGCGAACTCGAGACCCCCGTGGGGCACGCGGTGGGCTACCAGATCCGGTTCGACGCCCGGGTCCGGCCGGACACCTACATCAAGTTCATGACCGACGGCATCCTGCTCGCCGAGACGCGGCAGGACCGGGGCTTGCGCGCCTACGACACGATCATCATCGACGAAGCCCACGAGCGTACGCTCAACATCGACTTCCTCCTCGGCTACCTCAAGCGCCTCCTCCAGAGTCGACCGGAACTCCGCGTGATCGTGAGCTCCGCCACCCTGGACGTGGAGCGATTCAGCCACTTCTTCGCCAACGCCCCCGTGCTCGCCGTCGAAGGGCGGACCTTCCCGGTGGACGTCCAGTACCGGCCGCCAGCCGAAGACGACCCCGACTGGCCCGCGCTCATCGCCCACACCGCGGTTGACCTCCTGGGCACGCACGAAACCGGCGACATCCTCGCCTTCCTCCCTACCGAGCAGGACATCCGCGAGACCGCCCAGACCCTGGCCGGCCGCAACCTGCCGGGCACCGTCGTGCTGCCGCTCTTCGGCCGCATGCCCGCCACCGAGCAGCGCCGGGTCTTCCAGCCCATGGACGCGCGCCGCATCGTGCTCGCCACCAACGTGGCCGAAACCTCGATCACCGTGCCGGGCATCCGGTTCGTGATCGATACGGGGCTCGCGCGCGTGCGCCGCTTCCTCACCCGCACCCAGGTCGACCGCCTGCAGATCGAACGCGTGAGCCGCGCGAGCGCGGACCAGCGCGCAGGACGCTGCGGCCGGCTCGGGCCGGGAGTGTGCGTGCGCCTCTACGCGGAAGAAGACTACCTCGACCGCGCGCGCTTCACGGATCCGGAGATCAAACGTACCAGCCTCGCCAGCGTCATCCTGCAAATGAAGGACCTGCGCCTGGGCGCGGTGGAAGCGTTCCCCTTTTTGGATCCGCCCTTCCCCCGGGCCGTGCAGCGGGGCTATGACGAGCTCGCGGAACTCGGGGCGCTCGACGACCGGCGCCGGCTCACGGATGCGGGCCGGCGCATGGCGCGCCTGCCGCTCGAGCCGCGCATGAGCCGCATGCTGCTCGCCGCTGCCGAGGGCGACGCGCTGGCCGAAGCGCTCATCATCGTGGCCGCGCTCGACCTGCGCGACCCGCGCGAGCGGCCATTCGACAAGCGCGACGAGGCGGATGCTGCGCACCGCCGCTTCCTCGACCCGGACTCCGACTTCCAGGCCTGGCTCAATCTCTGGGCATGGCTGAACGCCGCGCGCGAGCGCCTCCCCTCGAACAACCAGTTCCGCAAGTTCTGCCGGGCGCATTTCCTGGCGTACCGCCGCGTGCGCGAATGGTTCAGCGTGCACGAACAGCTCGGCGAGACCATGGCCGACATGGGCTTCCGGCAAAACCGCGAGCCCGCCACCTACGAAGCCCTCCACCAGGCCATCCTGGCGGGCCTCCTCAGCCGCTTGGGCCGGCGCACGGACAAACACGACTACCAGGGCGCGCACGACACGCGCTTCGCCCTCTGGCCGGGCTCCGGGCTCGCGCGCAAGCGCCACCCCTGGGTCATGGCGGCCGAGCTCGTGGAGACGCGCCGCCTCTTTGGCCGGTGTGCGGCCCGCATCAGCCCGGCCTGGGCCGAATCCCTCGCAGGCTCGCTCTGCAAACGCACGTACCTCGACCCCCACTGGGACGGCCGGACCGGCAAGGCCCAGGCGTTCGAGCAGGTCACGGTCTACGGCCTGCCGATTGTCGAGCGTCGACGCGTGCACTACGGGCCGGTCAACCCGCCGGCCGCGCGCAAGCTCCTCATCCGCGAGGGGCTCATGAAGGGCGACCTCGAGACGCGCCTGGCCTTCTTCCACCACAACCAGGCGCTCGTGGCCGAGGTCGAAGCCATGGAGCACAAGGGCCGGCGCCGCGATCTCCTGGTCGACCGGGAACGCCTGTTCGCGTTCTACGACGAGCGCCTGCCGGAAGACATTGTCACGCTCCGCCAGCTCGAACGCTGGTTCCACAAACTGCCGCAAGCCACGGCCCGCAGCCTCTTCCTCCGGCGCAAGGACATCCAGCTCTTCAGCCCGGACGGCATCACGCCCGACCGGTTTCCGCCGGAGTTCGCGATCGGCGAGCTGCGCCTGCCGCTGCGCTACCGGTTCGCGCCGGGCGAGGAGGACGACGGCGTCACCTGCGCAGTCCCCGTGGCCACGCTCCCGCAGCTCGACGGGTGGCGCTTCGCGTGGCTCGTGCCGGGCCTGCTCGGCGAGAAGGTGGCCCTCCTCCTGCGCAGCCTCCCCCGCACCATCCGGCGCGGGCTCGTGCCCATCCCCGAGAGCGTGGAGCACATCCTGCCCCGGCTCCATCCGGGCGCGGAGCCGCTGCCGAACGCGCTGGCGCGCGAGGTCGGCCGCCGCACGGGCCGGCAGGTGACCGCGTCCGCGTTCCGGCCCGAGACCCTGCCGCCGTTTCTCTGCATGCGCTACGAAGTCCAGGATCACAATGGCGACACCGTGGCCGCGGGACGCGACATCGACGCCCTGCGCGAACAGTTCCACCAGGAGACGCGCGACCTGTTCACGCGCGCGCCCAAGGACCGATGGGAGCGGACCGGGATCACGGCGTGGGACTTCGAGGCCCTGCCGGACCAAGTCGAGCTTTCCGGCGCCCGCGGCGAAGTCTCCTACGGGTTTCCCGCGCTTCAGGACGAGGGCGAGAGCGTGGCCATTCGCGTCTTTCCGTCGCCGGAGGAAGCGGACTGGGTCCACCGGCTCGGGCTCCGCCGGCTGATCGCGCTCGTGCTCGCAGCGCAGATCAAGAACACGAAGAAGAGCCTGCCGCTCTCGCAGGAGGCGGAACTGAGTTACGCCGCTCTGGGCGGCGATCGGGCCGGTCTGCGCGACGATGTGATCCTGAACGCACTCGAACAGGCGTTTCTCGCTGACGAGCCTCTTCCGCGCACGGCTGCGGCGTTCGAGGAACGCCTCGCCTCCGGCAAGGCCCCCTTCTTCGCCGCCAGCCAGGACCTCGCGCGCGCGGTGGACGCCTTGCTCCCCGAAGCGCGCCGCCTCCGCAGCCGGCTGGACACATTCACCAAGCCCGTGTTCGCCGCGCCCATCGCGGACGCGCGCGAGCAGCTCGATCACCTGGTCTCGCCCGGATTCCTCCGGCACACGCCCTTTGAAGCGGTCCGGGCCCTGCCCCGCTACCTCCAGGCCCTGTCCGTACGGCTCGACCGCCTGGCCCAGGCGCCGGCCAAGGACCATCAGCGCTGTCAGAAGCTCGCCCCGCTCTGGCAGCTCTTCTTGGAAACCGAGCACAAGGCACCGGCCCGCGTGCAGGGCCACCCCGCGTTCGTGCGCTTCCGCTGGATGCTCGAGGAGTTTCGCGTGAGCCTGTTCGCCCAGGAGATGGGCACCGCCGAGCCGGTCAGCCCCAAGCGCCTCCGCGCGCAATGGGAGAAGGTGGTGCCACTCCTGGAGGACTGACAAGCGGAAGGGCGAGGAAACCTCTCGCCAAGACACCAAGGACGGCATGCCCCATCTCTGAGTCCTTTCTTGGCGATCTTGGCGTCTTTGCGAGAGAAGCGGCACAGATCGCATCACACGGCGCACAGTGCCATGCCCACCCGCACGAGTGGGCATGCCGCCTGCCTCGTGGGAGCCATACGTCCGTGGCCATCGTCAATCGGCGGGGAGTACCAGCCACGCCCACCCACCGGTGGGCATGGCACCCGCACCGGCGCCCGCACCAGGCAGCCACTGATCGTACTGCCCGGTTCACAGCCGCATGGTCCCCACCACGCGCGAGACCAGGTCGGAGACCGTGATCACGCCTACAGCGCGGCCCGCCTTGCCCGTGGCGAGCGCGAGCCTGGCGTGCTCGGCCTTGAGCCGCTGCAGCGTCTTGGTCACCGGCGTCTGCCGATCGATGGAGAGGCACTCCCGCGCGAGGGATCCCACCGGCTGGTCGAGGCTGGCGGGATTGCGCAGGATGCGGTTGAGCGTGATCTCCTCGCCCGTGGGCCGGCCGCCGCGGTCGCAGATGGGCGCCCGCCGCAGCCCGGCTTCGTGCAGCGTCCCAGCCGCCTCCCGGCAGGTCGCTTCCTCCCGGATCAGCACCGCCCGCCGGAGCGGGATCATGACGTCGTCCACGGTCAGATCGTGAATGGTCATGATGCGCTGGGCCATCTCGTGCTGGGTGTCGGAGAGCACTTCGTCGGCCGCGTGCATCTCCACGTGCTCGGCGAGCCGCGCACGTCCGGTCTGCTCGGGCACATGGAAGCCGAGCCGCTCGAGCAGGCGCCGCCAGCCCGCGGCCACGGCGTTGAGCAGGATGCCCAGCGGATAGAACGCCCACATGGAACCGCGGCAGAACCGCACGCTGGCGAGCGCATAGTGGACGGGCCGCACCTGCGCGATGCGCTTGGGGAGGACCTCGGCGAACAGGAAGTAGAGCGGCGTGAGCACGGCCGTGGCCACGAGTTCAGCCCGGCCCAGCCCCGCCCCGGCCAACGCCGTGGTGAGCAGGAAGGATCCCGCATAGATGGCCAGGTTGTTCCCGATCAGGATGGTCGTGATCAGGGCCGGCAGATCGGTCAGCAAGCTGAGCGACGAGACGGCGCGGCAGTCGCCCTCCTCGGCCCGGGCGCGCAGCCGGATCCGGCTGGCGCTGTAGGCCGATGTCTCGGCCCCGCTGTAGAGCGCCGAGAGCCAGAGCGCGCCAAAAATGCCAAGCATCACTAAAATCCACATCAGCTCCGCAGCCCTCCGTTGGAATTGTCTCCGTCCAACAGCTGCAGACGGATCCGGGTCACCCGCCGCCGGTCCACGTCCAGCACCTCCATCTCCAGGTTGCCCAGGCGAACGGTGTCGCCCTGCTGCGCCGTGCGCCCCAGCAGCGACGTAACGAGACCCCCGACCGTAGCGGCCGGAGGCAGCGCACGCACGATGCCGAACAAGTCCCGCCACTCCCGCACGCTCACGTTGCCGTTCAACAGGTAGACGTTGGAGCCCGCCTCCTGGATCGGCTCCTCGGGCTGGATGTCTTCGTCCCCGATTTCGCCGAAGATCGCGGAGACCAGATCCCACCGGGTCACGAGCCCAACGGTGGCCCCCCGTTCATCCACCACGATGGCCAGGCGGATCCGCTCTTCGCGAAACTGGGCGAGCACCTGGTCGGCGTGATCGAACTCGCTCACGAACGTCACGGGCTGCACGTGCGGCCGCACCGCGCCCTCGCCGCCGGCCACCAGCACGGCTCGCGCGTCCACCCACCCCGTGATCTCGTCCCGTTCGGGGTCGCGCACGGGCAGCTTGGCGTGGCAGCTCTGGCGCGCGCGCTCCAGCAGCGTCTGGATGTCCGCGTCCAGATCGATCGTCACCATGTCCGGCCGCGGCGTCATGAGTTCGTCCATGCGCACCTCCGGCAGCCGGAGAATGCGGTCCATGAGTCCGTGCTCGCTCGAGCTGATCGCGCCCTCCTCCCGGCTGAGCTCCACGAGCAGGCGGAGCTCGTCGGCCTTGACCGAATGACTGGAGGACCCGATTCCGGCCAGGCGCTCGCCCACGGCCAGGAACCGGCCCAGCACCACGCGTACGCCCCACAAAGCCCGGTGGGCTGCAAACATGGGCAGGGCCGTCAGTCGGCAGAAGAAGGGACCGGCCACGGTCGCGATGGTCTTGGGCGTGACTTCGCCCAGCACGATGATGACCAACAGGCTCGCCACGCCCACGCCCACCGCGAACCGCCGGTCCTGGCCGGCCACGCGGGCGGCGAGCATGGTGGAGGAGCTGAAGAAGGCGATGTTGATGACCATGTTGCAGAAGAGCACGGTCATCAAGAACGCGCGCAAGTCGCCGTGCAGGGCGAGGACAGCCCGGCTGATAGGACCGTCCGCGCGGCGAAAGCGGTTGAGGTCCGCCGGCCGCAGGCTGAAGATCGCGGTCTCCGCGCCCGAGCAGGTCGCCGACAGCACCAGCAGCACGGCCATCGCGATCAGGTGTTCGTAGCTCGCAAGCAAGGCATCCATGGGCAGTGGCCCCAACCTTACGCCGGCGACACGGCCGCGTCAAGACGTGGCCGGCCGGCGACGCTGCTGTCGCAACGGGTGCCATGCCCACCCAAAGGTGGGCATGCCGCCTCCCCCGGACGAGACATTGCTGCGCCTGCGGGTTGATGGGGCAAGGGGCCCCACAGGCATGCCACCCAAGGGTGGGCATGGCACCCTATGTTCTGCTCGGCCTTGACGGTTCGGGCGCAGAGGAGTACTCTTGTCGAATCGACCGAGCAAGATGCCACGTTTGACCCACGCACGGAAAGGACCCCCATGCCCGACAAACGCCCGAACTTCCTCTTCATCATGTCCGACGACCACGCGGCCCACGCCATGAGCTGCTACGGCAGCCGCATCAACGAAACGCCCAACCTCGACCGCATCGCTGCGGGCGGCATGCGGTTCGACAACTGCTTCTGCACGAACTCGATCTGCACGCCCAGCCGCGCCACCATCCTGACCGGCACCTACAACCACGTCAACCAGGTGACCACGCTCGCCACGCACATGGACAATCGGCTCCAGACCTTCCCCAAGTTGCTCAAAGAAGCCGGCTACCAGACCGCGCTCTTCGGCAAGTGGCACCTCGGCACCGGGCCGGAGCACTGCCCCACCGGCTTCGACGACTGGGCGGTCCTGCCCGGCCAGGGCCTCTATCACAATCCCGAGTTCATCTTCCCCGGCCCCGACGGCGGCCAGCGCCGCACGGTGCGGGGGTATGTCTCCGATATCATCACCGACCAGTGCCTCGACTGGATGAACCAGCGCGACCCAGACCAGCCCTTCTGCCTCTTCTGCCACCACAAGGCGCCCCACCGCGAGTGGGAACCGGACGAAAAGCACCAGCACATGTACCTCAACGAAACCATCCCCGAGCCCGACACGCTTCTGGACGACTACGCCGACCGGGCGTCGGCTGCGGCGGCAGCCGAGATGCGCGTGGGCGTACACATGAACCGCAAAGACATCAAGTGCGAGATCAACAGCACGCTCCCCGAAGACGAGCTGCGCCGCTGGGCCTACCAGCGCTACATCAAGGATTACCTGCGTGTCATCGCGAGTGTGGACGACAACGTGGGCCGGCTGCTCGACGATCTGGAGGCCAAGGGGCTGGCGGACAACACGGTCGTGGTCTACACCTCCGACCAGGGCTTCTTCCTCGGCGACCACGGCTGGTACGACAAGCGCTTCATGTACGAGGAGTCGCTGCGCATGCCGTTCGTGCTCCGCTACCCGGCCGAGGTGGCCGCCGGCAGCGTCAACGACGACATCGTGCTCAATGTCGACTTCGCGCCGCTCTTCCTGGATCTGGCTGGCGTGGACGTGCCCGGCGACATGCAGGGCCGGTCGTTCCGCCCGTTGCTCGCCGAAAACACGCCCGAGGACTGGCAGACAGGCCTCTACTACCGCTACTGGATGCACAAGGCCCATCACAACGTCTACGCCCACTACGGCATCCGCACCAAGCGCTACAAGCTGATCTACTACTACTCCGACGCCCTCGGACAGGCCGGCGCCGTGGACGAGACCTACGAACCCGAGTGGGAACTCTTCGACCTGGAGAAAGATCCGCACGAACTCAAGAGCGTGGCCGACGACCCGGCCTACGCCCAGGTGCGGCGCGAACTCACCGACGAGCTCCATCGCCTCCAGGCTGCGGTGGGCGACGAGCGGTACGCAAAGGATACGGACTGAGGCGGCATGCCATTGCCGCGTGGGGCAAAGCCCCACCCTACGGGCGATGCGCGGCCGGGGCTGTAGGGTGGGCTTCAGCCCACGCGCTATCGGTAGACGTCTTTCCGGGCACCGATCTTGAGGACCAGCACATCCTTGTCGAGGATGGCGAAGATGACACGATAGCCCCCGACCCGGAACTTCCGCAGGCCGGCGAACGCGCCCTTCAGCGCCGGACACTGGTCGGCCTTGCGGGAAAGGCTCTGTTCGATCTGATCGAGAATGCGCCGCGCCTCGGCCTTGCTGAGCTTCTTGAGGTCCCTCTTGACCGAAGCCTTGTAGACAATGCTATAGGCCAAGGGATTTCCTCAGTTCCTTCCCGTCAACGACTTCATCGGTCGTATCCCGGAGACGGTCGAGCGCGATCTGAAGGTCGGCGTAGTCATCCAGATACGCCTCAATGGCCTTCTGGATGAGGAAAGACTTGGTTCGCTCCGCCTCTTTTGCCACCCCCTCCAGCCGCTTGGCCAGCCGATCGGGGATGCGAACGGACATCGTAGCCATCTGTCACCTCCTGTAGTCATCTGCAATATCATACCACCAGAAAAGCATGATTGCAAGGGATTGCTCGTGAAACGAGCCCGATTCACCACCGCGTGGGGCAAAGCCCCACCCTACGGCACGATGCGCGGCCCGGGCCACAGGTCCGTAGGGTGGGCTTCAGCCCACGCGCGGCAGGAGGTGCAGACCACGACAACGAGAAGACCGCGAACGCAACGCGGCGCGATTTGCCACGTTCGGGCCGGCGCGTTTTCGCGCCCTTCGCGTCCTCCGTCGTTGCGGCCATCCCGACCCATCATTTCCGCTTCTTCTGCCGTTTCTCTGCGAGCTGGCGGGCGCCCTGGCGGGTGCCGTCGGGCAGGTCGCGGCTGGTGGCGATCTTGTTGAGATCTTCCGCGCGGATGAGCGTGAGCAGGCCCGTGGCCGACGGCACGGGCGTCTTGGGGTTGAAGACGAGCGCGCGCACGATGGATGCACTCCGCCGGAAAGTGCGGTGGCCGGCGATGTAGCGCAGGGCGGCCGCATTGGCGGCCTTGGACTCGGCCACGCCCACAATGAAGCTCTCGGGCGCTCCGGGCTGGCTCACGATCTCGACCGCGATGTCGTCGTCATTGCCGCAGACCAGCTTCATCTTCTCCCGCAGCGACCCGCGCTTGGCCAGGTACTGCAGGTCGCGCGGCCCGAGCTTGCTTCCAGGCTTCTGCTTGCGCGGGTCGACCTCCGGCTTCTCCAGCTTGAGGTCGACGCCCTCGGGCGCCTTTTCCTTGGGGAGTACGCCCGTGAAGGCGCGCTTGCGCATGCGCGGGGCAGCCGCCTTGTCGAGCTCGTCCAGCAGATCCGGGAAATCGCAATTCGGGTTCTGCCGCAAGGCCTGCCGCAGCGAGCGGTGCCTGGCCAGGAGATCCCGCCGTTCCCGGAAGGCAGGCATGTGTTCGGCGCGCGCGCGGGGCGCAAACTCCACGAGCGCCTGCGCGGGCGTGGAGGGATTGCCGATCGCGGCCGTGGGCACGCTCTTGGACTCGTAGCCGCAGACCAGATAGAAGAGGAGCGGCTTGGGACAGTCCGGGTCGTTGGCAAACGCCTCCACAACGGGTGCGGGCAGGTCATGAAGCGCCTCCATGGCTGCTTGCCGCACGGTTTCGCTCTCGTCCACGGTCAGCCGCGCCACTACAAAGGCGGGCGCCACCTCGCCGCCGGGCATGTACCGCTTGGCCAGGGCCAGGCGCGCGCTCTCGTCCAGGTCGCCCCGGTCGAGGGCCTCCAGCATCTCCTGGGCGTGCGGGTTCTCCTCGGCCGAGAGCTCCTGGCTGAGCAGCTTCTCCTCGTCGAGCCGCCGCAGGCTTTCCATGACCACGCTGGCCACGTCGAGCATGGTGGTGACCGGCGGCGCTTCGGGCGGGGACGAGATTCTGAAGGACGCACAAGGCAGCGCCAGCAGCGCATACACCGCTTCCGCCCCCTGCTTGGCAGGCGCCGCAGCCTTGAGGATGCCGCCCTCGGCCAGGATCAGCTCGCTCGCGCCCTCGCCATCCGGGTCCACAGCCAGTACGGCCGGCCGTTTGTTCGCCTCGAAGATCTGCAGGACCTCCTCGAGGCTGAGAAGATCGGTCGTGCCCTCGATGCGCCACGCCGGATTGCAGGACGGTGCGGCCGCGCGTGGCGGCAGGTTCATGGCCACGCGCATGAGGATGGCGTCGGTCTTGAGGCTGACGCTCGGCGCAGGCGGCTCCTTGGGCGGGGGCTGGATCTGGAAGGTGCCCTCGGTCCCGGCCTGGAGCAGGGGAAAGAGCGCGCCCACGCCCTGCCGGTCGCCCAGCACGGCGTGGGTCACGTGACCGTCGTCCATGACCAGGTACCCGCTGCCCACCGGGCCCTCGAGCATGAGGACGAGGCTCCGGTGGTTGAAGCTGGCCACCTGGAGAAACTCCAGGATGCCCAGGAACTGAACGGGCCCTTCGACCTGCGGCACAGCGGTCTCCCGTGGTTTCGAGCGCGCGTAGGGCCCCGCCACTGGCGCGAACAGGGCAGGCAGCCACAGTCCCCTACGTTTTGAGTCATAGCCAACCCACGCCCTAACGCAAGCGGTTTCTGACGCTGCGCAGCTCCGTTCACGGTCCGCAAACCTGCTGCGGACGGGCGCGCTGGCGGTAGGCGGTGGGGCTCTGGCCGGTCACCTGCTTGAACTGACGGCTGAAGAAGTAGACATCGCAGAACCCGAACCGCTCGGCCACCTCGGTCACGCTCAGCTCGGGCGCGTCGCTCAGGAGAAGGGCGGCGTGGCGGATCCGTTCCCGCACGATCCAGGTGCGCGGCGGCACCCCGAACGTGGCACGAAAGATACGCGTGAAGTAGTCGGGCGACAGGCGCAGGTGTTCAGCCAGATCGCGGGGCCGGGGCGGGTCGGCCACGCGCGCGTGCACGTACTCCCGGAGCTTGGTGCGTGCGCTCGCAGAGAGGGTCCGGCAGCCGCCTGCGCAGGCTCCGGCCTGCACGGCCTCGGTCGCCAGGAGGTGGAGCAGGCTCTTCATGCGCGTGCGCACCCATGTCTGCTGGCGCGCGTGTTCGTCGAAGAGCGCCTCCAGCCAGCGCTGCGCCTCCCAGAGCTCTTCGGAGAGCACAAAAGCCGGTCGCAGGCTCAGGTGCGACCGATCCTGCCGGACACGACAACGAAGATGGTAGAGCGTAGGCGGAGCAGCCCCGGGCGTCACGTGGAACGTATGCGCCACGCCCGGCCGCACCCAGAGAAGCGACCCCGCGTGAAAGGCCACCGCTGCACCGTCGACCATGCCAGCCCCTGCGCCAGCCAGCAGGAAGTAGAAGAGGTGGTCGTCGAGCGCCCGCGGCGCGATCCGCCAGCGCGCATCCACGGTCTGGAACCCGAAGAGCACGATCTCGAGCCGCGTCCCGGATTCGAGCAGCTGCTGGAGCCAGTCGGTGTCCGGCACCACGCGCAGGTCGGGCGAAAGGGCATGGTCGATCTCCGCAAAGCGCGACCGCCGTTTCAGCACAAATACTATACGGCCCAGCCCATGGCATCGCAAGCATTCTGTTGTAACATACTGATAGAAGCCTGCGATTGCGGAAATGCCCGGGAGCGCAAAGGAATCATTCGGACACAAACCAGGGCGTTGACGAACCCGTGCCAGCGACCGAAAGAAGGAGCCCCCGTGACCTCCTGCCAGCCTGCCAACGAGACCGCTGTACGCGCGCGCCGCGACACCATGTCCAGCCGGGACCGCTGGCTGGCGGCCCTCGAACACCAGCCGGTCGACCGCCTGCCGTTCTGGCCCAAACTGAACGGGTCCTACGCGCCCGCGCAGGAAGACCGGGTCGCCAGCATGACGGTCGAAGACATCCACCGCTACATCGGGTCCGATATGCATCTGGGCGTGGGCGGCTGCACCACCTGCCGCCACCGCAAAGGCGACTTCAAAGTGGAGACCCGGAACGGGCAGCGCATCCAGCAATTCAAAAGCCCGGCCGGCACCCTCGAGCGGGTCAGCCACTGGGACGAGAACTCCAAGAGCTGGCACCCGGCCAAGATGCCGGTCCAGTCCGAAGAGGACATCGACGTCTACCGCGCCTGGATCGAGGACCAGGACGTGGTGCTCGACGAGACCGCGCTGGACAACCACCTCGCCCGCGCCCGGGAACTCCGGGCCAAGGGCGAGGGCGTGCTGGTCACGAGCGTCGGGGAATCGCCGCTCATGGAGTGGGTCGAATGGATCGCGGGCGTGGAGAACGCGCATTACCTGCTCGCTGACTGCCCGGACAAGGTGGAGGCGTTGTTCGAGAGCCTGCAGGCGGTCCTCATGCGCAAGGCCGAACTCATGGCCGACCACATCCAGGCCGATCTGATCTACATGGTCGAGAACACCTCGACCACGCTCATCTCGCCCGACCAGTACCGCACCTACTGCCTGCCCCACCTCACGGCCATCCGCGAAATCCTCCACGCCAAGGACAAGCGCCTGGGGCTGCACATGTGCGGACTGCTCAAGGATCTCTTGCCGGACATCCGCAAGGTCGGCGCGCGCGCATTCGAAGCCTTCACATCGCCCACGCTCGGGAATACGACCCTGCTCGACGGCCGGAGCGCCTGCCCAGACACCTGCCTGATCGGCGGCACCAACGCCACGCTCTGGACCCAGCCGGCAGAGATCATCATCGCGACGCTCGAACGCGACCTCGCGGAGCTGCCCCACCACCGGGGCCTGGTCGTCACGAGCGCCGGCGTCATGCCCCCGCTCGCCCCCCCCGACCGCATCCGCGTCCGTCGTGCCGTCGAAGTGCGCCAGGAGCAGTGGCCGCGCGGGCCAGAGCGCGGGCGGATTCTTCACGCGGATCGTCGCCGCGGCCAGGGCGAACCACTTCGCGAGCACGTCCGCCCCCTCCTCCAGGTTCTCGATCGTGAGCGTGTTCCCGCCCTCGCGAAGCGCGCCCGCCGGCACGGGGATGCGGCGCGTGGACCAGCCCTTCTCCGCGAACCCGTTCGGACCCCGGAAGAGTTCGGCGCCGTTCAGCGAAATCGCGATGCGGGTGGTGCCGGGCCTGTCGTCGTCCTGGCCGTCCAGGATCAGCTCCGCCGCGCCCGGCGCGTAGTTCGCGGAGAACGTCGCCCGCATGCGGGCGCGGTCCGTGCCGCGCGGCCGGACGAAGACCGCCGTGCGACGGGGACACGCCCACGCGTACGGCTTGGGGCCGGCTCCGCCCTCGAACAGGGCGGGGGGGAGCTCCCACCCCCGCCGGTTCGGCAGGGGCCGGGCCCGCGCTTCCTCCGCCGTTTCGCCTCCGCCCGCGACCGGCGCGAAGACCGCCGCCGCGAACGCCGTTGCCAACCATCCCGCCGCCCGATGCCGCCGAAATTCCGTCCGTTCCATTTGCGATTCCCTCCATGCGTTTTGGATATCCCGGCTCCGCCGCGGAGCCGTCATGCGTCGTCGTTGTCCTCCGCGAGCGCGGGCGGGAGCACGATCCGCCGGCTGCGGGGGCCCGTGCGGATCATCTCCATGCAGAGCGCGCCCGCGCGTCGGCCCAGCTCGTCCAGCGGCTGCACCACGCGCGGCGGCGCGGCCCCGGAGAAGGTTCCCGCCGGCGGACGGTCGTAGAGGACCAGGTTGTCCGCCCCGGCGGCGAAACCCGCGTCGCGGAGCGCGTTCAGCACCGCGTGCAGGCAGACCCCGTCCGCCACGAAGACCCCGTCGAACGCGCCCTCCCCGGCGAAGCGGCGCGTCCGTTCGTACGCCTCCCGCGCATCCCGTTTCACGCGGACGGCGAGCGCCTCGTCGTACGGCCGGCCGCGCTCCAGGTGCGCCTCGCGAAAGCCCTCGTACCGCTCGGAGACGATCGGCCGCCGTTCGTCCAGCGCCGCGAACAGGATCCGCCCGCAGCCCCCATCCAGCAGCCGCCGGCCGCCTAGCAGCCCGCCGAGGCGGTGGTCCGTGACCACGCTCGCGATCCGCTGCGCGCCGAAGTCCCGGTTGATCGCGGTCACGGGCAGGCCCCGCTCCTCCAGGAAGCGGATCGTCTCCACGTGCGCCCGGTGCGGCGAGATCCAGGCCACGGCGTCCACCTCCTGCGCCGCGATCTCCTCGGCCGCGAGCAGCCCGCGCGACGCCACCGGCACCACCAGCGTCCGCCCGCCGCCCGCGCGCACGCCGCGCAGGATGCCGCACAGGATCCGCCAGGCGTATTCGCCCGGCGGCGCGTCCGCCCCGCCGTCGAAGAAGACCACCCCCACCGTGCCGCCCACCCGGAGGCGGTCGTCCTGCGCGTCCACGCTCCGGCGGCAGATAAACGTGCCCTGCCCCCGCCGCGGGGAGAGCACGCCCTCCTCGATCAGCGATCCGATGGCGCGGCGCACGGTCGGCCGGCTCACCCCGTACATCCGGCACAGCGCCCGCTCGGACGGGATGGTTTCGGTCCCGGACTCCGCCGCGCGGACGAAATCCAGCACCTTCTCCCGAATCGCCAGATAGGAAGGCATGCCGCCGGCCAAGACCTTTCCTCCATGGTTGACCTTACCATACCTTACCATTCTTTTGGGTTCTGTCAAGTGGATACCGGGGCGGGTGTGGGTTGAATTGGAGCGCGTCCCTGATGGCGCCGTGCGAGCCGGATGAGGGCAAAAGGGGGACGGATGCGCGGGAAGGGCCGGGCTCGGAACGTTGGTACCAGTCATCGAAAAAGGAGATGCATTCTTTGCGCCGCAAGCAGGGGGGGGCTGCGCCCCCAAGCATTCAGCGCAAGCGCCCAGGCAACGTCGCCGACCATCGCCCTCCCTTCGTTCGGGGGGGCTAGCGCCCCAGGCAGATACGCAAGCGTCGGCGGGGCGTCGAGAACTTTCGCCCTCCCGCTGGTCGGGGGGCTGCGCCCCCAAGCATTCAGCGCAAGCGCCCATGCAACGTCGCCGACTGTCGCCCTCCCGTCGGTCAGGGGGACAGAATGGCGAACAGGAAATACCGAATCACGAACGAGGAACGGGGGGGCTGCGCCCCCAAAGCATTTACGCAAGCGTCGGCGGAATGTTGCCGACTGTCGCCCTCCCTTCGGTCGGGGGAGACTGGCAGCGGCCGGCGTCGGACATCCTGTCCT
>CAZBZG010000092.1:0-15552 GCA_964496245.1 uncultured Planctomycetaceae bacterium | reverse complement strand
CTTGTCGAAGTGCCTCGGGTGCTCGGCCAGGGCTGCAGCCAGGGTGCCGCCGCCGCGCACCGCATCCGCAACCTCGCCGATCAGGTCCCGCAGGGAGTCCTTGCCGGCGTTGCGCTGGATGAATTCCAGCGCGCGGATCAGAGGAAAGCCCCCCTGCAAGAAAGTGGCCATCTGCCGCGTCAGGGCCGTGACGTCCGCACCGCGGACCCCCGGGAAGAGAAGATCGCCCACGGACCGGCGCCGCCCGGCCCCCGCCGGTCCCCCCGTTGCGCCCGCAGCCGCCCGGTCGACCCGGACCGCGTACAGGCCTTCCCGGCCGAGCCGCGTGACCACCTCTGCCTGTCCGCCGGCCTCCATGGTCCCGGTGGCCTGTTGGCCGGCCTTGCTGAGAGCGGTGTAGGCGAATGTGGCCATGGGTTCCATTCCCGTCCGATCACGCGCACACGCGCTATCGAACCGTCTTTTCGAGCATCGCAAACAGCTTGTCCAGGTTTTTGCTATTCTCCGGCGTCACGACCGCGACCAGAAGACCGGCCTTGTCGTAGACAAGCAGCATGGGCTTGACCGGCACGCCGAAGGCCGCACTCACTGCATTCTCATCATCGCATCCGATGTGACCGGCCAGATCTTGCTGATTGGCCAGGGCGGCGGCGGTCGGACGCGCGTCCGAGAGCACCCAGGCGAAGATGTCGGCGACCTTGACGTCACGCTTCAAGGCAGCGGCCACGTTCTGGTTCAACGCCTTGCAGGCATCCGATTGCAGCGCCGTGAAGAACAGAGCTTTGAACCCAGCCCCCATGGCTTCCGGGGTGAGCACCTCGCCTTTCAGGGTCTTGAGCGCGAAGGGCGGCAGCTTCTTCTTGGGCTCCACCCGCTTCTGGAAGACAAAGGCGTCCAGAGGGAGCTCTGGGAGTTGATCGCGCGCGTCCCGGTCGATCAAGGTGGCCGCCTTGGCGATGCCGCGCAGCAGGGCGGCGAGGGACGCCGCCTCTTCGGCCGGCTTGCGTCCCAGAAGGGGTCGCAGCACGTCCTGCGACGGGATGCGGTCTGTCTCGACCCGGGAAGCGTCTGCGCGCACCTTCGGATCCGCGGCCGCAGGATCCTCGCCCCCGGTCACGCCCGCAGACGCCTTGCCGCCCGCGTCGGCCTCCGCGTTCCCGGCTGGCGCGGGCTCCGCGCGCGCGGGAGCGCCTTTCTTCGGCTTCGGGGGGCGCAGGTCGTAGAGGTCGAGCAGCGTACCGTCTTCGCCCAAACGCACCGCCACGTCGCGCGCAGGTCGGCCCACGAGCGTACGCACGCGGAAGAAGGCACTCTTCTCCTCCTTGCCGTGCATCACTGCGTACCGGGTGACCATATAGCCTGCCGCCCCTTCGGTGATCATGATGCCCGGCACCACCCGGCCGTCATCCGGCGCGTCGGGCAGAAGCGCGGCCGCGGCCCGGATCACTTCCGGATCCATGCGCAGGCCGGGCTCTCGCGCTTCCGGTTCCTCGCCTGCGCACAGGGCTGCGGTGAACGCCAGCAGGGCGAGCAACGGTGCCATGACAGCCGACGACCAGACGCCACGATTTGCGGTTGTACTCGGTAGCATGATTCCCCTTTACCTCTTCTCGACCGAGAAATGCTTGTTCGGCAAATCCACGGTGATACGAACCGGCCCCAGGTCCTTACGAATGTTGAGCGACCCAGAGGAAAAACTCGCATCGTGATAGCCAACGGGCCATTGGGCGTCGATCCAGATCTTGCCCCTGACATGAGCGGACGGATGATTGCCTTGCAGCCCCACCTTGGTGTAGGCCGATACGCCGACCGTGTAGTCGACCGAAATCCGCTTGCTGTATTCGGTCTGCCGTTTCTCCGAATGGCCCCTGGGCGGTATCCACGATTCCTGCACCCAAACCCACGAAGTGACGGTCCAGGTCTTGGTGTAGGAGAGGTTGGCCTTCTTGCTGAAGGACAGCGTTTTCTCGAACTCGAAGTCCTTTGTCAGATTGACCCAGCCGTCTGCAAGGCACCGGTTGGATACATAGAGACTGCCATGGGCCGAGACATGGTCCGGATCGACAAACGCCCTGCCCTTGAAGCCGGTGCCGCTGTGCATGCAGCTGGTATTGCCCTCCAGGCAGAACCAGCTGCCCGTGACCTGGCCCTCGATGTTCCCCTTGATCAGTCCGCGATCGAGATGGCCTTCCACCGTCAGGCCGTGCTTCCGGGAGCAGCGCATGCTGCCGTTGGCGAGCTCGACCCCGTGCACGGAGAGATCCGCACTGCCGCTGATGTCGAAATTCCCGTCGTCGAAGATCTGGCCGTCGAACCAGGAGGAACCGCGCATCTCGCCGCCCGGCGCTTCCATGCCCAGGTTGCCGTTTACGATGAGGCCGTTGGGCTTGTGCCTGACACCGGGCAGGCGGACCCTCTCTGGCCCCTTGCTCGAGTCGAGGAAGGCAGCGGTCCGCTTGCCGCCGCGCCCGATCCGGCTCACGCTGACCCCCGGCCCCTTCAGCGTGGCTTCGTACACGGCCCCGGATGCGCCATTGAGACGGGTCCGTGACGTGTCGGGCTGCTGCGCGACGGGCGTGAGCCCCATGCCGCGCAGGCCGCCCTCGGGTTGCATGCGCACCTCGAAGTTCCGGCCCCCGCTCGTCCAGGCGAGCGTCCGAGAAGGGTCCGGGTCCTCGGGCAGGCGGGCGACGTCCAGGACCTCGTTCAGGCTCGAAGCCACCCCGCTGCGATCCTTGGTCCGCACGATCCACTGGAAT
This sequence comes from uncultured Planctomycetaceae bacterium, assembly GCA_964496245.1. GTDB lineage: Bacteria > Planctomycetota > SZUA-567 > SZUA-567 > SZUA-567 > CAZBZG01. Next base: position 12,793 of record CAZBZG010000092.1, on the reverse strand, counting down.
TCGCTCCCCAGCTGGTGCAGAGGACCGCCGGCCATGGCCTGGAGCGCGCGATCCAGGCTGCGGTTCAGTAAGAGCCGCGCGGACGCGCCTGCCGGCGTGGTGATCCGAAGGAAGGTGCCGTCGGTGAACGCGATCCAGCCGCCGGGGCTTTCCAGCCGGAGCGCGTAGGCATTGCCGCCCCAGTACTCCTTGCGCAGCCAGTCATCGCGCAGGAATCCCCGCGAGACCAGGTGCCGCTTACCGAAACGCTCCTTGGTGCCACACGCCGAGATCAGGCCAGGCGCGCCGGTCGTGTCGCGGGTGTAGCGCGGGAGAAAGATCTTGTACCACCCGCCGCCCCAGCCCCCCCCGGCATCGTGGTGATTGCGCGGCTTGCCACTGAGCAGGCCGGTCTCCGGATCGACCCGGGCCTCGGTGATTGGGCCCGCCATGAAATCCCACCCGTAATGCCAGCGCCAGGGATAGTAGAGACGCACCCTGGAGAGACCGAGTTTGGCCCGGATCCCGTGGCCGAGCGTGAGCGTGACATCGGTTCCGCGAATGCGCACTTCGCCTCGCGGTGCGCGCAGCCCGTAGAGATGCTTCCAGGCGCGCGCGAAGATGCGGTCCTTGCGATCCGGCGTGCCGCCCGTGGGATCTCCGAGCCGCAGCTTGCGCAGCAGAGTGAAGAACTCTCGCGCGTTGCCGTTTCCGACCGAGAGGCGGGTACTCATCTCGACCAGGCCGCAGACACCGGCCTGGATGCGGCCGCTGTCGTCGATGGTGACGCGCAGGCCGTCTCCGAGGTCCGCTGCCAGCCTGAAGGATTTGAGCGCGGGTCCCGCCTCCTGGGCGGCAACCCAGCCTCCGGCACCCAGGACGGGTTCGCGAATCTCCCCCCGCTGCCGTGCCCCGCCGCGCTGGAGGCGCCCTCTGCCCTCCCATTGCAGAGTATACATCGGAGGCAACCAGCCCCGTCGTACATGCTTCAGGCAACGAACACGGGCCTCCCCGCGCCGCACCAGGTCGAGCGCACCGCGCGACCGGCCCCGGCGCAGGAATGCGTCGAGCCTCACGTCAAGCCACTCGATCTCGCGCCCGTCGGGCAACTCCGCGGTCATGGCGTGACCAGCATCATACGATGCGGGGAACGCGCCAGGCAATCTGCCCTCACGCCCAGGTGCAAAGCCCGGTCCCGGCGTTCCGTCCCGGTCGGCTACGAAGCCGTAGGGGACCGTGGGCTGCAGCCTCAGGGTGTAGCGCTCTTCGCGTCCCCGGCCGGCAAAGACCGCCACGTTGCCCTTCACGTGCAGGGAGGCCCCGTCCGCGACCGATGCGCGCCACAGTCGTGAGAGCAACTCGCGCGGCGAGGTGATAGGCGCTTGGCCGGGCTGGAGGCGGGCCTGGATGTAGTCCTGTAGGCGCTTCAGTTCGGCCCTCGGGTCGAGGCGGGTGAGGTCAGCCGAGACTTCGACCCGCTCGCCAGAGGGCAAGGAGACCGTGTGCGCATTGGGATTGGCAATGGGCCGCTGGCCCGTGGCCGCGGCATGGACCTCCTGCAACGCCGCCAGCTCGGCCTTCGCCTGCTTGACCTCCGCGCCTTTGGCGCGCATCGCCTCTTCCTTGTCCTGGATCGCCTGCTGCAGTTCCTGGCTCGGTGGCTCGCCCGCCTCATGGGCTTCGACGATATCCAGCAGAAGCGCGCCGCGCTCCCGGGACATCACACCATACTCCTTCTGCCGTTCGCGGCAGACCTCGTCCTGGCCGTGCAGCTTCTGCATCAACTCCGGGGTGAGGGGGGCGACCCCGCGCGTGCGGCAGGCGTGGGTCACGCGGGCGATGGCCTGCAGGTCTTGCAGTCCCCGCACCTTGTCATAGGTATAGATGTCCTCGGCCGCCTGGATCCGGTAGTGAAGATCGCCCTTGAGCAGGCCGAGCATGTCCATCTTCATGCGCCCCCGCCGCTTGTCCGGCGGGATCATGGAGATGACCTGCCGCGGGATGCGCTCGGTCAGGTTGGATTCGGCCACCATCTTGGCGAGCTTGGCGCCGAATTCTACGGCCATGGCCGCACCGTCGGCTCCGTCGATCCGGAGGTGCTCGAACACGGCGAGCTTGGGCCGTCCGTCCCTGGTACGCGGAAAATCATCGGCGAAGCAGTCGTCCATGACCTTGGGCAGATAGATGTGGCAGGCCTTCATGTTGAATACGGGGAAGAGGGCATTCACGGGGCTGCCCGGCTTGCGGATCTCTTCTTTGAGTTTCTCGATGTCCATATCCTTGAGGATGGGGTAGAGCTTGAAGAGCACCATCATCATGTTGCCGGGGTCGAGCTGGGGACGCGGGAAGGACATGTCCAGCTCGGAGTCGAAGCCCCCGAGCCGCAGACGGCAGTTGAGCCGATCGAAGAACTCGAGACTGACGTGGGCCGGGGGCACGGTAAGGAACGCGAAGAAGACGTGGTGCCCGCCCTGGAAGTTGAAGAGAAAGCCGGATCCGCCGTCGGGATTGCCGATCCGGACCAGGCCCCCGTGCTCGATGCTGGACCAGCAGCTCATAAAGGGGGGTGTCGGCGGCAGCCATATGCTCAGGCCGGTCTCATGGAGCTCGAGCTCGATCAGGTTCGGAAGCCGCAGCGCAGGCGGCTCGTCCGGATCCACCATGAAGCGCAGGGCCAGCGGCTCGGAACCGTAGGCGAAGAAGGTGAGCCCCATGTACGAGTCGTACTTGCGATCCGTGCCCGGCACGCGCTTGGTGCTGTCCGCCTCGGGGTCCGGCAGGTAAAGATTGCCCTGGATCGCGAACTCGGGATAGCGCTGCGACCAGTTGAAACCGACGCCCAGTCGGGAGAGTGCCATGGTGAAACCATTGTTCTTCTCGTGCAGGCCCGGAATGTCGAGCGGGATCACCGTGGTGTCGCCGGTACGCGTGCGCACAAAGATGTCATAGGGCGAGATATCGATCGCGCCGCCCACATCAAAGCTCGGCCCCTCGGTCCTGCCCTCGATGTAGGCGGGCAGGCCTTTCAGGAACCACTTGCTCGACGGGTAACGCACCTTGAGGCCGCCTTCTCCCGTGGCGGTGACGAGGCTGCCGCCGCCCAGGGCCAGGGCGACCCGATCCATCATGAAGCGGTAGTCGCCAAAGTCCACACCAAAGCCCTCCGGGCCGCCCGTCACCTGCAGGATCAGCCGGAGGTTCTGCGTGAGCATGACCTTGCCATCCAGCTCCTGGCCGGCCAGCGGCGGGAGCGCGAAGTCGTCGTGGAAGTCCACCTTGCCGCCCATGGAGGCCATCACTTTGAGCTGGCCGTTGATCAGCTTGCGCTCCAGCCTGAGGGTGGTGAAGGCAAAGGTGATATCCTGGAAGTCGATGGACGGCAGATCCACCGCCTCGAAGAGGAAGGTGCCATTGGTGCTCATGGCCATGTGGCCCGCCAGGGTGCGGCCGCCGATCATGGGCAACTCGTCGCTGATGTCGAGCGCCACGGTCGCGTCGACGGCGAATTGCTTGTTCTTCCCCTTGGCCTGCAGCATCAGGTAGCCGCTGCGCAGGGTGAGACTCGCGATCCCGGCCAGCTCGATCCGCGTCGGGTTCTCGCTGTCTTCGGGAATGGCGACCACCAGGCGGCCGTCGGAGGAGAGGGTGGTCGTGGCCTCGGCATTGAAGTGAAGCGGTCCCACCTCGATGTCCAGGTCCGTGGTGCCCGCGAGCAGCACCTTCCAGCCCTCGGCCTTGCTCCTGGTGAGCACGAGCCGGGTGTCGCGCAGTGCGCCATGGATCGGGGCGACGTTCAAGTCCAGGGATTCCTCCATGCAAAGTTCCAGCCGAACGCTCGGAGGCTTGCCCGCCTCCACGTAGAGCAGGGCCCTGAGGGTCTTGTCCTTGGTGATCTTGGGCCCCTCGACGGGCAGACCGAACTTCTCCGCGGGATCGAGATCCTCGAGCAACTCGCAGCGACCTTCGCACAAAAGAAAGACGCGCTTGTCCATGCGACCGAGCCGGATCTGGTCGAGGCGGATGCCGAAGGTCGGATCGTCCGCCTGGATGAGCTTCCACTCCGCCGGCCGCAGCACGGCGAGCGTCTGCTCGTTCTTCCCGAGCGTCCCCCGGACTCGCACGTGTTCGCCGAGCAGGAAGCGCAACGATTCCGGTACAGCGAGCCGGCCGGAGAGGATCAGGGCCTTGTTCTCGGTATCGAAGGCTACGGTGGGCTCGTTCAGGCCGAACCCGAGGGGATTGATGTCAGCCAGCGCATCCAGGAAATTGATGCTCAGGGTCTTGCCTTCCATGGCGATCCGCACACGTTTCTCGCCCGCCACATCGAGCCCGCCAAGGGCAAAGAGATCCCCCGCGTTCTTGAGCGTCGTCTCCAGAGTGATGAGCTTGTCGCGTCCGAAGAAGATACGCAGCCGCGTCGGGCCGAAGCTCAGGCCGACATCGGTTCCGGGGAGCATGAGTTGCATCTGGTCGAGCGTGGCACCGAAGTACTTGCCCGCAGCGCTGCGCACCAGGAAGCCGTCCAGGTTCTTGGGGAGCCCAAGGTCTACCAGATCGTTGATCTTGCCGGTCGGCAGACGCAGGCGGGTGAAGACTGCACCATCGGGGGCCTTGAGGCTGTTCAGGCTGGCTGTCTGGTCCGCAAGCATGATCTGGTTGGATTCGGCCGACAGACACTGCAGGAGCCCACCGTCGGCCTGCCGGCATTCGAGAAGCGTGTGCTTGTCGCCGTCGGCGAAGTCCAGACCGACGCATTGCATCGTATGGACCGGACAGCCGGCCAGGTCGGCCATCGCATCTACCGTTGCGGCCTGGTCGGCATCCAGATACGCGATCGCCGCATACCGCAGGTGCGCGGACCGGCCGTCCACGTCATGGAGTGGAGCGTCTTCAGGGAAACTTGCCGTGAACGTAGCCGTGATCAAGGCCACGCCCAGGAGACGCTTTCCCTCGGGCAGCAGGTCGGCCACGGTGCCGCCGACAAACGAAACCGCGCGCTTCTGCGCGGCGGCCGGGTCCTCGAAGACTTCCAGGTTCGGCGACTGGGCCAGAGTGCCCCACCCCTCGAGCGTCAAGACCGTCTCCTCCCCGAGGGACACGCCGACCGTCTCGTGGCCGGGAAAGAGCCCTTCGCGCGCGGTCCGGATGCGCAACCGGCCGTTGCGCACGACCAGCTGCAGCGCGTCCCCGTCCGCCCCGGGCCATGCGCCAACCCTGAAGCCGTCGTTCTGCTCGAACGCGCTACCGAGGAGCCCCGGCAGCTCGACGGTCAGACCGGCCTCGTTCTGGCAGATCCACGCGCCTGCGCGCAGGCTCGTCCTTTCGCTCGTCTCTTGCGCCCGCAGGGCAGAGAGCGGGCAAAGCAGGAAAACCAGGCCTGCCAGGACGGCGGGGATGCAGGAAGGAATGGGGCTCTCCGTGTCTCGAATGGATGGGGGCATTGCATTCGGCTCCGTCATGGTCGGGTTCACAGGTCTACGCTCAAACCATACACCATGTGGTCTTCACAGAAGCTGTCGTAGTTGCGGTAGAACTCGAGCAGATGGCGCTGCGGCGCGCCGGCAGCCAGACCGGCGGAGCCGCTGAGAAGCGTACCGCAGACCCGGCGCAGGGCCTCGTCGCGTTCCGGTGTCGTATCCAGGTAGCGGCCGAGAGCGGCCGGGCCGCCCGCGGCCGGGGCGAACACACGGCCGAAGCGGCCCGGATAGTCGAGGAAGGCCGCCCCCTCCATGGGCGCGGTCCGGGTCAGCAGCAGCACGGGCCGCAGCCGCGGCGCACCGAGCAACGCGGCGATTCTGTCCTCCACCATACGGTCTGTCAGCTGCTTCCTGTCTTTCTTGTTCTCGATCCAACGCAGCTTCTCCTTGACCGGCCCGGTGATGTTTCGGATCTTGGTCTCCCCGAGCTTCTGGCGCACCTTGCTGGCGAGGCTGCGCATGTTCTGCAGGAATCCGGGTTTCGCCTCGAATGACTTGGCCTTCTCGCCCTTCTTGCCGGACGTCCTCTCCTCGATCTGCTTCTTGATGGTCCTCGCGGTCTTGGTGACCGTCTTCTTGAAGCCCTTCATCCCCTTGATCGCTTTGTCCAGGGCGTCCTTTGCCTTGCGCATCTTCTTGATCTTGCCCAGGAACTTCTTCAGCTTCTCCTTCTTGCCCGGCCCCTTGGCGAGCCCTTCGAGCCACGCCTTGAACTCGGCCTCCTTGTCCCGCTCGGGCAGACGGATGGCCCAGGCGCTTTCGAGTGCGCTGCGCAATGTCGTGTCCGCGCCCAGGATCCGCATGCGGCTCTCGTACGAGAGTTCGCCCACGTTGAGGATGGTGCACGGGACCTTGGCCGCATCGAGCAGGAGGGTATCGTCGCCTTGCCCGTAGGTGGCCTTGCCCTGATAGGTGCTGCCGCTGGTCTGGGGCAGGACGCGCACCGTATCCTCATCATCCGCTCGGGCGCAGACATCCTGGCCGAGCTTGCGGGCCAGAAACGGAGGATAGGGCACCTTATACAGATTCTTGTTGATCTTCTTGCCGCACAGGGGCAGATCGCTCAGGCGAAACAGATACGCCGGGGCCACGCGGTGCGAGCCGCCCCGGCTGTAGAGGCGGTGGCTGTCCTTGGCCACATAGATCTTAGGGTGACGCCCTTTCATGCCGCGCCCCTTCTCTGCCAGGGTGCAGTGCCACTCCAGGTACTTGGCGCTCGGATCTTCGGGGTGAGCGGGCAGGCCTGTCATGCCGATCTCGGGCTCCACCCGCTCCAGGCGCGAGGGATTCTTGCTGTCGCTGTAACGTCGGAACACGATCCCGTCGTCAGAGTCACAGAGCCGGACCATGGCGATCATCTTGCGGGTCAGGTTCTCATAGGGCTTTTCGGTGTCGCTGTTGCGGTAGGCCGGGACCACCCCGGCGATGATGTCGCTCTTGCTCGACCCGCTTCCGGTCGGATCGAAGAGTTCCGGATTGTCGCGGTAGAGAACCACATCCACATGCAGCCAATCGCCGGTGTGCGGATTCCGGGGGTCCCGCGACTCGCCGAAGAAGACCCAGTACTGTACGACGATGAACCGCGCCAAGGGGAAAACGTGGGCGTAGACGCAGGCGCCGTCTTCCGGGTGCGGGATGCGCGAACCCCAGATCTGGCCGGCCAGCGCGAGGTCCGGTTGCCGGCTCCCGGCATAGGCAAGCGTGAAGCAGGCGGCCGGCCGGCCCGGCTGGGTGCGGGCAAACCAGTAGCCCGCACTCCAGTGCGCGGGAAGCGGCTGCGCCTCGACCTCGGCCCCGTCCCGGATGAGCTGCACCTCCAGCAGGCCGGGGTCGAGGGCAGGCCCGCGCTCATGGAAGGCTTCCGTCCCCACCCCCAGTGCCGTGCGGATCGAACGCACGCGTACTTGAACGGTCATCTCCTCCTCCCCGGCCGCCAGCCTGACCGCCAGCGGCCCGACACGTTGGGGCACCGAAGTCCCCCGGAACAGGGGGAGTTCGCAGGAGCCGGAGAAATGCGCGCCCGCAGCATCGAACCAGTGGAGTCTGACACGAACCATGCGGGCCGTGGGGATGGATACGCGCGCCCGGTAGGCTTGCGCACGCGCATGGAGCGTCAGATCACCCGCAGGGATGCCGGCAGCGGGCGCAGCGCCCGGATCCAGGGCGAGCGGGTCCAGCGGCAGGGCTAGGTAGATGTCCTGCCCGGCGCGGCCGTCCGCGAGCTGTGCGTTGCACCAGTCCACGAGTTCGGGCCAGGACCCGGGCTTGCCACCCTGGGGGACGCGGAACCCGCCGGGGGCTTCGGCATCCACATAGCGGAGCGCTCTGCTCTTCTGTAGGTGATGTTCCACACGCGATGGCCACGCCGTCTCCGAGGGATGGAAGATGAAACGGGGCGCAAAGGCATCGATCAGCGCCTGCTCGAAGGCATCCACCAGGAAATCGCCGTCCGCATCCCGCGCAGGCGGCAGGTGCTTCATGGGGTCGGGCTGGCGCCGCTCCTTGAGGCGTTCCGTATCTTCCGCCACCGCTGCTGACAGCGTCCACGCGAACAACGCGAGCAGCAGGGCAACGATCCGTTCACGGCGTTGTCTCATATCCCTCTCCGATTCCATTCCTTGCGACGATCCCCAGAGGCAGCTTGGACGGATCGGTCCGGTCGCCCGCGTCCTTCCACCAGGCCGGCGGCTTGCCGTGTGCCTCCTCCCAGATGTCCTGGTTGACCTCATGCAGACACAGCGCGGACTTCTCGCAGGCCTCCTGCTCCCCGGCCGCGGCCGGCGCACGACTGGCACACACGAACGCGACAGCCAGCGCCGCGCGAATGAACCATGAGCGAACCGTGTACATGCTTACCCTCCCCTTCTCTCGTCTCCCGCTCATCTCCCTCGGGCGAACGAAAGCCCTGCCCTCACGTCTGCGTATCCATCTGGGCCACGCGGATGACCTCGGCGCGCGTGGTGACGCCCTGCTTGACCTTCTCGTCCCCGTCTTCGAGCAGGGTCATCATGCCGTTCGCTTTGGCGGCCTCGGTCAGGGCCACCGTGGTGGCGTTGTCGTTGATGATCTTGCGGATGGGGTCGTTCACCACGAACAGCTCGTGCAGCCCGCAGCGGCCCTTGTACCCGTCCTCGGTCACCCCCTTTTTGGGCACGGGCAGGTACCCGTCGCCGCTGGGGTCGGGCTTGCGGGTTTCGAAGTGGAGATTGCGCACCAGGCGCTGGGCCAGAATGCCGATGACCGTGGCCGAGACCATGAAGGGGTCCACGCCCATGTCGATCAGGCGCGGGATGGAGGCGGGCGCGCTGTTCGTATGCAGGGTCGAGAGCAGGAGATGGCCCGTGAGCGCGGCTTCGGTGGCGATGTGGGCGGTCTCGCCGTCGCGGATCTCGCCGATCATGACCACGTCCGGGTCCTGGCGCAGGATGCTGCGCAGGCTTCTGGCAAAGGTGAAATCGATCTTGGCGTTGACCTGGATCTGGGTGATGCCGGCGAGTTCATACTCGATGGGGTCCTCGGTGGTGATGATCTTGCGCTCGGGCGTATTGATGTAGTTCAGGCCCGCGTAGAGCGTGGTGGTCTTGCCGCTGCCCGTGGGACCGGTGACGAGCAGGATGCCGTTGGGACGCTCGATCAGGGCCTTGAAGGTCTCGAGTGTCTTGGCGTGGAAGCCGAGCGCATCGATCGAGACCTGGACGTTGGACTTGTCGAGAATGCGCATGACCACGACCTCGCCGTGGGCCGTGGGGCTCGTGGCCACGCGGATGTCGTAGTCCTTGCGGTCGAGCTTGAGCTTGATGCGGCCGTCCAGGGGCACGCGCCGCTCGGCGATGTCGAGGTCCGCCATGATCTTGATGCGCGAGACCACGGGCGCGCAGAGCCGGCGCATGTGCTTGGCCTCGACCCGCAGCACGCCGTCGATGCGCAGGCGCACCACCAGGCCGTCCTCCTCGGGCTCCAGGTGGATGTCGCTCGCGTCTTTGCGGATGGCTTCGCGGAAGATGCGGTTGACCAGGCGGATGACCGGCGCTTCGTTGGCCATGTCCCGCAGGTCCTCCACGCTGCCCGAGGTCTCGGCCGCCTCGAACTCGTCCGCCTCCGGGCCTTCTTCCTGGCTGAGTTCCTCGTAGACCGTTTCGATCGCGCTCTGCAGGAGCTCGGGCACTGCCAGGAAGGGGCGCACCGGCTGAGCCAGCACCTCGCGCAGGTCGGAGAGCGTCTCCTCGCACAGAGGATCGGCCACAGCCACGGCCACGCCGTACTCCCGCAGGGCCAGGGGCAGGACGCGGTTGTGTTCGGCAAAGCTGCGGGGGATCTGGCGCACCAGTTCCAGGGAGACATCGGGCCGGTCGTTCATATCCACAGCCTGCATGCCGAAGACGCCGGCCACCACCTCCAGCACGTCCGCCTCCTTGAGGTCGCCAACCTCTGCAGCCTGGGCCACATCGAAGAGGAAGTCCCAGCGCGGCGAGGCGCGCATGGCGGCGGCAAGGCCGGCTTTGGTGTCGAGGCCCCGGGCATGAAGGGCGCCCAGAATCGGATCTTGCGTCACGGTCACCATCCCAGGTCCCTTACCGCAAGATCCAACAAAACGGGTTCTTCTGCGGAACGCGCAGTATACGACGCCCTGTTGGATGCCGTCAACCAAAAGCGGAGCAACCCCTACCGGAAATCGCTTCCAGGCCCCCCGGGGCTTTTGGACCTGCCTTCTGTGCCCCCAGCCCAGTGGTAGAGAGACATGCAATCCCTGCCGAGAGGCCCTTCCCGCGTGGAGTGAAGATGCGTTGGCCGAACGCCAGAAGCGCGTTTCCCCTGCGCCTGGCGACTGTTGTTCTGGCCGCAGCGTGCCTCATGGGCCCCGGCTGCGGGAAGCCGGCTGGTCTCCAGAGCCATGCGGGCGGCTCTGCCCGCTTCGAGGTCTTCTTCGATCAAAGCTACGCACAGGTCTATGCGCCGTTCGACACCAGCTTCACCGGGTTCTCCGAGCTCGCCCTGCTGATCCGTGAGCAGGGCGGCGTGGTCTCCCTCAACAGCCAGCCCCTGCACAGGCTGCTGCCGCACGTGCGCACGCGCCGCACGGTCCTGGTTCTCGGGGTGGCCATGTTCCAGCGGTATGCGCCCGCGGATCTGGCCGCCATCCAGGCCTTTCTGCGCCGCGGCGGGGCGGTGCTGGTTCCGGCCGGGCGACGTGGGTCTCAGCCTGCCTCGCCCCCCTCCAGGTCCTGGAACAGCCGATCCGTCCCTTCCAGCCGCCCAAGAACGAGGCGCCGATCCAGAGCCACCCAATGATCGTGGCCACCGACCGGATCCTGGCCTTGGCGGACCTGGAGCTCGTGCTCGACCCGGCCATGGCGTCGCACGCAGGCGAGCGCCTGTGGGTGGATGCGCCCTGGCCGATCGGCTACCGGAGCCTCACGCTCTCGTTCGAATCGGTCAGCTCGCTCGAGTTCCGCAGCCGGATCGGACCTGCGACCGTAACGGTCAACCTGTCCGATTTCAGCATCCGGGCGGGGCTCTGACGGGCGCCGGGGCGGTCCTGAACCATGAAGAGCACCGAAGAGCACGAAGGGCCTCGAGACTGTCTGCTCGGTCCTTCGTGACCTTCGTGTTCTTCGTGGTCAAGAAGTCGGATGAACGCCGGGCGCCAAGGTCGGTCTTGTCCGGCATCACGCCCGCGCAGCCGCCGGCACGAACTCGATGCCCGCCCGTTCCCAGTAGGGGCGCATGTCCACCACGCGGCCGGTGGCCATGGCCTCGTCCATGCCGAACGCCGTGATCGCGCTTTTCAAGCCGTCTTCGAGACTGGCTTTCGGCGCCTCGCCGCGGAGCATGCTCGCGGCCAGGCTCTCGCCCAGGATATTGTCGCCCCCGCCGTGGCCGCCCTTGGCGTCCGTGGAGCAGTCCTCGGTCTCGGTGTCGAACCCGATGCGGCGAAGCTCGATCGTGCCTGCGATCACGTCCGCGCGCAGCGTCCCCTCGGTACCGCAGATGTACATCCGCCGCTCCGGCACGGCCGTGTTGCAGTTCGTGTGGAAGGTGGTGCGCACGCCGCTCGCGAATTCGATGATGCCCACCTGGTTGTCGATGATGTCCTTGTCGTCCGTAAAAGGCGAGTCCACGCTCCCCGCAGCACTGCGCCACGTCTTGTAGGCCGTCTGGCCCTTCTCGTTCGGCCCCACGCGGTCGATGTGGTGCGCGTTCTCGGGCAGGAAGAAGTCGGTGCCGCCGAAGGAGGCCACGCGGCGCGCCAGGCTCTCGACCATCCAGTTGGTGAGGTCGAGGTCATGGCAGCATTTTTCGAGCAAGTGGGTTCCCGCGTTCGCGGTGCGGCGGCGCCAGTCCATGTGGATGTATCCGCCGTGGTTGAAGTCGAGGGTCTCATTGAACTCCATGCTCACGATCCGGCCCACGCGGCCCTCGGCCAGAAGCTCCTTGACCCGGCGGTAGTGCGGGCTGTAGCGCAGGGTGAAGCCGATGGAGAAAAGCTTGCCGCTTCGCAGCCACGCGTCCCGCATGGCCAGGCAGTCGTCCAGCGTGGTGGCGAGCGGCTTCTCGCAGAAGACGTGCTTGCCCGCTTCGAACGCAGCCACCGCCTGCGCAGCGTGGAAGCAGTTCCACGACCCGATCAGGACCCAATCGACCTGCGGATCCCTGACCAGGTCGTGGTAGTCTTCGTAGGCCGTAGCATTTGCGTTAAACGCCTCCCGGGCTGCCCTGACCGAGTCGGGGCTCGGGTCCATGACCGCGCGCACCTCCACCCGGTCGGTGGCGCGCGCGAGCTGCTTCATGACCCCGCGCAGCCGCCCGCCGCAGCCGATCAGTCCTATGCCAATGGTGCTCATGGGGTTCCTCTCTGAGTTGTCCGGTACCGCCAGACAAGCCCTGCGCAGCGCAGGATTCGCCTTGCCAGGCACTTGCCCGGACTCTACAATGAAAGCGCGCCGCAGGGGAATGGCATGGCTGCTGCGATATTTAACAATTCCGCTGATTCTGAGGGCGGCTGCGCTGACATGGCTTCCCTGCGCAAGGCTGCGCTCAGCCTGGACGATCAGCTGGCTGCCTTCGTAGCGCACGGCATGTATGACATGGTGACGCCGTACTTCCGGACCGACTACCTACTGGAACAGAGCGTCATCGGTGACGCTGCACGGGATCGTGTCGATCGGGGGCTCTATCCGGGTGGGCACATGTTCTACCTGAATGCGGACGGCCGCACGGCCTTCTTCGAGGATATCAGCGCCTTCTTCGATTACTCGGGCGAAAGAGACTGAGAACACCGACGCATGGTGCCGCGTGCCGCGCCCGGCGGCACGAATGAAGCGTCGGTCCGGGATCGT
>CAZBZG010000091.1:0-15655 GCA_964496245.1 uncultured Planctomycetaceae bacterium | reverse complement strand
AAGATGGGCACGTGGATGCGCGCATAGCCGTAGCATCCGAAGCGCCCGGCCGCTTTGGCGTGGATGCGGTCGAAGGCCCGGGCCTCCTCGCCCAGGAGGTCGTGGGTGCCTTCGATCGCGCGCATCGTCTTCGTGGCCACGTTCGCGTCCTTTCGCGCTTCCCCCTGGAGCGCCGGTCCGCACCTATAGCTACGGGCGGGGCCCTCCCCGGTCAAGGCAAAAGCCCTGCCGAGTCCTCTCGCTTCGGCGAGACGGTCCCCATGGAATTGGGCGTGGTTCAGATCCGGGGTCGCCCCCAAAGGGCGTTGTATGTGGCACAGGCGCTCTTGCTTGTGGAGCGCCTCACGGATTCCGCCCCAGGCAGAGTGCCTGGGCGACATTCCTGCCTCGTGTCCGGACGGCCACCCCAAACCGGACGCTTCTGAACCAGGCTTGGAATTACGCTCAGGGTTGAGCCAAACCTCTTGACGTAACGGGGCTTGCGTTTACCATACGGATGGGATCGGTGCACGACTATCCTTTCCGGTGAACCGGGCGCGGTGATGTGTGGGCGGCCTCTTTCCGGAAGCGAACGGTCGGCAATGCAGAGGGGAATCGAGCCATGGATCAGATCAAGGGGGAGAAGACCGAGCAGCGCCTCGCCTTCAAGCAGCTCAGTCGGGAAGAGGAAGGCGCGGTTCGCAATGCCGGCCACATCAAACGTCTGGAGGACGGAGCCCGGCTGGATGCCGAGGGAGCCGATCTTCTGCTGGTGCTCGAGGGCGCGCTCCGATTGATGCACGCCGCCAGCGGCAAGAGCTTGCAGATGGCCAGACTCCGACCGGGTGAGTGGGAACGTGCGCAGGACGACGGAAAGGCCGCCCTGCTGGCGCGCGGCCCGTCTTCCGTGCTGCTGATCCCCAAGGCCGAAGCCTTGCCCATGGCTCTCCAGTGCAAAATCTGGGATGGCATGCGGGTGGCTCTGGAGAAGCGGAGTCACCACTGGGCCGAGCGGGCTGTGGACCTGCACGCAAAGACGGACTACCTGAGCGCCTATGTCAAGCGCATGCGACTGCAGGCGCACGAAGAGAGCCTGCATTCGGACATCGTGCAGAGCGTGCTGCGGCGGGTGCCGCGGCTGCCCGCGTACGTCACGGAGATTCTGAACCTGCTCCAGGATCCTGACGTATCGGCGGAAGCCGTGGTGGAATGCGCCCGCCAGGATCCGTCCCTCGTCACCGAGCTCCTGCGGACCGTGAACTCGGCATTCTTCGGTTTCGACAAAGAGGTGACAGACGTCCATCATGCCGTCATGCTGCTCGGGTTCAACCGGGTGGCGCAGATCGTGATCGGCATGGGCGTGGCTCAGACCATGCCCAATACGGACGACTTCAAGGAGACGCTCAACCACTCGATCGCCACGGCGCACATGGCCTACGAGATCGCCAAGCTGGCCCGCGTGGAGCGGCCGGCCATGATGAGTACGGTTGCGCTGCTGGGGGACGTGGGCAAGAGCCTGCTGATGCTTCTCAAGGCCAGCTTCGAAAAGATGGATGTCTTTTTCGAATTCTTCGACCCCCCCCGCATCGGTGCGCTCCTCCTGCGCCACTGGAATCTGCCGGAAACGATCTGGCAGGGCGTAGAGTGCCAGCGCATGCCCGAGTTCGCGCCGCCGGGCGACATTCCGGAGAACGTGTGCCAAACCGTACTCGTCGTGTACCTCGCGCGGCAGTGTGATGCGTATCTCAAAGGAGCAGAGGAAGAGGAGTTCGCCGCCGGGTTCTGCAGCGATCACATCCGCTTCCTCAAGCTGCCAGAACCTACGATTCCGGGGATCGTGAACAAGCACATCGTGCGCACCCTGCGCAAGCAGGAGGGCAAGCGCGTGTTCTCCGCCTGAGGTCAATGGAAGCCGCGGAGTGTCGGCTTTTCCGGCAGGGCGTTGCGAAATCCGGCAGTCCGTGTTCTTCTGCCCGCGTGCCATGTGGCGATGCGTGCGCGCAACTCGCTGTTGATCAGCGGGATGAGAACAATGACCGCCCATGCGCCAGCCTGGTCCCGGCCTTGCTTCGCTCAGGCGGAGGAGGCACATTGTGTCGCCTGCGCTCGAAATTTCCACGACAGGCCCTACGGGACAGCGGACCGCACAGGCTCTGACCGCCGTTCATTTCTGGGGTGAGCTCATCCTGCTTCCGCCCCGGGGCGCGACCAAGCAGGCCATCCGTGCGCGCGAATCCGTAGCTCGAGGAAAGAACAGGGAGAAGACTGCATGAACCGACAGCACATGCTCGCATGCGCGTTGTTCTGGATGCTTATGGCAGGGTGGACGCTCCTGGGCGCTGGCGAGACAGCCCCTCCGCAGGCGAGCGGAGATCGCTCCGAGGCGGCCACCGCGCCGTCGGCTGCGGCAGACGCAGCCGCCCAGGCAGAGAAGCGTGCAGCCGAGGAGCTCGCCCATCAGTTCGAAGCCTGGAAGGGAGTGCGTGGCGGAGTCCGGCGCGCGCTCGAATCGCACAAGGAGAACGTGCGCTTGGCCGCGTTGGATGCGCTCGAAGGAATCGACCACCCTGGTGCGGCCAGCCAGCTGAAAGCGTGTGTGCTCGAGGACCGGTCGCCCTACGTAGCGGAGAAGGCGGCCGAACTCCTCGGCCTGTGCACGAGCGACGCGGTCATGGCGTATGTCACCGCGAGCCTCAAGCAGAAAGAAGAAGGATGCGCGCCGGAGCGGCCGCTGCTCCTGGCCGAGGCCCTGGCCTACATGGACAATCCCGGCGTGCTGCCGTTTCTGAAGACCTGTCTGCACAAGAAGGATACGGACTACCAGCTGATCGGACTCATGGGGCTGGCGCGCTTCGCGCGGCTCGAGCCCGATCTCATTCCGCCCGTCGCTCCCCTCGCCCGGCAGCAGAAGGACCGCATGGTCCAGATGGCTGCAGTTCAGGTGCTCGGTCGCATCCCCGACCCCGGGGTGCTCGCGCCGCTCATCGAAGCAGCCAAGGCCCGCGGACCGGTGGGTGAGGAGGCTCTCGCGATCCTGCGCCGCCTGACCGGCAGGGATTTTGACGGCGATCCAGCCGCATGGGAGGCCTGGTACCGCCTGGAGACGGCTGACGGCACGCCCCCCGAGCTCCTGCCGCCGGGCGGGGATGTGAACACGCTCGCCAAGGCCGAGCCTGCGGTCGATCCGGTCCAGGGGGACAAGCCCGGGGTCCGTCGACCCGACGGCGGCACCCCGGACTGGGATTCCTCCACCGCGCGGGACGGCAGCGGATCAAGACACAAGATCGGCATCCCCGGCGCTCCGGACGTGGACTTCCGTCCGCCCGAGAAGAGCGATCCCAGGCACAAGGATCCGGATGATCCCATGGAGATCATCCCTCTGCGCCCGGGCAAACGGATCCGTCCGGCCACGCGGGCCGAATGGAAGGAGAAACTGGACGAACTCGAGAAGAACGGCCTCGACGTGGTCATCCTCTTCGATAGCACCGGCAGCATGGTTCCGTGGATGCGAAATCTCAAGCGCACGGCGCAGAGCTACGTGCGAAAGCTCTTCCGCCTCGTGCCCAACACGCGAATCAGCATCTGCACCTACCGTGACCGCTTGAAGGACTTTCCGGACGAGTACGTGGTCCGGGGCCTCCCGCTCACCAAGAGCGTCCATCAGGCCCTGCGCTATCTCAAGGGAGTGGAAGCGGCCGGCGGCGGAGACCATCCCGAGGCCGTGGACCGCGGTCTGCAATGGGCCATTCGCGAGAACGTGTTCCGCGCCGGCGCTACCAAGGTGATCGTGCTCATGGGCGACGCCCCGCCCCACAACAACCGCCGCGGCACCTGCAACCGTATCGCCCGCCGCTTTCGTCGTCTCAAGAAGGGCACCATCAGCGTGGTGCACTGCTGGGAGGAGGTGCTGCCGCTCAATGCCATTGCGCGCAACGGCGGCGGCCAGGCCTACCTCCTGTTCCAGCCCGGCGCCACGGTCGAGAGCCTCATGATCCTGGTCTTCGGGCAGGAGTACGCCGCGCACGTGCGCCGGGAGTTCTGACGTCGGGCGCGCGTTTCGGCTCGCAAAGGCTCTTGAGCCTACCACGGCCCACAAACTCCCCACCACGCCGTGGCGAGCATCCCGCCGCTTGCTCTCGCCCCTGCGATTCCGTATAACAGCCGCGGAAGGTCTTCCGGCGGGCCGGTTGCACACGGCACGCAGCCCCTCACGAGAGGCACCTCATGGCTCCCAAGCGAAAGCGCGGCCGCAGCAAGGACGGACGGCGCCAGCAGCGGCGCAAGGCCGCTCGCGAGCAGACCAAAGGCGGTCGATCTGTCAGCGTTGCGAACGTTCTCGACCGGGCCATCGCACTCCAGCAGCAGGGTCAGCTCTCCGAGGCCGCGGACCTCTACCACCAGATTCTCCACCAGATCCCGGATCATCCGGACGCGCTCCATCTCCTCGGCGTGATCGCCAACCAGCGGGGCCACTTCACCGAAGCCGCAGAATGGATCACGCGCGCGATCCGGCACAAGACCGACAGTCCCGTCTACTACTGCAACCTGGCGCGTGCCTACAACGCGCTCGGACAGCACACCGCTGCGGCGGAGGCGTGCCAGCAAGCGCTCGAGATCGATCCGCGCTTCGCGCCCGCCCATCTCCACCTGGGAAACGCCTTCCATGGGGCCGGCCGGCTCGAGGACGCTGTGGAGGCCTACCGCCGGTGCACCCTGCTCGATCCGACCCACGCGGGCGCGTACTACAACATGGGCAATGCCCTCTGCGACGCCGACCGCGTGGAGGAGGGCGTCGTCGCGTACCGGCGTGCCCTGGAGCGGAAGCCCGACGACGTGGACGCGCTCTACAACCTGGCCAATCGGCTCCGGCAGCACGCCGCCGCCATGGACGCCATCCCTTATTACCGGCGTGCGCTCGCACTGGCGCCCCGGCACGTGGGCGCCTGGAACAACCTGGCCCTGGCGTACCGCGCGGTCAACGACAACGACGCAGCCCTGGACTGCTACCGGAAGATCGTAGAGATCGACCCCGGCAACGTACGGGCGCACAACGACATGGCCGAACTCCTCGAGCTGGCTGGCCGGCTCGACGAAGCAACGGCGCACGTCCAGACCGCGCTGGGGCTCGCCCCGGCCTCCTACCGGGCGAGGTTGAACAAGGCCCGCCTCCAGGCCAGACGCGGGGAGCCTGCAGAAGCGATCGCGCTGGTCCGCGAGCTTCTGGACGAGACCGCTGCCGACGAGACGGTCTTCTTCCAGGGCGAGGCGGAGTACAGAGATTACGCACAGGTCAGCGCCCTGAAGCAGTTCGGCGCCCTGCAGGCGAGCCTGGGCGAGTACGATGCCGCGTTTGCCTCTCTGGTTTCCGCCAACCGCAAGGCCTTGGACCTGGAGGAGAACCGGCGCCTGCAGCCGGCCGGCGACGCGCTTCTGGAGCAACTGGAACGCCTTCCGGACCTGCTGACCGAGGAACGCATGACGCAGTGGGCTTCGATGGAGCGCGTCGATGATCTGCCGGACCCGGTCTTCCTCGTGGGCTTTCCGCGCTCGGGCACGACCCTGATGGAGCAGATTCTGTACGCCCACCCGCGCATCTTCACCATGGAGGAGAAGCCGGTGCTCGCGTACGTGCTTTTGGCGGCAAAGGCGAGCACGGACACGCTGCCGTCTCTAGACGATGTCGACGCCGCCACGATCGCGCGCTGGCGAAAGGAGTACTGGGACGGCGCTTGGCAGTACGTCGACCGGCGGGAAGGCGGGGCCGACCGCACCGCCACGGTCGTGGACAAGATGCCCCTCTACATCAACCGCCTGCCGTTCATCGCCCGGTTCTTCTCCGGCGCTCCCGCCGTGGTCATGCTGCGCGATCCGCGCGACGTGATTCTCAGCTGTTTCATGCAGGACTTCAAGCCCAACCCCAACATGTTCCAGTTCCTCTCCCTGGAGCGCGCGGCCGCGTTCTACGCGCGCACCATGCGCCTCTATCTGCGCGCGCGCCAGGTGCTGCCGCTGCCTTTCATCGAGGTGCACTACGAGTCCCTTCTCGCCGATCTGGAGGGAGAAGCCCGTCGGGTCATCGCCGCGCTCGGACTCACCTGGGACGAGAGCGTGCTGGACTACCGGCAGAAGATCGGGCAACGGTCCATCACGACACCGAGCAGCCGACAGGTGAGCGAACCGATTCACCGACGCGCGGTCGGCCGATGGCGGCACTACGCGCAGCACCTGGAGCCCATCCTGCCGACGTTGGCGCCGTTCGTGGAAGCGTTCGGGTATGATGCGTAGAAAGCGCCGGGAGACGGCGTCCGGAACGGACCGGCCTCAGTCCTTGCCCTTCTCCAGGAGCTTGGCCACCTGGGCCACGCGGTTCCCCATGGAGTGGCACTGCTTGAGGGCCCGGTCGTCGGGCGCATTGACGGCGGCCGGTCCGTAGTGGCTGCCCTCGGCCGTCCCCACCACGATCATGCCGTGGACCAGCATCATCTGCAGGATCGCCAGACAGGTCGTCTCATTGCCTCCACCGATGTTCGCCGATGCGGCGAACGCGGCACCCACGCGGCCGGCCAGCCGGCCGTGGATTCCCACCGAAATATCGATCAGCTCCTTGACCGGTGCGGCGGGCTGGCCGTAGTAGACCGGCGACCCGAGGATGAGGCCATCGTAGTCCAGGAGTTCCTTGGCATCGACGCGGTCGACGGTCTTGCAGTCCACGTCTGCGCCCCCCTCCACCGCTCCTTCGACCACGCTCTCCGCCATCTGCTTCGTATGCCCCGTTTTGCTGTAGTACGCGACCAGGATCTTAATCATGGGATCTCCTTCAGCATCGGGTGATTCGTACGACAACGTCTTCCTGCGGCTCGGCCCGTCCCAGGCAGACCTCGACCTGGCATTCGGTGCCTTCATGCGAGAACAGGCCGAATCCGTTCACAGGCGTCTGCTTCCAGGAGTCGATCCCCGCCAATCCACGCAGGCTGTCTTTGATCCGGCCCCAGCAAGCGGCCGAGACATGGGCCAGAAACTCGATGCGCTCGGCAGAGACCAGGAAGATGGCCGCGCCGGTGGTGTCGGGCGACAGATGGATTTCCCCGGCACCGCTCGCGATGGCCGCCTTCAGCACACGGCTCGTCGCTTCCATGGCTTCCAGGTCGTCCCAATCGTCTGCCATTCAGGTCTCTGCCCGTTTCTGGAACCACGTTACGAATGTCTCGATACCCTCGCTCACCAATGTGGAGGGCTGGTACCCCAGTTCCTTTCGCGCCCGCGCGATGTCCGCAAACGTCTGCTGGACGTCTCCCGGTTGCACAGGCAGCCGCTCGACGACCGGCGTGCAGCCAAGGGCCGCCCCCAGCAGATCGATCAGCTCGCGCAACTCCGTGGTCTGGCTCTCGCCCAGGTTGTAGATACGAAAGCCCCGGACCCGGTCGATGGCCGTCAGAACGCCTTGGACGATGTCGTCGATGTAGGTGTAGTCCCGCCGCGTGGTGCCGTCGCCGAACATGGGGATCGACCCGCCATCCCGCAGGATACGCGCGAACTTGTGAATCGCAAGGTCTGGCCGCTGCCGCGGGCCATAGACGGTGAAGAAGCGCAGACAGAAGACGGAAACATCGAACAGATGGTGATAGGTGTGCGCGATCAGTTCGCACGCGCGCTTGGTGGCCGCGTATGGGGAGATGGGGAAATCCACGCGGTCGTCCTCGTGGAACGGCACTTTGTCGTTGTTGCCGTAGACCGAGCTCGACGAGCCGAACACGAGCTTCGCCACACCGTGCCGCCGCATGGCTTCCATCACCTGCACGGTGCCGCCGACGTTGACGTCCTGGTACCGGAGCGGCGCTTCGAGGCTCGGTCGCACGCCGGCCAGGGCCGCCAGATGCACCACCACGTCGATTCGCTCCGCGGCCGCAAAGGCGCGATCCAGGTCGGCCTCACAGCGGATGTCGCCCTCCACCAGCCGGAAGGACGGCTGCGAGGAGAGATCCGCCAGGTTCTCTTCCTTGATGCGGCGATCGTAGAACGGATCGAAGTTGTCGAGCGCGACCACGTGGTCTCCACGCGCCGCGAGCGCTTCACACAGGTGCGAACCGATGAATCCGGCGCCGCCGGTCACGAGAATGCGCACGGCGTTCCCTTCATGATCCAATCTCCTGTTCAAGTTTCGCGGTACGTCT
Organism: uncultured Planctomycetaceae bacterium; assembly: GCA_964496245.1. Lineage (GTDB taxonomy): Bacteria > Planctomycetota > SZUA-567 > SZUA-567 > SZUA-567 > CAZBZG01. The sequence continues at coordinate 7,505 of CAZBZG010000091.1, read as the reverse complement.
CAACGCCTCTCAGGCATGCACCGGCCGAGCCCTTGCTTCGAGATACGCTCCCAGGGCTTTGCGCCAGGGCCGCAAGCGCCGCCCGAGCGCCGCCCACGTAGCGGAACACTCGAGCACGGAGTAAGCGGGGCGGCGGGCGCAAAGCCCGAAACGCGCGGTCGCTTCGGCCGTCGAGAGCCGTGCCACTTCCGCGGTCAGCCCCGCCTGATCGACAATGGCGCGGGCAAAGTCATACCACGAACAGGACCCGTCGTTCGTGCAATGGAACACACCCGTGGTCTCTCGCTCGACCAGCTCGATCAGGACGCCCGCCAAATCCCGCGTGTAGGTCGGCGCGCCCTCCTGGTCGTCCACGACGGCCAGCGCTTCCCCCGCACGGGCCCGGCGAAGCACGGTCTCCACGAAGTTCGGTCCGCCCGTCCCAAAGAGCCAGGCGCTGCGCACAAGACATGTCCGCGCTCCCGAAGCTGCGAGGGCTTGCTCGCCCTCGTACTTGGTCTGTCCATACGCCGAAAGCGGTTGCGGCAGGGCGTCCGTCGAATACGGGGCACGCCGGCCGCCATCGAAGACGTAGTCCGTGGAGAGGTGGACGAGCAGAGCGCCCGAAGCGGCCGCCACCGCGCCCAGCCGTGCCACGCCCTCTGCATTCACGTTGCAAGCCTCCTCCTCCCGCGTCTCTGCGCCGTCGACATCGGTGAAGGCCGCGCAATTGATGATGGCTCGCGCCGCGTGCAGCAGTGCGCAGCTGTCCACGGATGCCTGCGACGTGATGTCCAGCTCCGGCAGATCCAGCCCGCTGACGACCTCGTTTGGACGCGCGGCCTTGAGTTGGCGCAGCACCTCGCTGCCGAGCATGCCCTTGGCGCCGATGACTGCAACGCTCTCCATGGGCGCGCTCCGTCTGTTCGGCTCAATCGGGGAGCACTGGGGGGCGACCGACCGAGTAGTAGGTGAAGCCGGCCTCCCGGAGCACCCCGCGATCGTAGAGGTTGCGGCCGTCGAAGATGAGCGGCCGCTGCATGCGCTTGGCCATCTCCTCGAAGTCCGGGCTGCGGAACTCGTTCCACTCCGTACAGATGACGAGCGCGTCGGCCCCGTCCAGCGCCTCGTAACGCCCCCCGGCGTAGGCGACCGTGTCCCCCAGTTCTTCCCGGGCCGTGGTCATGGCCACGGGATCGAAGGCGTTCACGGCTGCGCCGCGCCTGGTCAGTTCCCGGGCGATGTGCACGGAGGGAGCTTCGCGCATGTCGTCCGTGCGCGGCTTGAACGCCAGGCCCCACAGCGCGAAGGTTCTTCCGCTCAGAGATTCGCCGCACTCGTCCAGGATCTTCGGCATCAAGACGTCGCGCTGCTGCTCGTTGACCGTATCGATCGCCCGGCACATCGGGGCGTCGAGGCCCAGGCTCTCGGCCACGGCCACGAGCGCCCGCACGTCCTTGGGGAAGCAGCTGCCGCCGTAGCCGAGCCCCGGAAAGAGGAACGCCGAGCCGATGCGGTGATCGGCGCCCACGCCCCTGCGCACCATGTCGACGTCCGCTCCCATGGCCGAGCAGATCGCGGCCGTTTCGTTCATGAAGGAGATGCGGCTCGCCAGAAGGGCGTTGGAGACGTATTTGATCATCTCCGCGCTCTCCGGATCGGTGACCATGATGGGCCGGCCCGTGCGGACGAACGGCGCGTAGAGTTGCTCCATGAGGCGGGCGGCCCTTTCCGAGCGCACGCCCACGACCACGCGGTCGGGACGCATGAAGTCCTCGACCGCAGCGCCTTCCTTGAGGAATTCGGGATTGCTCACCACATCGAACGGATGGGTCGTGTGCTCGGCGATGCGCGCGCTGAGGCGCTGGTTCGTGCCCACGGGGACCGTAGACTTGATGATGAGGAGCCGGTAACCGTCCATGGCGCGGGCTGTCTCGCAAGCGGCCGCTTCGATGAAGGACAGGTTCGCGGCGCCATCCTCCCCCTGCGGAGTGCCCACGGCCAGGAAGACCGCGGTCGACCGAGCGACCGCGTCTTTGAGCGCCGTGGTGAAGGCCAGCCGCCCCTCGGCGTGGTTGCGCCCCACGAGCTCTTCGAGACCCGGCTCGTAAATGGGGATGCGGCCCGCCTGGAGCGCCTCGATCTTGGACGCCACCGCGTCCACCACGATGACGTCATTGCCCATCTCGGCCATGCATGTGCCGGCCACCAGCCCGACGTATCCCGCTCCGATCACGCCAACGCGCATGATGAACTCATCCTCTCATTCGCAAGCGTTTGTCCCGCGCGCGATACGAATTCTGCAGACCGCCCAAATGCCGCGGGCGCTCCTCTTTGTATGCATCTGTACGCGGCGAATCAACGGGATTCCGATTCGATCCGTTCTCCGTACTGCCGCCGGTAGTAGTCCTGGTACGCGCCGGACTTGACCGCCGTCCACCAGGGGGCGTTGTCCTGGTACCAAGCGACCGTCTCGGCCAGACCTTGGGCGAAGTCCACGGAGGGCGACCATCCGAGTTCGCGCTCGGCCTTGGCGAATCCGATCGCATACCGCCGGTCGTGTCCGGGTCGGTCCTCGACGAAGCGGATCAGGCTCTCGGGCTTGTCCAGGAGCTCCAGCAGCGTGCGCGCGATCTCCAGGTTGGGCCGTTCGTTGTTCGCCCCGAAGTTGTAGATCTCGGCCTTTCGGCCGCGTGCGACCGCAGCCCACAGCCCGGCGCAGTGGTCCCGCACGTGGATCCAGTCGCGAACGTTCTGCCCGTCCCCGTAGATCGGCAAGGCCTCGTCGGCCAGGGTGTTGGTGATCAGGAGCGGGATGAATTTCTCCGGGAACTGATGCGGGCCGTAGTTGTTGGAGCAGCGGGTGATGACCGCGTCCATGCCGTGCGTCTGGACGTAACTACGGACGAGGAGATCCGCCGCTGCCTTCGAGGCCGCGTAGGGCGAATTGGGGCGCAGGGGGCTCGTCTCGGTGAACGGGGGGTCGGCAGGCCCGAGTGAACCGTAGACCTCGTCGGTGGAGACCTGGCAGAATCGTTCGATGCCGAATGCGCGAGCCGCCTCGAGGAGGACTTGGGTGCCCAAAACGTTCGTCCGCACGAACGCGCCGGCCGCGAGGATGGACCGGTCGACGTGGCTCTCGGCCGCACAGTTGATCACCACGTCGGGATGATGCGCGGCGAACACGCTCTCGACCGCTTTGCTGTCCGCGATGTCTCCGTGGACGAAGACGTAGCGCGCATCGTCCTTCACGTCGTCGAGGCTGGCGAGATTGCCCGCATAGGTCAACGCGTCCAGATTGACTACCTGGACATCCGGTTCCGTTTCGAGCAGGAAGCGGACGAGGTTGGATCCGATGAATCCCGCGCCGCCGGTGACCAAGACCTTCATACGGCTCCTCTTCCACTGGATGCGGATCTGCTTCACCGTAGCGAGCGCGCCGCGGACGTGCCGCTGGCCGGCCGGCGAGGAACGGCTAGTGCGCGGGACCGGACGGCCCCGCAGACAACAGGTCCCGCAGGTACGCCGCGTACTCGCTCTTGCCCATGCGGTCGGCCTCAGCCTGGACCTGTGCGGGGCCGATCCAGCCCTGCTGCCAGGCGACTTCTTCCAGGCAGGCCGCCTTGAGTCCCTGCCGCGCGTGCATGGCTTCCAGAAAGTTGGCTGCCGCCAGCAGGCTCTCGCATGTGCCTGTATCGAGCCAGGCGATGCCCCGGCCCAGAACCTCGACCTGGAGGTCGCCGCGTTCCAGGTAAAGGCGGTTGAGGTCGGTGATCTCGAGCTCCCCCCGCGGACTCGGCTGGAGCGTAGCAGCCAGGTCGCAGACATCGGGTCCGTAGAAGTAGAGCCCCGGCACCGCGTAGGGGCTCCGCGGGCGATCCGGCTTCTCCTCGATGGACAGGGCGCGTCCGGATGCGTCGAACTCCACCACCCCGTACTGCTGCGGCTCGCGCACGCGGTAGGCGAAGATGCGGGCGCCCGCCTCGAGGGCCGCCGCCTGTCGCAGGGCGGCCGTAAAGCCGTGGCCGAAAAAAATGTTGTCTCCGAGGATCAAGCAGGCGGGTTGGCCCGCGAGGAAGTCCCGGCCCAGGAGAAACGCCTGTGCCAGGCCTTCGGGTCGCGGTTGTTCGGCATAGGAGAGGCGCATCCCCAGGCGGGTGCCGTCCCCCAGCAGGCGTTCGAAGAGCGGGAGGTCGGTTGGCGTCGTGATCACCAGCACGTCGCGCAGGCCTGCCAGCATCAACACGCTCAGCGGGTAGTAGACCATGGGCTTGTCGTACACGGGCAGGAGTTGTTTGCTCACCACACGCGTCACCGGATGGAGACGCGTACCCGTGCCGCCGGCCAGCAGAATCCCCTTCATGTCTTGGATCTCCCTCCAGGGGAATCGACACCACACAGAGGCAGCGGGGAGGGGCAGAACCGGTCAGGAGGCCTTGAGTTCGGGCGCCGGCCGGACCGGGAGCGCGTTGTCGGCAAGGTGCTCCGCCAGCCAGCGCCGCTCGGCATCGGCCTCGCCCCATTGCACGACTTCGGAGAAATAGCCGGCGCTCATCGGAATGGCGGGCAGCGGTCCGCCCGGCAGAGACGCGACCTCGACTTGCGGGGCTGGCGTGGCAATCGCCTCGGCTTCTGCGACCTCTTCGGTCTCTTCGATGGCTTCGATGCCGAGGTCTTCGATCTCGGCCACGTCCTCGGCCGCCTCCGCAGAAATGGCGGGAGCGGCGGGGGTTACTTCCGGCGCCTGTTCGGGTTCGGAGGGGACCGCTGCAGATTCGGCAGCCGCGGGTTCGGCCGCAGCCTCCTGGATTTCCTCAACCTCCTCGATCGCGTCGACCGGTTCGACGGCTTCTGCTTGATCAGCAGCCTCCGCTTCGACGGCTTCCGCTTGGTCGGGAGCCTCCGCAGCCGAGGACGCCTGGTCCTCGCCCGCCCCAACGGGTTCGACCTCTTCAGTCTCTTCGATCTCGTCGACCTCGAGGATCTCTTCGGCGCCGGTCGCGGCGGCCGGTTCCTCCGGCGCGGCCTCTTTCGTCCTCTCCTGGCGCGCCTTGCGCAGCTCCTCGGCACTCACGGGTTCGGGTTCGGCTGCGTCTGAAGCGGCGGGTTCGGCCTTTTCGGCCGGCGGCGCCTCGGCCTGATCCGCGGTCACGGGTTCCGTGACTTTGTCCGCGGTTTGCGAAGGCATCTCTTCCACGTCGCTGATGACGTCGATCTCTTCGTCGGGGAGTTCGATGACGAGGTCTTCTTCCTGCTCTTTCGTGCCTGCGGCGGCCGGGGCGGCGACCTCCGCCTCTTCCGCCGGCAGGTGTTTGTCGATCGCGGCCTTGATCTCCTGCCAAGGCGCATCGAACATTTTCACCTGCATCTGCGTACGTTCTTTGATGTCGGTCTTGGCCTGCGGATCGAGGACGTTGGCCATGGCCACGCAGAGCTGGTTGCCTGCCTTCTCGAAGGGGATCAGCCGATTGCGTTCGCAGAAATCGCGGGACAGGAGTTCGAGGGCCTCCGGGTCGAAGTGGAGATTCGTGAGCTCGACCGTGGTGATGGTCCGCTGCTTCTTCAGGACCTTTCCGATCTCGCCTTTGGTGCAGTACCCGAGTTCCACCAGGATCTGTCCCAGCAGCCCTCCCTTTTCGGCCTGGATGGCCAACGCCTCCTTGACGTTGGCCTCGGTCACGTCTCCGGCCTTGATCAGGAGAGCCCCCACCTGCTTGTTCTTTAGGCTGACCCGCTTTTTGCGGCTGCTCCGGCTGGGGGCCGCCGGCTTCATCTCGGCCATGGCATCGGCGACGCGGACTTCGCCGCCCTTCGCCGGCCCGTCGGCCCGGGGGCGCTTGCTGCTGGAGGGGACTTTCCGGCCGCCTGCAGCCTTCCGCGTGGAGGGCGTCTTGCGCATCCGGCGCGAGCCGCGGGTGCTGCTCTGCCGACCGGCACCTCTGCGTTTCTTGGCGTCGTCTTCCTTGTCGCCGAAAAATTTGCCGATGAGGCTCATACCTTCTTCTCCAGCGTAAGGAGATTTCCTTGCGGAGACGGCATGTAATCCAGGCGGTCCACCCCCTCCCGGTAGGATGCAAAGGTTTCCGCGGAGGCCAGGGCCTTCCCGCCACAGTAGATCCGCACGGTCAGATGGCCCTCGGCAGGCCGTACGAACAGGTGGAGCCGCTTGTCCGCCCCATCTCCGTTCAGGGCCGCCGATGCCAGGAGTCGCAGGCATCCCTCGGCCGACACTGCCGCGGCGTCGGCCGCCTCGTCCTTCAGCCCCGCCTCCCGACCGGCGAGCGCCACGATCTGCTTCGCTCCGCTCACATATCCGTCACCGGTCGGAATGGACATCTCGGTGATCTGTTCCGCGGTCTCCGGGTACGCCTCTACCTCGGCGTCGGCATTGACCTGGAGGGCCGAGCTGCAGCGGGAACACCGGTAGGTGCCTTCCGTGGGCACCACCAATTCCGCCTGGCAGGCAGGGCAGTGGATCGTACCGCTGATCGGCGCTGCTTCCTCAGGCTCTTCGGCTTCGATTACAGGCACGGCTTCGGGCACGCTCGCGCTCTTGATCTCGTCGGTCTCTTCGAGTTTGACCTCGACACTGGCCGGCCCCACCTCGCCGCCCGCCAACGCGACCAAGGCCTCGGCTTCGGTCGAGACGATCTGGAAAAGCTCCTGGAGCCCCAGCATCTCGACCACGAGAAGCACCTTCGGCTGCATGCGCAAGAGGACCAGGCCTCCGCCCTCTTCGCGCAAGCTGTCCACGAACTGGACCATCATGCCCATGCCGGTGGAGTTGATGTACTTGAGCCGGTGCATGTCGAAGATGACCCGGTTCTTGCGGGTTTCGGTGAGCTGATCCATGGCCTCTTCGAAGATCTCCAGGGTATCGGGATCGATGGAGCCCACGAGTTCGACCAGCGTAGCCGGTTCGTACCCTTCGGCGCTCACCTCACGCATCTGGTATTCGAGTCTCGCCATGCTGCAACCTTTCGGTGCGCCGGGGCACGCCCCAGCCGCCCGGCGGGCCCTCCCTAGGAGGCCGCCGCCTTCTGTTGGGGCAGGAATTTGGTCAGCTTCACCATGTTGCCTTCACGGTTGTATTCGAGACGGTCCACGCTCTTGAGCATCAGCATGATCCCTAGGCCGCCCTGGCGTCCCTCCTTGTGCCGGCTGCGCGCCACAGAGACGGCGTCCCCGCTCACGCGCTTGGTCAGATAGAGAGAGGTGTCGAAACCTCCGCCCTCGTCTTCGATGGTCACCGTCACCTTCTCGCGGTCGACCACGTACGCGATGCGCACCAGCTTCTCGGTTGTGTGTTTGTTGCCGTGCCGGCAGGCATTGTCGACGGCTTCCCGGAAGGCCACGCACATCCCCATCTGGCTCTCTTCGTTCAGCCCCGAATGCGCCGCCAGCTTTTCCAGGTAGTCGCACGCCTGCTCCTGGAAGATGAGCTTGGTGGCGAACTCGAACGTCACCTCGTGGCGGAAGTACTTGCGCTCGAGATTGATGCGCTTGATCTCGTTGGCGATGATGGT
>CAZBZG010000090.1:0-15658 GCA_964496245.1 uncultured Planctomycetaceae bacterium | reverse complement strand
TCCTCCCACCGTTCGGGATCCTCCTCGGCTTCGAAGTACTGCTGCGTGAAGGTGATGTATCCGATGGGGGCGTCGAACCAGACGTAGAGCACTTTGCCTTCGGCTTCGTCCAGAGGAACCGGCACGCCCCATGTGAGGTCGCGGGTGATGCATCGTTCGCGCAGGCCCTCGTCGAGGAGCCCGTAGGAGAAACGCTTGACCGTTTCGCGCCACTCCGGGTGCTGGTCGAGATAGGCTCGCAAGTCCTTCTCGAACGTGTCCAGTTGCAGGTACCACTGCACGTTCTCTCGAACTTCGATGTGCCCCGCGCCTTCGCGGCCGAGCATGCGGCAGACCATGCAGACCGCGTCCTTCAGCTGGGTGGCCTCGATCGGGCGGCCGCAGGCCTCACACTGGTCGCCGTGCGCCTGGGGTTTGCCGCAGTCGGCGTGGTGGCACGTGCCCTCGATGTACCGGTCGGGCAGGAACATCCCGCACTCGGTGCAGTAGACCTGTTTCGCCGTGCGCTTCTGGATGTGGCCTTTCTCGTGCAGGCGCCCGAAGAACGCCTGGCTCACCTCCTCGTGGCGCGGGCAGTGGGTCCGGCCATAGATGGAGAAGTCGATGCCGAGATCCGCGAATCCCTTCTCGTTGATCGCGTGGTAGCGGTCGATGATTTCCTGGGGGGCGACGCGCTCCTTGAGCGCGCTGAAGGTGATGGGCGCGCCGTTCTCGTCCGATCCGCAGATGAAATGTGCTTCCCGCCCCGTGAGCCGAAGGAAGCGCACGAAGATGTCGGCCGGCAGATAGGCCCCGGCGATGTGGCCGACGTGGAGCCGGCCGTTGGCATACGGCAGCGCCGCCGTGACCAGCCATCGATCCTTGGGTTCTTCCATGGGAAGTCTCCACGTAGCAGTGGATTGGCTCGTTTGCGCGTTCATTATGCCGGCCGGTTGCAGGATCGTCAATCAAAAAGGGGCATGCCTTCAAGCGCTCCATGGACGGATTTGATTTGACCGTGCCGCACCCTTGCGTACCATGGGCGCTGCAGAAGCCGCTGCGGGAACGCTCATGAAGGACGTGTCCGCCTACCCACCGTCCGTGCGCCACTTGATCGAGCAATTCGCTCGCCTACCCGGGGTGGGCCGGCGTAGCGCCGAACGCCTGGCGTACCACATCCTCGCCTGCGCCCGCGACGAGGCCATGGAACTCGCCTTCGCGATCCGGGACGTCAAAAAGAACATCCGGGCCTGCCAGCGCTGCTTCCACGTGGCCGAGGGAGACCTCTGTACCATCTGCGCCGACCCGGATCGCGATCATGGCCTCGTCTGCGTGGTCGAACTGCCGCGCGATATCATCGCCCTGGAAAAGAGTGGGACCTACCGCGGCGTCTATCATGTCCTCCAGGGACACCTCAATCCGCCTGAGGGGATTGGTCCGGAGTCGCTGCGCATCCAGGAACTGCATGATCGCATCGCTGAAGCGCGGCAAGGAGAGACCCCCGTGCGCGAGCTGATCCTGGCCATGAATCCCACGACCGAAGGCGATGCTACCGCCGCGCTGCTCGTGGATCTGTTCAAGCGGGAGGCGCTGCGGATCACGCGGCTCGCCCGCGGCCTGGCCAGCGGTACCGACCTGGAGAGTACGGGCCCCAGTTCCCTCCAGTTCGCACTCGAAGGCCGGCAGGAACTCTGAGCAGAGCGGGGTTCTGTGGTCCTGTCTTCTCTGCGGTCCGCCCGATAACATGCGGCCCGATCCTGCAGACGCGCCCGCGATTTCACAACAGCCCCCGTCTCCCGGACCGTGTGCATGAACGGGTCGGATGCCCCCCGCATATCTGCCTGACAGACAGGGCCTTTGGGCGCTTGGCTCTCTGCTGACCCACGCGCACGACGCGGCGGTCCTGTGGAGCAAAAAGCAAGTCGCGTTCCGATTTCGGCTCAACCCAAACCGGACTTCAGGTCGATAGACGCCTTGTAGCCTTTGTGTAGCCTTTGTAGGCGCCTTTGCGGCAAGCGATTGCGAGAAGACCAGGACGGTTCCAGGCCCCCCGGTCGCTCTTGAGAGAGGAGGTAAGACAGTGCCCCACAAAACTGTCCTTCCACGCGGCACCAAGATCCGGCGCATCAATCTTTCGCGTAAGACCGCCCCGTGTCCCAAGTGCGGTACGGTTAGCAAGCGTCATTCGGTCGGCCGGCGGCGCCTGCGCGAAGTCGGAATCTCGGCCCCCACCGTGCTCGAGGTCACGTATAGCAAACACTACTGTGTGAACTGCCGGAAGCACTTCTCCCTGCCCATGGACCATTTGGCCCAGCCCTCGGGGCGCTTTACCAACCGGGTCCGACGCACGGCTGTGGATCTCGTGGTCAAGCAGTCCATGACCCTGGAGCGGGCCACCCAACGCATGCGACAGAAGTACCACGTCCACGTCCCGCCCACCACCCTGCATGACTGGGTCGTGGCCGAGATGAAAGTGGACTGAACCGCGCGCCACTCTCTGGAATGCTTTTCGATCGGGCGCCGCTGCGTGCGGCGCCTGTTTGTTTGATCTCAGACGGCGAACCGTACGACACGACGAACGGCGCTCGTTTGTGAGCGCCGTTCGGCATTTCCCTTGTGAATGTCCGCTGTGCCGCCCTCGGGCAGGTCAGCGGCTCACGGTCTTCCGCTGGATCTGCTTCTTGGTCAGCCCGCACATGCGCATGATGGCCTCGTGGTCGGAGACCGTTTCGCTCTTCGAGCTGTAGCTGCGCCCGGCCAGTCGCTTGGCGAGCTCCAAGGCGATGGTCAGGCCCTGGCTACAGTTGCGCACGAAGGCCTTGCGGCAGGCGATGTCCCGGGACGGGTCGCCTTCGGTGCGGAGCATATGGCAGTCGTACTCGCACACGCCCTTCCACTTCATCTGCATGAGCGCCCAGAACATCTGGGCTGTTTCCTTGAGCCCTTCGGGGCCGACGAGCGGCGGATAGTCGTTGTCGAACTGGGCTTTGATCTGGCTGCCGAAGTGGAGGAAGAAGAGTTTGCCCGTGCTCACGAGGTAGCCCACGGTCATCACGCTATTCATGAGGGCCATGCTCTCGTGCTGCAGAAGTTCGGGATTGACGCCCCAGAACTCCGGGTGCTTGAGGCGGCTCTGGATAAAGCCCACGGCATGGCCCGCGGTCGGCAGATACATCTGTCCGCGCGGCTCGTTGGGCTTGGGCTCCACGGTGCCGCCCTTGTAGTTCGTGAGTCGGCGGCGCTTGATGTAGTCGTAGGCGTGATTGAGCCCGTCGGCGAGATGGTCGTAGGTCTTCTTCCAGTCCACGGTCACCGGCACCTCGAAGCCGTCGCGTGCGACCCAGTAGGTGAAGTGCCGCGCGCCGAGAAGATTGCCGATGCGGAGCGTCCGTTCGGCCTTGAGACGCGCGAGCTCCCGAATCTCCCGGTCGGGGTTGGTCAGGCCGCCTTTCCGGAAGAGGGGATTGCCGTGGAGGCTGCAGGTCGCAGTGTTGATCCGCAGACCGGCCCGCCGGAGCGTCCGGCGGATGGCCATCAGCTTCTTGTAGACGTCCCCCTTCTTGTCGCGGTCGTCCTCGGGGTTGTCCGGATCCCACGGCACCAGGTCATCGTCATGGAAGCTGGTGGCCTCGATCAAACCTTCGCCAGCCGCCCAGGCCAGGATGTCGGCGATTACTTCCGAGTCCTGGATCTTGAGCACCTTGTCCCCAAAAGGGTCGCCCAGCGGATTGCCCACGCACCAGAAGGGCATGGACCGCAGCGTGACCGGTCCTACGTTGTACGGTTTGCGCGCCATGTCGGCTCCTTTCCTTTTCAATCGATCAACGGGCATTCACCCACGTGTGGATGCGTTCCGTGTGCCGTGCGGGTCGCCCCGACGACGCTGCTCTCGGCAGGCGCAACCGTCTCACGGCTCCAGTCCGAGAGACGGCGCCACCGCGCCCAGGGCCTGGGCCACGAACAGGACGTGCTCGTCGAAGGGCACGCCCAGGTCTTCGGCGCCCTTTGAGATGTCTTCGCGGCTGACCTGCGCGGCGAAGCGCTTGTCCTTGAGCTTCTTCTTGACCGACTTGGCCTTCATGCTGGAGAAGGACTTGTCCGGCCGGACCAGGGCGCACGCGATCAGGAAGCCGCAGAGTTCGTCCACGGCGAAGAGCGTCTTGGCCATGCGGCTCTCGCGCGGTGCTGCATCGGCGTGGCCCAGAATGGCCGTGCGGATGTCTTCGCGCACCCCCTGTTCGGTCAGGATCTCGCTGCCCTTCTGCGGGTGTTGGTCCGGGTATTGTTCATAGTCGAAGTCGTGGAGGAGTCCGCAGATCCGCCACGTCTCCACATCTTCGCCGAAGCGTTCGGCGTACGCGGCCATGGCCGCCTCCACCGCATAGCCGTGCTTGCGCAGATTCTCGGACGGGGTGTATTCGTGGAGGAGGGCGAGCGCCTGGTCCCGGGTCATGGTCTGCCTCTCGTCGATGCCGCCATTCTAGAACGTCGGGGAGGCAGCGCAAGCGAAAAGCCCATCCCGGCGGGACGCGCGCGCGAATGCCGACAGCCGTCACGTTCCGGACCCTGACGCACCCGCTTCGCGCGCCTTCACCAAAGGCACGCCGTAGGGCCCGTCCAGGAGGACGGCGATGCTGGTATTCGGATGGGCTTGTGCGAAACGCGTGACCGCGTTCTGCATCATGGTTTCGGCGAGTCCTCGGTCGGACAGGCCGGCGGAAGCGGGCACGTCCGCACCTCCGTCTCGGCCCGGGATGTTGCAGTCCGCGAAGAGCGGCCCGGTGAGCTGCGGGGCGCAGTAGGTCAGGTGGTCGAGGCCTTCGAGCTTGCGGAAGGCACGCGCCCACATCTGGACCTCCCACTGCTCCGGAATGAACGTCCAGTCCGGTCGAAAGAGCATGTCGGTGAACTTGTCCACCCCGAGCGCCGTGAGGTGTTGCAGCACGTGGCGGTAATTTGTGCTGCCCACGGGATGCCGGTCCGTGTGGTTGGCCACCAGGAGCATCTGCCCACCCGGCCGTACGGCCTTGGCGGCTTCGACCGCGGCCTTGGCGGCCTGGTAGTGATTGATGCCCACGAAACCGGCGTGTGTCACCACGTGGTCGTATTCGTGATCGATCGGGATGCCGGCCGTACGCACAACGTGCGCCACCGCCTGGCGATGGGCGTCGCGCACGTGGCCGGCGTAGACGCCGGTCACGCGCTTGGCGCTGTTGAGCGTGACGTTGACGATGAAGTCTACACCCGCCTGTTCGGCCACGGCCAGGGATTCCTCGTGGCAGGGATTGCCGTCAAGCACGAGGCTGTCGGCGCGTGGGTGGGCCATGAGTTCGGGGCCGTGGAAGGTGTAGGTGGCAGCTTCCCCGACCACGCCCGGGCAGACCGACTTGGGCCCGCCGCTCGCGCCCGCCATGAAGTGGGGCTCCACGAGTCCCGTGAGGATCTTGAGGTCCGCGTCCAGGTAATGGGTGTTGATGGATGCGTCGGTGCCGCGGGATGTCTGCCCGACGGTCCGCAGCATGGCGGCATCCGTGCAGACGTGGTTCGTGATCTGGATGGTTCCGTCGAAGACGCGTTCCGGCAAGAGATCGCGAAGTTCTTCGTCTGTGAGCGGCCGGTGGGTGCCCGTGGCCACGAGGAGTTCGATGGCCTCCACCGCCTCCTCTCGAAGGATGTCGAGGAGGGGGTCCAGGATGCCCTGCTCGCCCCTGTAGGGAACCGGGCGGGTGTTGTCGCTCACCACGACCACCGCTCGCAGGTCGGGTTTCTGCGAGCGCTTGGCCCGGATGATTTCGGGGAGGGCGGGGCAGCCGATGGGCGCACGGAGGGCTCCCCGGATCGCCGTCGCCGGATCAGCGAGGGGTAGATCCGCGGGCAGCGCCAGCAGGTCTGCACCTGGCGGCAGGTCCAGGCGGAGGACATCCTCTCCGAATTCCAGTGTGCCGGAGATGCCCACAGTCGGTTCCCTTCCGGATCAGCGTCGTCTCGCGCCTGAGGCACGGAGGCGCGCTGCAGCGGGCTTGAGACCGTTGGGTCTTGCGCTGAGCCTGCTGTGTCCCGCTTTCCGGCCGGCTTTGACCTCCACCAGGCACCGTTCACAAAAGGCCTTGCGCTTGCGTGCCTAAAACGGCTCGATGCTCGATGGGTTGCCGTTGCCCACACCTGCGATGGTGCCGGGACCGTTGAGGGCGAAGGCGACCTGCCGGTCGGCGTTGGGATGGCGCTGCCCGCGGCCGTCCACCACCTTCACGGTGACGAAGAAGAGGTCCTGCCCGTCGGCCCTGACCGCTCTGCGGTCCGGGGTCAAGGGGGATTGGGGCGGGGCCTACAGTTCTTCGGCCAGATCGAAGGCTTCGGACTTGAGCCGGTCGGTCGGGCCGTCGCTCTCTATGTAGTCGTTCAGCTTCTTCTTGATGCGCTTGAGCTTGTGGTCGAGAATCCGCGACTCGCCGCGTTCTTCTATGGTTTCCTTGACTTCCTCGAGCTCCTTGACGATCTCCACCAGTCTGACCAGTTCCTTGTCTTGCACGAGCGGCTTGAGCGTTTCCCACAGGGCCTCGTGGGCGGGCAGCCCCTTGACCCGCTTGAAGAGCCGTCCGAGGTGCAGGGCTGCGTAGGCGGGCCGCTTTTCGACCAGCTTGGTGAGCCGTTCGCTCTCCTTGTCGATGTAGGTGCGGACCGCCTCCGCCAGGGCCTTGGCCTCCTCGCCCTTGGCGCTCGATCGTTCGGCATACCGGTCCAGGCGTTCCAGGATGGGGGCGAGGGGACGGCCCTGCGAGAGACCGTGTGCCTCCGACTTGCAGCGCTTGACCTGTACGTCGCCCAGGATGGGGGCCGCCGGTCCGGCGCCGCCGGATGCGGGAGCTGCGGCCACGAGGTCGGGGATGAGCTTGAACATGTCCTCGTTGGGGTAGCCGGACTTGACCACCTTGCCCGTATGATCGAAGAGCACGGCATGGGGGATGCCGCGTCCACACGGCGCGTGCTCCAGGCGCACCTGGTGATAGAGGGGGAAGTTGGCGTCCTTGAAGAACTCGGTCGTCTTGGCGTCGTTGCGCTGGACGTTGGAGCCGAAGACCGTGAACTTGCCCGAAGGACCGTATTGGTTCTGCATCTCCACGAGACGCGGGTAGCCGCGGCGGCAGCCCGGTCAGTAGGCGCCCGTGTACTCGAGCAAGACGACCTTGCCGGCGAGCTGTTCGACGGTGACTTCGGGGCCCGCGATGTGCCTGGAGAGGTCGGCTCCCCGGATGGGGCTTTCGCCGGCGTGGGCCGAAGCCAGCGCCACCAGGCATGCGCCCAGCATCGGTGCTCGGATGGCACTCATCATGACGTCCCGCTCCTTTCTTGACCGGTTCGAAAAGCCCTTGTGGTCGGTTCCCCGTTCGGCCGCTGCACCCGATTGTGCCCGCAGTATAACGGCCGCGAGCTGCCCGCGCAACCCTTTTCGGTTCAGCAGGGCCGCATATCCTCGATCTTGAGCTCCACCCGCGGCGTGGCGCGGTACTCGTTGATCGTCGGGGCGAAGACGATGTCCCACTCCCGCTTGCCCGCATCGATTTCGCGCAGCCACTCCGTGTTGTTGAAGACCACGGCCCGGTGCGCCACACCGTTCTGGGAGGCGTTGAAGCTGAAATGCTGCTGCTCGCGGCCCATGAGACGCGGTTGACCTGCCACGCGGACGCCCCGTGCGAGAAAACGGGGACGGGGGTTGCCGCAACCGAAGGGCGCCAGTCGCTCGAGTTCGCGGAGGAGCTCGATCGTGAGCATCGCTAGGTCGAGCGAGCCGTCGATCGGCAGGGTGGGATCGAGGGGTCGCGTCCGCATCTGCTGGTGGCAGGCCTCGTTCAGCTCGCTGCGGAAGGGGTCGATCTCATGGCGGGGGATCGAGAAGCCCGCGGCCTGTTCGTGTCCGCCGAAGCGGAGGAAACGCTGACGGGAGCAGCTCATGGCTTCGTAGAGATTGAGCCCCTCGATGCTCCGGGCCGATCCCTTGCCGCTGTCCTCGTCGGGCAGCAGGGCGATGACCACGGCGGGGCGATGGAACTCCTCGGCCAGCCGCCCGGCGACGATGCCCACTACGCCTTCGTGCCAGCGGTCGGCAGCCACCACGATGGCGGCGTCGCGCGCGGGATCGAAACTGTCCCGGACCAGCGACAACGCCTCCTCCCGCGTCTGCTGACAGAGCTTCTGCCGTTCCCGGTTCTGGCGGTCGAGTTCGCGGGCGAGTCCGGTCGCGCGTCGGGGATCGTCCTCGAGCAAGAGATGCAGCGCCGCATCGGCGTCTCCCAGCCGTCCGGCTGCATTGAGCCGCGGTGCCAGGCCGAAAGCCACGTCCCGCACGGTGAGACGGGCGAGATCCACGCCGCTTACCTCGGCCAGTGCCGCGAGTCCGGGATCCGCCCGCCGGAAGGCCTGCAACCCGTGCGCAACGAGAATGCGGTTCTCGTCGACCAGGGGCGCCACGTCCGCGATCGTGCCCAGGGCGACCAGGGGCAGGACGCCCAGCAGGGCTTCCTGCAGGCGCTTTCCCACCCGGGGGGAGCCCATCACGGTCTCGCACACGGCCCAGGCGAGTTTGAAGACCACGCCCACCCCGGTCAGTTCCCGAAACGGGTAGTCCTGGTCGGTTCGCTTGGGGTTGACGACCGCCAAGCCGGCGGGCAGAGCGCTGGCGCCCGGTTCGTGATGGTCGGTCACAATGACGTCGATGTGGCTCTCGGTCAGGGCCGCGATCTTGTCGTGTTCGGTGATGCCGCAGTCCACGGTGATCACGAGGGCGGTCCCGTCGGTGCGGGCCTGGGCGATGAATTCGTCCGACAAGCCGTATCCCTCCTCCAGACGCGAGGGCAGGTAGGTGGCCGGCCGGCAGCCCAGCTGCTGGAGGATGCGGGCAAGCACGGCCGTGGCGGTGACGCCGTCCGTGTCGTAGTCGCCGTAGATCACGATGCGCTCGGAGGCTTCGATGGCGCGGACGATTCGTGCGGCGGCTTCGCGCATGCCTTGCAGCTGCCAGGGGCCGTGCAGCTGGCCGAGGCTGGGGCGGAGGAAGGCCTGCGCGGCTTGCGGCGAAGGGACCTCCAACCGCTGGACGAGCAGACCGGCCGTCACCGCAGAGAGGCCCAGGTCGCGGGCGAGAGCGTGGGCCGTTTCGCCGGGGGCGGGTGCGAGCACCCAGCGCGGGGGCGGCGCGGCGGTTTTCCGGTAGGCGTTGATCATCTTCCTCTGTATACCCGCCGGTGTCCCCTGTCGCAAGGGGCTGGCGGCAAAATCGATTGACCAGGTTCAGCCGATCCGCATAATGAGGCGCCTGTCGCGTTCGCTGGCGCCGCGTCCGCGGCCCGCGTCAGCAGAGGGAGGGCATCATGGCACGCACGCTTGCCGCACGCCTGCACAAGAAGATCGAGGCCCGCGAGGCCCGGGTGGGGATCATCGGACTGGGCTACGTGGGACTTCCGCTGGCGATCGAATTCGCGCGCGCCGATTTTCCGGTGCTCGGATTCGATCTGGATGCGACCAAGGTCAAGCACGTCAATGCCGGCCGGACGTACATCCGGCACATTCCCGCGGCAGCGGTTCAGGAGATCGCCGGCCGCGCGGACTGCCGGGCGACCAGCGACTTCAAGGAGCTCAAGGGCGCGGACTGCATCCTGATCTGCGTGCCCACGCCGCTCACGGCGCACCGCGAGCCGGACATGACATACGTGCGAGCCACGGCCGAGTCCATCGCAAAGACCTTGCGCCGCGGGCAGCTGGTGGTCCTGGAGAGCACGACCTATCCCGGCACCACGCGGGAGGTGCTCCAGCCGCCGCTGGAGGCGGGCGGGCTCAAGGCCGGCCGCGACTTCTTCCTGGCCTTCTCGCCCGAACGGGAGGATCCCGGGAATCCCAAGTATTCGACGCACAGCATTCCCAAGGTGGTGGGCGGCATCAATGCACCATCGCGGCGGCTGGCCCAGGCGATCTACCGGGCGGTGGTGGTGGACACCGTGGCCGTATCTTCCCCGGACGCGGCCGAGGCGACCAAGCTGCTCGAGAACGTCTTCCGGTCCGTGAACATCGCGCTCGTCAATGAGCTCAAGATCGTCTTCGAGCGCATGGGGATCGATGTCTGGGAGGTCATCGAGGCGGCCAAGACCAAGCCGTTCGGGTACATGCCGTTCTACCCCGGACCGGGGCTGGGGGGGCACTGCATCCCGATCGATCCGTTCTACCTGACCTGGCGCGCACGCGAGTTCGAGATGCCGACGCGCTTCATCGAGCTCGCCGGCGAGATCAACACGAGCATGCCCGAGTACGTCATCGATCGTCTCATGGAGGCGCTCAACGACGAGAAGAAGAGCCTCAAGCAGAGCCGCGTGCTGCTGTTGGGGGTGGCTTACAAAAAGGACGTCGATGACATGCGGGAATCGCCCAGTCTCCGCCTCATCCAGCTTCTCCGCGAGCGCGGGGCCAAGGTCTCATACCACGATCCGTTCGTTCCCAGTCTGCCCGCGACCCGCAAGTACAGGTACCGCATGCGGTCCGTGCCGCTCACGGCCCGGAGTCTCCGGCAGGCGGACGCCGTGCTCATCGGCACCGACCACACGGACGTGGACTACGCGAAGGTGGGCGAGTACGCTCCGCTCGTGGTCGATACGCGCAACGCCATGGCGCGGGCGGGCCGCGTCAAAGCCCGGGTGATCCGGGCCTGAGCCTCAACGCGGGTCCCCGCCCCGCCACAACCAACGCGGCATCTGATGTTCCTGCCGGCGCAGCCGATAGCGGGTCCGGATGGCGTCGCGCTCCGCGCGGGCACGGTCCCGCAGCCAGCCGGCCAGGGCGCGCGCCTCCCGAGCCTCGCGCGCATGGTCGCCCAGGAGGGCGGCGAGCGATTCGGTCGCATATTCCACGCTTCGCACGGCGTGCACCCAGTTCGTGGGATCCTGTTGAGCGGCCATCTCGAACAGCGTACGCGCTCGAGCCGACTCGCCCATCCACACGAGACTGCGCGCCACAGCGAAGAGGGAACGCTGCTCCCCGGGATTCAGCAGGAGATCGGCTTCGAAGAGCGCGATGGACCGTCGGAGCCGGTCCAGGGCCTGTCGCTCCTTGTCGACAGCTCGCAGGCGCTTCGCTTCCGCGTCGCCGGCCGCCGATTGCTGGTGTTGCACCTCCAGCTTCGAGGCTTCGGCGAGGAGCAGGATGGCGTCGACATAGCGGGTATAGCCGAGCAGGGCGTAGGCCACGCCGCAGGGCTCCGGATCGGTCTCGATGCGCCGTTCGAGCTGTACGCGCACGTCTTCCCGTTCGTCCGGATCGAGATCCTTGTACACGTGCTGGAGCACGTTGGGGCTGGACAGCGTCGTGTCGCGGGCCGCGATGATCGCGTCATAGGCGCCGCCACGGCGGATCCAGACGACCCAATGGTCGTCCCAGTACACCACCCGCCAGGTGTCGCGGATCGTATGGAGAGGGGTGTGATGGTAGCCGTTTTCGATGAGCATGACATCCGAGTCGCCTGGCGCGGGAAAGGCGTCGCGCCAGGCGGGCCGGCCGAGGCCGAGGGCGTTGAACGCCTTGATGGTTTCGGGATCGTTCACCAGACATCGCCCGTCCGTGGCCGGCCGGATCGCGGGAGCGGTCCACAGGATGTACCCCCCCGCATACTGGGCGCAGGCCACGTTGCCGACGATGCGGTTGACCTGGAGGAACTCCACGGCGCGCACCGGCAGAACGTCCCTGTCGAGACCGAAGCCGAATCGGTCCACACGGATCCGTGCGGACACGACCTCGGTCAGAACAAAGCCGCCGAGGCAGGCGAGGAGGACGCCGGCGAGGCGATGGAGCCGCTGTCGATGCGGCAGGAGTCGCGTGACCGCGAGGGCGGCCGTTGGGATCGCCAGGTAGGCCCACAGCAGAATGAAGCGGCGGGAGACAAAGGCCTGCCAGGTGAAGAGGGCGAGCACCAGGACGTCGACCGGACAGAGACGGCGACGCCGGGCCAGGGCGGCCAACGTCAAAATCCAGACGGCTACGGCTGCCACGGCGAACCGGTAGTTGTGGGGCCGCCAGAATTCGGGTGGCCGCCATTCCTCGATCACCTCCCGCACCCACGCCAACTGGTGGAGACGGACCACATAGAGCAAGAGGTCGACGCCGTTGGGATTGAGCAGACTGACGCCAAGGGCTGCAAGGGTGCCGATCCAGAGCCGGAGCGGCGCCGATTCCACAGGCGCTTCGTTGGCGGTGGCGTCCGGCGACTTCGCGTCCCCTGGGACGCTGCGGCGGCGGAGGGCATGCCGCGCGGTGGCCAGGACCGCGTGCAGACCGAAGAGAACGATCCCGAGGGCGAAGCTCGCGTGCAGGTTGGCCCAGGCGAGTTGGAGCACGAGCGCTGCACCGAGACGCGGCCATGTCGGCCGGCGCAGGCAGAGCAGGAGTCCGGCTGTGCACAGGGGGGCGAGCATGAGCGGGCGGGTGATATAGTAGGGGGCTGCGATGCCCGTGAGGATGGTTGCGCACAGCCCTGCGATCCACGGATGCGCCCCGCGTCGGACCGCCAGGAGCCAGAAGATGGCGCTCCCGGCCGCGGTCAGGAGCATGCGCGCCAAGACCAGACCGTCGACGTCCGCGATCGCGTGGGCGACGTAGAAGAGGAGCTGGGCGGCCCAGCTGTGGTTGACCCACCGATTGCCGACCGCGGTGTAGAGGAAGGGGTCCTCGGTCGGGATGCCACCTGATTCGAGGATCAGACGCGCTGAGGCCAGATGCATCCAGATGTCGCCCGAGAAGACGGGAAAGCACGCGAGCAGTGCGGCCGCGGCCGCGGGAAGAAGCGCCCACGCGAGCTCCCGGCGGTGCAGGCCGGAGTGCAACCCTGCGAGATCCGAGGCTGACAGGCGAGCCATGGCCGGTGCCTTCCGCGGTGTGCATTTCCCGTTGCTTCAGAGAAACGGGTTGTGTTGTCGTTCGTTCCGCACGGTGGTCCGCGGCCCGTGGCCGGGATAGATGCGCGTCTCCGGCGGCAGGTCCTCGAGGAGCGCGTGCAGCCCGTCGAGCAGGAGCTGGCTGTTGCCCTCGGGCAGATCGGTGCGGCCGATGCCGCCGGCGAAGATCGTATCCCCGGAGAACAGGGCCTGCGCCGCCTCTACGCGGTAGACCAGATGCCCGGGACTGTGGCCGGGGAGATGGCGTGCGTGGAAGTCGATGCCTGCGGCTGTGACGACTTCGTCGTGCGCGATCGTCCGGTTCGGCGGGCGCACGCGTCCGCCCCTTCCCAAGACCGGAGCGCTCAGGTTCTTGATCGGATCCGTGATGCGGCTGCCGCAGTCGGCATGGCAGGCGAGGACCGCCGTGGGGTGCGCCTCGAGGATGCCTTCCACCCCTCCGATGTGGTCGTAATGGCTGTGCGTCAGCAGCACCAGTACGGGGTGGCGGCTCGTGCGTGCGAGCTCTGCGAGGAGGCGGTCGCTGTCGCCTCCGGGGTCGATGAGCACGGTGGCCGTCTGGCCGCGCGGCGTCAAGAGGTAGCAGTTGGCCTGCAGAACGCCTGCTTCCAACGTCTGGACATCGATTGTGGACATGGCGTCTCGACGGAAAGAAGAGGGGACCGGGGTTTCAGCGCGTCCCGTGGATCCACCGCTGGATCATCCGCTTCTCCTCCGAGGGTTCGTCGCCCCAGAGCCCTACGATCTTCCGCTCCCGGACCGCGCTCTCGATCGAGTCGGAGGCGTGCATGCCATTGCGCATGAGATCGAAACCGTAGTCGGCCCGGATGGTGCCGGCCTTGGCCTTGCTGGGGTCCGTTTCGCCCAGCTTCTGCCGGACCTTTCGGATGGTGTCCTCCCCCCGGTAGAGCAGGGCGAAGCAGCGCGCGGGTCCGGGCTGGCGTCGCGCGGACTTCGTCTTCGCTTCGTCCGGGTGGGTGCCGGTCATGTATTCGATGATCTTGCAGACCTCGCAGTGCGCATTTTTCTGTCGCAGCAGATCGGTCATGGCGGCATAGTCTTCATCATCGAGGTCGAAGTCGAACGCTTCTTTCAAATCCCGGCGCAGGGCCCTATCGACCCGGTAGGCGAGCTTGTCCACGAAGATGTTCTCCAGAAAGCCGTAGAACTGGAAGCCCTGCTCGACGCTCAGGTTGACCAGGCGGGCGCCGACGATGTACAGGCCGATGGTGGACAAGACGCCGATGAGGCTGCCCGGCAGGGTGGATGGCTGCTTCAGGATATCGGGCTTGATCATGACCAGCGTGGTCTGCATCTTCTTCTTCTTGGTGTCGGGGATGACGTGTTCGAGCACGCCGCCGTCCTTCTCCGCATACCGGGCCAATAGGCGCAGTAGTTCGCGATTGCTTGTGTCCGAATGCGGTGCGTCGACGGCCGGATGGAAGTCGTGGATGGAGCCGTCCGGCAGCATGGTGTAGGTGCCGTAGCTGTCCCGGATGGTCTTGGCGCTCGGGTTGGGGTCGTAGCCTCCGATCACGTCGCGGGTCAGGCGCTGCCGGGCGTTGGCACCACGGAAGAAGAAGACCATGAGCCGATTCGTGTAGCCTTTGGCGAGGCAGGTTTCCCGGCGATAGGCGGTGTCGACGTGTTCGAGGTAGGCCTGCTTGTACTTCCGTGGCAGTTTGACCTTGTGGACGATATTCAGGTAGTCGTCCACGAACTTGCCGCTGGGCGCGTACATGCGCACGCCGACGAATTCGAGGCCCGGCGTGGCGAGAAGACGCGCGGTGATGCCGCCGGTCACGCCTTTGGCCAGGCTGCGAGGAGTGATGGCGGCGAAGGTGAGCTCTTTGCCCATGGCACGGTTCCTCCGGTCCAGCGGTGTGGTTCAGAGAAACCTTATG
This sequence comes from uncultured Planctomycetaceae bacterium, assembly GCA_964496245.1. Taxonomy (GTDB): domain Bacteria; phylum Planctomycetota; class SZUA-567; order SZUA-567; family SZUA-567; genus CAZBZG01. The sequence goes on along the minus strand of CAZBZG010000090.1, from coordinate 846 downwards.
GCCACGGGGCAAAAGGGTCAAGCCGCGTTTTCGATTAGTTCCAGCGGCGGAACGAACCGCCCGTCCAACATGACGAGCGGCAGCTGCATGTCCTGCATGGCCAGCTGCACCATGGCGTCTGCATCGGGGGTCGTGCCGGCGAGCAATTCGGCTGCATCGCGTTCCTCGTAGTCCTGCCCGGCGAAAATCGCCTTGACCTCTGCGCAGAGGGGGCAGCCGTTCTGCGTCCACAAGGTGATCGTACTCATGATCGCTCCTTTGGCGAGACTCCTGATCACATCCCTCTGGGAAGATCTATCGTCCACGCGGGGTGCTTCCTTTCAACGAAAGCACCACATGCGGGGTGTTTCCGGTCCTGGTTGTCGATATGTTGTGTAAGGCGGGTCTCAACCGGCGGGCCGGACGCAGGAGCCGTTCCCGCGGCCGAACCTTGCGAAGCCTTGGCCGAATCGGTAGGCTCTGTCCGGCGTCTGCAGGCGATCGGCGCTTGGAGGGAAGGATGGATCCGGTTCTGGCCGTGGTCGAACGGAGCAACCAGCGGGGCGGTCGCATGCTCTCGGTCGTGGACCTGATCGAGGCCGGCACGCTCACGATGGCGCAGACCGCGTGGCTGCTCGCCCGCATCGAGGACGGCGCTTCGTGGATGGTGGGCGCGCGGCCCGGGGGCGCGGGCAAGACCACGGTCATGAGCGCGCTCCTGGCCATGCTTCCGGCGGAAGAGGCGATTCGCCTCACCAACCGCGGCACGGGGTGGGAGGAGAGCCCGCCGGGGACGTGCGTGGTGGCCTACGAGATCAGTCCCGGGCACTACGACGCGTACGTCTGGGGCCGGGACGTGGCCCGCCT
>CAZBZG010000089.1:0-15809 GCA_964496245.1 uncultured Planctomycetaceae bacterium | reverse complement strand
AGCCGCCGGCAGGACCTGAGAGATGCTGCGAGAGCGAAGTGGATACCCCCTTTCCAGCAAAAGACCTGAATTCCTCGAGACAGGGGGTGCGGATGTTTCTGGCGTGCCGCTTGCGGGGGGATCACTCCGCTGGATCCAGGAGGAGACGGAGCGCTTCGAGCTCCGAGGATACGCGCGCAAGGCTGGCTTCCAGGGCCATGCCGACTTCCTTGAGTTGCTCTGCAGCGGATTGGGACTCGTTTCGTTCCAGGCCGACTGACAGGGCGGCCAGGCGGGCCTGCTGCCGCCGGATGCTTTCCTGCTCCGTGGCCACGGTGGCCATGAGTTCCAGGAGCTTGCGACGCGGCTCGCTCGGCGTCTCGGGGACGTGGGGCAGGGCGAGCGTCTTGTCCAGGAGGTTCCGCAACGCCTTGATTGAGAAGGGTTTCTGGAGAACGCCGTCGGCGAGTGCGAAGTAGGCCTCGCTGATCTCGTTTGTGTTGATGCCTGTCATGAAGTAGATCGGAAAGGAGACCTTTTGCTTGCGCAGGGCCGAGAGGGTCTCCCGGCCGTCGGTGCCGGGAAGCATGATGTCCAGGAGAGCCAGGGCTACGTTCTGCTGTTCCACGGCGCGCAAGACCGACTGCTCGTCGCTGCAGACGGTCGGGCTGGCGCCGTAGGAACGGATCAGTTGGGCGAGCAGGTCTGAGATGTCGGGATCATCTTCGAGGATGATCACGGATTTGCGCTGCCCGTCCATGGCGCGATCCTCACATAGGAAGATGGTGTACGAAGTTGCGATTCCCGCTTTTGCTGAAAGCAATGGGCCAACTTCCGCATTCTACGGGGGCGAGGTCCCTTGTCAAGGCTGTGGAAGAGAGCGGGGTTGCCTTATCGGACGTGGCGGCCCGGAAAGGTCGCAGAAAAGTTCGGAAACAAACAATGCCCTGCGAGGGGATTGCCGATAAGATACAAGAGCTTCCGTATGGTGGACAGCCGCCCCGTGTCGCGGCGCAGCACCTGCGATATTCCATGTGGGGAGTCGGTCCGTGGCTAGACAGCGCACTGTTCTGGGATTGGATATCGGCACCTACAGCGTCAAGGCGGTCGAGCTGACAGGCGCGGGGGACGAAATCACCGTCACCGGAGTCGGGTGGGAGCGGATTCCGTCTCCGGACATGGTCGAAGAGACCATCCACGCTGTGATCGCCAACAACGATCTGAAGAGCCGCAGCGTCGTGACGTCGGTCAGCGGTCGGTCGGTCATTGTGCGGCAGGTCACCATGATGCAGATGCCATCGGACGAACTGCGGCAGGCGGTACGATACGAGGCCGACAAATACATTCCCTACGATGTCGACGAAGTGCAGCTGGACTGCCAGGAGCTGGGGGCGGCGGACGAGGGTGGCAACCAGATCCGCGTGCTCCTGGTGGCGGCCAAGCGGCAGCTGGTCGAGGAGCATCTCGCCATGCTGCAGAATCTCAAGTTGCAGCCCACGGTGATCGACGTGGATCTCTTCGCGCTCCACAATGCCTACGAGCTCTGCAACCTGCGGGCCGAACTGGCGGGCGAAGGCGAGGCTGTGGCGCTCGTGGACATCGGCGCGTCCAAGACGAGCATCTGTATTCAGAAGGGCACATCCGAGTGCTTCACGCGTGAAGTCTACACGGCGGGCAATGCCATGACCGACTCGGTGGCCAAGCGATTCGGCGAGGAACCGACCGTAGTCGAGTCGATGAAGGAGGACCCGGGGGAGGCGATGAGCAGCATGCGCGATGCCATGCTGCCGATCATCGATGACCTGGCGAGTGAGGTCCGGCTCTCCTTCGACTACTACGAGAATCAGTTCGAACAGACGGTCAGCCGGGTGTACGTATCCGGCGGAGCGGCGACGTTTCCCGGGATCGTGGAGGCCCTGGGCGAGGTGTTCGATCTGGATACGCAGCGATTTATGCCTTTCGAGACGCTCGACGTGACCGCGACGGATGAGCTTGTCCTGCAGGAGAAGGCTTCGGATATGGCCGTGGCGCTGGGACTGGGGTCCCGCATTCGGAGTCTCAGCTGACGCGTGTTCCCCTTGGCCGGGGAGATGCTCGAATCAGAGGCGAATGGCCCGATGATTGAAATCAATCTGCTTCCAGAGGGACTGCGAAGGCCTGAGGGAACGCCGCTTCCCCGGTTCATCACCACCTGCGTGGGGGTGCTGATCGTCTGTGTCCTCATCGTGCTGATCATTCACCTCAAGGTGAACGTGATTCCACAGAAAGAGGACAACGTCGACAAGCTGACCGCGCGCGTCGTCGAAGCCGAACAGAAGGCGTCCCGACTGGAGAAGCTGCAGACCGAAATCGATGCCATCCAGGCGCGGGTGGACAACGTCAAGAGGCTTTTCTTGAGCCGCACGATCTGGGCCAAGATCCTGTGGGACTTGAAGCAGATCATCAGTCTGGACCCGAATGTCGACCGCGCAAACCGGAAGTTGCGGTACCTGTGGTTGACGAAGCTCAGTTATGAGCCCCGGCGCCATCAAGTGGAACTCGAAGGCTATGCTTCGGCCCAACATCCCCGGCCGGCGCTGGGCATGCTCGAGGTGCTGGTCCGCAACATGCGTACCTTCGAGGCCGGCGAGAAGCCCGAGAAGCAGCGGAGAGCCCAGCTCGAAGCGATGCTGGAGGATCGAAAGAAACAGTGGGAGACACTGCGGCAACAGGACGAGACGTTGCCGACGGAGAGCGAAGAGATCAAGAAGCTGAAGGAACGGCTCGAGGAGCTGGAGAAGCGCGAATCGGGCATGATCTCGAAGCAGCCCTTTTACGAGCTCTTCAAACGGGCGAGCGTCAAAGCTGAATACGGATGGAACGACGCCCCCAGCCCGGACGATGCCTTGAAGACGGCCGAACTGCTTCCCGTCATGGCGCACAAGTTCCGCATCCAGATGGAGCTCAAGGCGCCCGGCGCTGACGAGGCCGAGGTGGTGTACTAGGAGCTGGAATCGAGGATGCGGGGTGGGCCCCGCTCCGGAGTCTGCGAGGACGACCATGAAAGAAGGCGTGAAACTCGGCATCACCATCGCGGCGTTCGTGGTGATCACCTTGGGGTTGCTCGTATGGCTCTACTTCCAGGTGGCCTATATCGGGTGGGAGCCGTTCAAGGGCGAGGAGAGCTTGGCGCGCCAGATGGAGAAGCTGGACGCGCGCATGCAGGTGGCGCAGGACAAGATCGCCGAGATCCCCGAGAAGGAGGCCGAGATGCGACGGCTCTCCGAGGCGGACCGTTCGGCCCGGCAACTCCTGCCCCGCAAGCGGCATACGGACGAACTCCTCCAAGCGATCGAGCGAAAGGCCAAGGAGTCCGGCGTGCTTCCGATCGCGATGCGGCCCGAACGAGTTCGTGGGCAGGGCATGGCGGCAGGAGACTACGAGGAGATGAATTTCAGCATCAAGATCCTCGGCACCTACGATCAGATCGGCACCTTCGTCAACAAGATGGAGGAGTTCGAGATCCGCGGCGAAGACAATCGTCCGGAGAAACGGTTCTTTGCGGTGAAGGATATCGACTTGGAAGCGCAGGACGATGGCCTCAACAGGCACGGCATTCTGAAGTGCAGTCTGATCATGCAGACGTTCCGCTATACCGGCCTCGAGGATGAGCTCGGGTCGGTTGGCGGAGCGGCCGGAGGGTGATGGCGTGGATCTCGCTCTCGAAGCACGATGCGCGTACGGGCGAACGGTGAACGCTGACACGTGGTGCTGGCGGACCGTCTGCCTGGCCATCCTGGCCTTGGTGGCGCTGACGAATGTGTCGGCACACGGCGGGGAGGGGGAGCTGCCTTTCGACGGGGAGGATCTGGCTCTCCCCGGCGAGGAGGAAGCGGGAGAAGAGAAGCCGTGGTGGGAGCGGCCCAAGGAGGAGTACACGCTCGAGCAGGTACGCATCTATCAGTCGTTCGTGTACACCCCCGGCCAGCGGAATCCCTTTCAGTTCCGGCTGCCGATCACGGAAGAGGAGGAGGAAGGCGAGGGGGCGAAGCCGCCTGGCACCGGCGAGGGCACCTCAGGCTCCCGCAGGCCAGAGCCTCCGCCGGCCGATGAGCAGAACCAGTATCTGATGGAACAGCTCCTGCGTATCGAACTGCGGATGCTGGGACAGGAATACAAGAAGGCCATCAAGGCCTGCGAAGAGGTCCGCACGACCGTCATGGACGCATGGGGCGGGCCGCCCACGCGGCAGGACAACTACCGCCTCTTCCAGAAGATCGTGGCCTACAGCAGGACAGCCAAGCGGCTCCAGCAGGCTTTGGAGACGCGCAAGGAGTTCGAGAACCTGAGCATCGACGTCAAGGGGATCCGTTGGACCCCGCAGGGATCGTCTGCCCTGATCAACCACAAGATCTACGAGTCGGGCAGCGTGCTGGAGGACCTATCGGGCTCGGCGCCCGTGCAGATCGAGATGATTACCGAGGATTCGGTTCTATTCCTGTACAAGGGGCAGCGGTTTCGGAAAGCCCTGGTGGAAGGCATCGAACAACAGATGAAATAGAAGGGAGGCGGGATCTCATGTGCCGGATACTGGACAAACGAGCAAGGGGGGGCTGGCTCCGGCTCGGCCTGGCCGGACTTGCGCTGGGGGTGCTGGGCGCGGCCCCCTCGTTGGCCGACCAGAAGCCATCCCAAGCAAAAAGCCGTCAGGAAACGACCGTGCCACAGGTCACGCTCAACTACCGACGCATGCCCCTGGAGCGGGTCCTCGACTACATCAGTCGGGCGTCGCGTGGTGTGAACGTCAAGATCAAGGTCGACGACCCGGCCAAGGAAGAGGAACTGGAAAGCATGTTGGTCACGGTGCAGCTGACGAACGTGCCCTGGCGCACGGCTGTCGACTACATCGCCAAGAAGTACAAGTTCGTGGTGAACGAGGAGGAGGTGGCCAACGGCATCCTGTACCTCGAGCGCCCGCCGCGCGTGACCATGAGCGTGCAGAACGCCAAGTTGACCGAGGTCGTCAAGATGATCGCCATGGGCGCGGGACAGAACATCATCCCCGGGCCGGCCGTGGGCGATATCGAGAATGTGAGCTTCGATCTGCAGGACGTGCCCTGGAAAGAGGCGCTGACGAGCATCCTCAAGACCTATCGGCTGGTCATGGTCGAGGAGGAGAGCGGCATCATCCGGATTGTCTCGCCGGAGAGCGTGCAGGCCACGCACGAGGTGCGGGCCGTGCAGCTCAAGTTCCTGCAGCCGTTCGGGACGCGCTACATCCCCCAGCTGCCACAGAATCAGTACGTGAAAACCAGCGGGGAGGAGAACATGACGGGGACCTCGCTCGGGTCCCTGATCGAGGTGCTCAGCCAGCTGAAGAGCGCGGACGGAAAAATCACGTATGAGCAGCGGACCAATACGCTCATCATCAAAGACACGGCCACCAACATCGAGGGCATGGTGGGGATCGTCCGGCAGCTCGATCGCGAACCCAAGCAGGTCAAGATCAAGGTGCGGATGCTGACGACTGACGACACGTCGTCGGATCGGAAGGGCGTGCGCTGGGACAACGGACTGATCGCCGAGGTGGGCGGCGGCAGCTGGCAGACGGCCTTCCCGTTTTCGGCCAAACGTAGCGGCCGCAACACGACCGTCGGCGGATGGGGCGACCTCGGTCCGCTTGCGCCTGTGGCCAATACGGCCAAGGGGCCCATGCCTCTGAACAAGATCGCGGAAGATCCGACCACCGGGACCTCGGCGCACACGCTGGGAACCCTCAGCTTCCAGCAACTCCAGGCCACGCTCCAGTACCTCAAGGAGTGCAACGATGCTGAGGTGATCCAGGCGCCCGAGCTCTTGGCCTTGGACAACCAGGAAGCCACGATTCACATGGGTGAGATCTACCGCTACGCCGAGTTCTATTCGGACGACACCGGCAGCGGGTACGAAGAGGCCCCCAATCCGGTCATCACTGGCGTGCAGCTCATCGTAATCCCGCACGTGTGCGGCGACGAGGACAAGGTGGTGCTCGAGGTGGTTCCGAAGGTCGAAGACCTCAACCTCGCCGAGGGCGACAACGGCTGGCGCACGTTCGGCACGCCCGAGACCGGCGAGATCCAGCTGCCGCAAACGCAGAGCAAGATCGCGGTGACCAAGATGATGCTGCGCAGCAAGGAGACGGGCGTAATCGCGGGTCTGCTGGAGAGTACCTACTCTATTTCGAGCCGCAAAATTCCGCTGCTCGGGGATATCCCCATCCTCGGGTACGCCTTCAAGAACAAGACCACGACTCTGGATAAGCGGAACATGATGATCTTCGTCACGCCCACGATCCTGGGGCCCCATCATCACGACGACTTCGGCGAGCAGCTCGAGGCCATGCGCGAGTTGGCGGCCAATACCGGGATGGGAACCATGGGGCGCGCGGAGACCGGGGCTGAGTAGGTCTCATTCGGACGATACGGTTCACATGGACGGGCGGCCTCGCCTTGACGGGAGCCGCCCGTCTGTTTACCGTGAGGAGCGAGGCCCGACGGGGCCGGGGCGAACCGTTGCCTCGGACCCTTTCTGATGGGGACTGTCGTGAATGCCCAGGGTCCGATCATACAGAAGGTCGGGGTTCGTTTCGCCAAACGCGGACGGGCACGGTTCCATTCGCATCACGATGTCCTGAGAACCTGGGAGCGGGCCCTCCGGCGTTGTGCAATGCCCGTGCGCCTGACCGCGGGGTTCAACCCGCGCCCCCGTCTGGTGTTTCTCCACGCCCTTGCGGTGGGCATCGAATCGGTCTGTGAGGAAGTCGAGATCGAGTTCGTGCGCAAAGTGGACCTCGCCGACCTGCAGCGGCGGTTGGCCGATGGCCTCAGGCCGGTGCTGGAGGTGGCCGGCTGTGCGAGGCTCCCGCCGACGCGGCGGGGGCGTAGGGTCCGGTCGTGCACCTACCGGGTGCGCGGGTGTCCGGATGCAGGTGTCGCCGAGCGGGCGCGCCGGCGACTCGTGGAAGCGGAGGCCTTGCCGGTGCGCGTGCAGCGCAAGGGCGAGGCGCAGACGGTCGATCTGGGGAAGTGGCTGGTCGACGTGCGCAGCGAGCCGAACGGATTGACGGTGACCCTTGGACACAGCGAACAAGGGGCCGGCCGGATCGACACCGTGCTGACATGGTTGGGCGAGGCATTTCCTGAGTGGGTCCGACGCGAGGCCGTGAAGGTGGAAATGGACATGGCGTAGGTCTGACCGGTCAAGGCAAAGGAAAGGAGAGCACTGTGGCCCGGACGCGACGCAGGCGAAGGCGCCCGCGAAAGAAGAAGCCGGACATCGAACGGCGGATGCTGATGAACGTGGTGGACCCGGAAGAGGTCCGGGTGGCCATCGTGGGCCCGGACGGAGTGGAAGAGCTGTACGTCGAGCGAGCTGGTGCCGGGCACGTGCACGGCAACATCTACAAGGGCAAGGTCGAGAACGTCGAACCCACCCTCCAGGCGGCCTTTGTGAACATCGGCACTCAGCGGAACGGTTTCCTCCATGTCTCGGACGTGATTCCACCCCAGGGGGGATACGAAGGGATCCTCAAGAAACGCAAGCGGAAGACCCCCAAGGGCACCGAGCGCTTGCCGATCGAAGAGATGCTCTACAAGGGCCAGGAACTGCTGGTCCAGGTCACACGGGAATCGATCGACAACAAGGGGCCGAGTCTGACCACCTACCTCTCGCTGCCGGGGCGGTATCTCGTGATGATGCTGGGGTGTTCCAAGCGCGGGGTGAGTCGGAAGATCGCGGACGAGAAGGAGCGGCGCGATCTCAAGCGGGCCCTGAGCGAGCTGGACCCCCCGAAGGAATACGGCTTCATCATCCGCACGGCAGGCATGAACTCCAGCAAGGATGTGTTCAAGAACGACCTGGATTACCTGTTGCATCTGTGGGATGCCATTGTGAAGCGTACCAAGAGCGTGCGCGCCCCGGCTACCATCTACCAGGAGAGCGACCTGGTCACGCGGAGCATCCGGGACTACCTCTACATGGACGTGGACGAGCTCCTGATCGATAGCGAACCCATCTACGAACGGGCCCGGGAGTTTCTGCAGCACGTCATGCCGACCTTTGAGTCGCGAACCAAGCTGTATCAGGAGAGCGATCCCCTCTTCCATCGATTCGGCGTGGACCGGGAGATGGAGAAGAGCTTCGACCGGTCGGTCTCGCTTCCCAGCGGGGGCCAGATCGTGATCGAGCAGACCGAGGCCATGGTGGCGGTGGACGTGAACACCGCCGGCTTCAAGAAGGGGGACAACAGCCACGAGACGATTCTCGCCGCCAACCTCGAGGCAGCCAAGGAGATCGCCCGGCAACTGCGCCTCCGCGACCTGGGCGGCCTGGTCATGATCGACTTCATCGACATGGAGCAGGCCAAGGATCGCAAGAAGGTCGAGAAGGCCATGAAGGACGAGATGGCCGGGGATCGGGCCCGCAGCACCATGCTGCCGATCAGCCAGTTGGGCATCATGGAAATGACGCGGCAGCGGGCCCGCCGGAGTCTGAAGAGAACGTTGTTCACCGTGTGCCCGTCCTGCCGGGGATCGGGCCTGCGCAAGACTCCCGAAGCCGTGGCGCTGGAATTCGTCCGACGTGTCCGCGCGCACTTCGAGGAGCGTTCCGGCGAGCTCGCGGCTTCGGTGCATCCCGAAACAGCGGCGGCCATCTCAAACCACAAGCGGGGAGCCATCGCAGAGCTGGAGAAGGAGAAGGGGGGGCGCGTCCGGCTGTGTCCGGATGCCAATCTCGCGCTGGATGACATGCGCTTTGCGTGGCAGAAGACGGGCGGATAGACCGCGGCCGGTCTCGCGGCAGCAGCGTGCATCCGAACGGTCGGTTGCTCCCTGCAGCGTACGCGCTGAGGCTGACGGACAGGATGTCTGCGGCCGGCATCCAATTGATATACATGGGGTTGCAGGTGAGCCGGCAATCCGGGCGATCTGCATGGAACCAACGGGCCGTGGGCTCGTGGTACAGGTGAACCACATGACAGATGCCCGCACGGACAGGGACCTCATGCGAGCCGTTGCCGCCGACGACAGGGATGCATTTCGGGAGGTCGTGGCCCGCTACGGCGATCGGATCACCGGCTTCCTCTGCCGATTCCTGAACGATCGGGAACGGGCGCTCGATCTGGCCCAGGAGGCCTTTCTGCGCCTCTACCAACGGCTCCGGGGGCAGCCGGCTGCGGAGGCCGCCGACAGGGGTCGTTGCACGGCACTGCTCTTCACGATTGCGGCCAACCTGGGACGGGACGAACTCAGGCGCCGCGCGGTGCGCAAGGAGGTGCCGATGGACGGCGCCTTGGCGGAACGGCCCGCCGGGGGGGCGTCCCCCGAGGTCGTGGTCGAGCGGCGCGAAATGGACGAACGCGTCCAGCGGTCCCTCGATGCGCTGCCGCCGGACACCAAGGCCCTGCTCGTATGGCGGGAAGTCCAGGGCCTGAGTTACGAGGAGATCGCCGTGATTCTGGACGTACGGCTGGGGACTGTCAAGTCGCGCATCAATCGTGCGCGTCTGGCGTTCAAGAACCAGTTCTTCGCGTTCGAGAAGCCCCCCGGCGATCCCTCCGGAGGAAGTGAGCGATGAAGTGCTCGGAAAGCCGGATCTACCTGTCGGCTTACTTGGACGGAGAACTCGAGGGGAGATTGCTCGATCGCTTCGAGTACCATCTGGGGCAGTGCGGAGAGTGCCGGCAGGAGCTGCGCGAACTCAAGATCGCCTTACAGGCCCTGCGGCAGCTCCCGCCCACGCCTGCGGCGGTGGGATTCCCCGAGCGCGTGACCGAGCGTCTGGAGGGCAACTCCATCCCGGTGGCGGATCTGGTGCACGGGTTCCCGCGCTGGATCACGGGGCGTGCCGTTGCCGCGGCCGCCGTGCTGTTGCTCGTGTTCTCGATGGGCTTCGGACTGGCGCGGCTCGCAGGTGTGCGGCACCGGTCGCTGGAGGAGGAGCTGAGACGGTTGGGGCTTCGCAAGGTGCAGGGAGAATGGGTGCCGCTCCGCGACTACACGCGAATGCGCAAGGGGCTGGTCTGGGTGGACGGCCGGTGGGTGTCCCGTGACAAGGCACTGCCGCGGCTGCTGCAGGAGGCGGATTATGTGGTCGATGGCGATACGCATTGGGTGCCCCGCGAGGATTTCGAGAAGCGCGAGCAAGGCCTGGTCCGGCACCACGGGGAATGGCGCACACCGGCCGAACTCGTCGCCCTGACGCTGAAGCGACAGGGCTTGGTAAAGTACGACGGCAGCTGGGTCACCCCAGAGCAGAAGGTCGGCGCCGAACAGCGGAAGATCATGGTGGCGCACGGATATCTGTTCGCGGATGAGGCGTGGGTGAGCCCTGAGGAGTACGAGGAGAAGCTTCTCGCACGCGAAGGGCTGGTGGAACTCGAAGCTGGCGGATGGGACCGGAAAGAGCACGTGGAAAAGGGGCGATCGGGATTCATCCGCGTGAACGAACGATGGGTTGAGCCCAAGGCGTTCGTGCGGGTCTGGATGGAGAAGAACGGCTACGAGCGGGACGAAGAGGGCCACTGGAGCCGCGCGGCGGGAGACGACGGGCGGGGGGCCGTGGCGCGGAAGGAAGATGAAGACAGCCCCTGGAGTGGATTGCAGCCGAGCCCCGACCTGTTGCGGGCACGGCCTGCCGCCGTGCAGGCCCAGGCGCGGTATGTCAAGACGCTGCGCAATAGGCGTACGCGAGGGACCGTGCGCGGGGGCACCGAGTTGACCCGGTTTCGGCCCGCACATGGAGCGGCAGGCTGGCGCGTGAAGCTGAAGCGGTCCAATGCCGGTCAGGCGCTGGGAACGCCGGCCTTCGCGGGCAACCGTGTCTTTATCGGGGGCGGAATGAGCAGTCGCGTAGCTTATGCCTTTGACGCGGTCTCGGGACGGGATGCATGGGCCATTCGGCTGTCGGACAACGGTCCGAGCAATCCCGTGGTTCTGGAGAACCAGGTCTACTACGCCACCGAGTCCTGCACGCTGTACGCGCTGGACACGGCTACCGGGCGGACGCGATGGGGGCGCTATCTGGCGGGGAGCGTCCGTGCCATGCCCATGACGGCCCAGGAAGACGTGCTGATTTCCTTTCCCGGCTCGGGACACATTTTGGCGGCCTTTGATGCGCGGCGCGGGCGCTTGAAGTGGCACACCGCCCTGCCCGGAGACAGCTTCACTGCTCCCTGCATCGACCGGGAACGCGTTTTCGTGACCACGAGGGCCGGCACGGTCCACGCCTACAAGCTCCGCGATGGTGTCTGCCTGTGGGCCAAGGACATCCATGCGCTGACGCCCCCGACCGTGGTGGGCACCGACAAGCTGCTCATCCGCCGCGCGGTGCGACTCGGTGCCCCCCCCGATCCCCGGGAATACGCTTACGGCGCGGTGTATGGAGAGGTGGTGAGCTTGCTGGATGCCCGGACGGGGCGGTTCGTCGAGCCCGTGCTGGGCGAGCCGAAGCGTTTGCAGGCCACGTCTCTGGCGGAACTCTTCCCGGACCGACCGGCACCGGCGGGGGAGGAGCCTGCGGCCAAGGACGACGGGCGCCTCCATGTCCGGACCGGCCGGCTGGGACCGATGGCGGTGGGCAAGGGCTTGGCCTTCGCGACCCGGGGCAACGTGCTGGAGGCACTGGACCTTGGCAGTGGGAAGAGCGTGTGGACGCAGCGTCTGGGGGAGGAACCGAATCCTGCCCTCCGGATGGGAGGGAGTTACCGGTCGCATTCGGACCCGTGTGTGGCCGGCGATCGGGTGTTCGTGGGTACGCTGGAGGGGCGCTTGTACTGTCTGGAAGCGCGTTCGGGCCGGATCGTGTGGGCGGAGGACCTGGGCAGCCCCATCGGCAACTATGCCACCCCCCATCTCACCATGGCGCAGGTGCAGCCCATCGTGGCGCATGGGCGGGTGTATCTGACCACCCTCCAGGGGGAGCTCATCTGCTACGATACAGGGAACCGTCAGCTGGACGGCCCCCACATGTGGGGGAATTCTCGGCCGAAGGCCCGCAGGATCCGGATCGCTCGCTGAGCGCCCCCACCGCGCCTGGCGCCCGCTGGCGGCGGGCCCTGTCGAAGTCCGCAGGAGCCCGTTTTTTCGCTGGCATTCGTACCGGCCTGCTGTATAATGCTCGTTCCCTACACCGGTTGCGGGCGGAAAGCCGCGAGGCCCGTGCCCGGGCGAGATGGAGGAAAGAGACCGTGGAAGCTGTGATTGCAAGCGGGGGACAGCAGTTCAAGGTCAGCGCCGGGGACGAGATCCTGGTCGAGCTTCTCCCGGATGAGGTTAACAGCGAGGTGCGTTTCGAGGACGTGCGGCTGGTCACCTCGTCAGACGGCACGACTGTGGGCACGCCCGGGATCGCGGGCGCGGCCGTAGTCGGGACGGTGCTGGGCGAGGTCAAGGGCGACAAGACCCGGAGTGTCAAGTACCGGCGCCGCAAGGACAGCCAGACCGTGAAGGGGCATCGTCAGCGGTATCACCGGGTTCGCATCACATCCATCGAGGCCGGCGGAGCAGCAGGAGGCAAGTAACATGGCGCACAAAGTGAGCTTCGGATCGACCCGGAACGTAAGCGATTCGAACGCGCAGTACCGCGGGGTCAAGAAATACAGCGGGGAACGCGTTCGCGCCGGGAATATCATCATCCGCCAACTCGGCAACCGGTTCCACGCGGGCTGCAACGTCGGGCAGGGCAAGGATTTCACGCTCTACGCCCTTGCCGACGGAGTGGTGGAGTTCCAGAAGGCCCGCCGCCGCGTGCATGTCAGAGCAGCGCAGAGCTGAACGGCCGATACCTGATTCCACAACAAGAGGGGATCGCCTGATGGCGGTCCCCTCTCTGCTGGCATCGGATGTTCTGCCGGGCAGGTACCGGGCGGGACCCGCTCAGAACGCCCAGCCGCTGCGAAATACGACCACATCGGCGTCGCCGTCCAGATCCCGGGCATTGTCGTAATCGCCGTCCCACCATTCGTGGCCATACTCGAGAACCAGGTAGATCCCGTTCTCAAAGCGGTAGCGCGCGCCGACAACAACCTTCCAGTAATCCTCGTCCACATTCCATGCGTCGTCGTCGATGCCCAGCCACTCGCCCACGACCCAGACATCGACCGGTTGGGTCACGTTCCACACCAGGCCGAGCTGGGCGGTGTCCGTGTCATAGTCTTCCTGGTAGGCCCAGTCCCAGCCGTGCTGGTATTCGCCGAAGGCCTCGAGGGGCGCGTTGGCGAACTTGTAGTAGAAGCCGGCGTTGACCGCGTACCGGTCGTCTTCGGCGAACCGGCCGAACTGGCCCTTGTCCCCGAAGCTGTCTGTGTGCATCTTGATGAACGAGAACTCGAAACGCAGCGCTTCCATGGGAGCGATCCACAGGCGGGCAGCGAAGCTCTCGAACCCCAGATGGTCGTCGGGGCGATCCTCATGCATGCCGCGAGTCAGGCGCCCGCCGCCGGTCGTATCGTTGTTCTGGAAGACCGCGATCTCGAAGCGGGCCAGGTCCTTGTAGGAGTAGTTCGCCTCGAGCAGGAAGACGTTGTCCACCTCGCCAGGATGCCAGGCGCGTCGGCGATTCAGATAGCCGCGGTTCAAGTAGGGATTTGCGGCATCTGCCTCCCCGTTCTCTTCTGTGGCGCCGGTGAGAATGATGGGACCCTCTCCGTCGACTTGGTCCGCGTTGTGGTGGTAGCTCTGGATGGCCCCCAGGGTCTTGTCCTGGCCGTAGGGGACCTCGCCTTTGCCGAAGACGAGCCCCCAGTTCGATTCGCGGATGTGATTCCACACGAACTTGCATTCCTCGAGCAGGTCGTCCTGGTTCGCGGTCGCGTCCCAGCTGTCGTCCAGGTCGAGTTTGATGTAGAGATACATGTCGGGCGAGGCGTCGATCTTGAAGCGCAGATTCGCGCTGTTGGTGTGAAACGCGGTGGAATTGACCGTGTCGCCTTCGCGCTCGGGTGTGCCGTCGTCACGGCGTTTGACGATCAGGTCGACGTTGACGTCTCCGCCGATCCGGATGGCGCCCTTCTTCTGCAGGGCGGTCAGACTCTGCGCGTCCCCTGCGGCTGGTGGGGCTGCGCGGTTCTCCAGAGCGGCCACCTTGGCCTTCATGTCCTCGATCTCTTCTTTGACGTTGGAGAGGTCCTCTGCGTGGACCGCGGCACTGGCCAGCATGCCGGCTGAAACGAGGACCGCCAGAAGCCTTGGCGTGTAGTAAGAATGGCGCATGTCGGACATGTCCCCCTGCATTGTGGAGGTCCTGCGGGCGACAGGGCTGGCCGCGAAGCGCATGCCAGGTCCCTGGTCCAAACGCAGCCTCCACCTCCTCCGAACTCCTGCAGCTCCAGCCTCCTCATCCCCGCGGAGCTGCAACCCCTTGCATGAATGCACGATCCTACAGAAATGCGCGTTCCGGTTCAAGGGGGGATGCGGGAAACCAAGGCCGGGACGTTCATGACGGGTCGGCGCGTGTGTCGGGAAAGGGGCGGTCGAGGGCTTGGGCAGCGGTGGGCGGCAAGAGAGCGCGCGGATCCGGCGAGCCCGTAACGCCTGGCCTGCTAGGCTGTTACGGGCTCATTCCGTGCCGATGCCGTGGCTCACGCTGGAGGCTGAAAGGGTTGGGCCGGTCGCAGGATCACGTAGCTCCCGTTCGCTCCGGGAACGGACCCGCGCAGCAGGATCAGGTTCTTCTCGGGAATCACCTTCGCTACCTTGAGTCCCTTCTGGGTAACCCAGCGGTCGCCCATGTGTCCGGCCATCTTCGTGTTCTTGAGCGTGCGAGTCGGGGTCAGGTTGCCGATCGAGCCGGGATGGCGGTGGTTCGTCTTCACCCCGTGGCTGGCTCGCATGCCGCGGAAACCGTGACGCTTGACCACGCCCTGAAAGCCCTTTCCCTTGCTCTTGGCTGTGACCTGCACCTGCTCCACGTCGGTCCAGTCCTCCAGGGTGATCACCTGGCCCTCCTGGAGATCGGTCCCAGGCTCCCGCAGACGTACTTCGCGCACGAAACGATGGGGCACGTTGCCCGTCTTCCGGGCGTGGCCGATTTCAGGTTTCGTGCACGCCTTTTCCGGCTTCGGGTCGAATCCGAGCTGGCAGGCATCATAGCCGTGCTCTTCGTTTGTCTTGATCTGCAGGATGGGGCACGGACCGGCCTGCACCACCGTGACGCCGACACGCTGTCCGTCTTCTGTGAAGAATTGGGTCATCCCGATCTTCTTTCCTAGGATTCCACGCCACATGTCTGAAGCCTCCTCCGACCGCTTCCGTTTGTCGTGACCGGATCTCTCGGACAAGAACAAGCGGTCTCTGTCGTTCGCTTTCGAGCACGTCCGGGGGGGGCCGCTCCGCGGATGCACGGACCGCCCGCCTCGGGGCCTCGCCGGGCTCTCGTCAGTCCGTGAATTGCTTGACGTTCAGGTCCACACCGCGCGGCGGCACCACCTTGCTGATCACATCGATCGTCGAGGGCGAGAAGTCCGTGATGTACACCACGCGCTTATGGGTGCGGATCTCGAACTGCTCGCGGCTCTTCTTGTCCACATGGGGGCTGCGCAGCACCGTGTATCGCTCGATGCGCGTGGGCAACGGAATCGGGCCTGAGACGCGCGCACCCGTGCTCCGTGCGGCGTCCACGATGGTCGCTCCCCACTTGTCCAGGATGTTGTGATCATAGGCCTTCATGCGGATGCGTATCTTCTCTGCCATGAATGGACTCCCGAATGGGTTTTTGGCGTTTGGACAACAGCGAACAGCTGATCGCCAACCGCCAACAACCGCTCTCCTACTCGATCACTTCGGCCACCACGCCGGAACCGACCGTGTGGCCGC
>CAZBZG010000088.1:12487-15928 GCA_964496245.1 uncultured Planctomycetaceae bacterium | reverse complement strand
AGATCGCGAGGCTGTCGGGCCCATGCGATCAGAGGAATGTCCACCCGGGCTGGAACTCCCGCGTGACGTTGCGCAGGTACGCCAGCACTTCCCGCGCGGTCGCCATGCGCAGCGCCTTGTCGGCGATCTCCTCGCTCTTGCCGAGGTCTGCCGAGCGGATCAGTTTCTTGACCTCTGGGACGAGAGGCGGGCTGACCGAGAACTGCCGCAGACCGATGCCGAGGAAGAAGAGGACGAAGGTGGGATCGCCCGCGATCTCGCCGCATAGGCTCACGGGGATGTTCCGGCTCTGGCCCACGCTGATCACCTGCTTGACGAGCTTCAGTACGGCAGGATGTGCAGGCTGGTAGAGATCGGCCACGTGCTCGTTGGTGCGGTCGGCCGCGACCACGTACTGGGTCAGGTCGTTCGTGCCAATGCTGAAGAAATCGCAGATGTCGCAGAAGTTCTCGATGGTCAGGGCCACGGACGGCACCTCGACCATGATGCCCACCGGCATGTCCGAATCGAAGGGCACGTCCTCCTCCGCGAGCTGCTCCTGAACGGCCGACACGACCTGCCGAACCTGCAGCACCTCTTCGCGGCAGCTGACCATGGGCACCATGAGCTTCACCGATCCGAGCGCGCTCGCTCGCACGATGGCACGGATCTGCTGGCGAAGCAGCTCGGGATTCTGCAGGCAGTAGCGGATCGCGCGGCATCCGAGCATGGGATTTCGCTCATGCATGAGAAGGGTGTCCGCTTCGCCGAGCACGGCCTGCGTCCTGAAGAACTTGTCGGCGCCGAGATCCAAGGTCCGAATGGCGATGGGGCGATTGCCGATGCTCTCGAGCGCCTCGCGATACGTGGCGAAATGGGTCTCCTCGTCAGGGCGTTCCTTGGCTTCCATGTACAGGAACTCGGTGCGATAGAGGCCCACCCCCTCGCCGCCGAAATGCAAGACTGTCTGGATTTCCTTGGGGAACTCGATGTTGGCGGCGACGATCACGCGGCATCCGTCGAGGGTGACAGCGGGGAGGTCCTTTTCGTCGATCAGCGATTCTTCGAAGACGTGAAAGTCGGAGAGCATCCGCCGGTAGGCGTCAAGCGTCTTCTTGTCCGGCTTGACGACCACGATACCTCGATTGCCGTCGATGATGATCATGTCGCCGTTGCTGACGTCGGTCGAAACGGTGCCGAGGCCGACCACCGCGGGAATCTCTCGCGCGCGGGCCATGATCGCGGTGTGGCCCGTCATGCCCCCGACGTCCGTGGCGAAGCCCGTGACCATGTCGCGATTGATCGAGGCGGTCTGCGTGGGGGTGAGATCGTGAGCGATCAGCAGAACCTCGCTCTCGATGTTCTGCAGCTCATGCTTCCGCTCGCCGAGAAGCGCCTGGAGCAACCGGTTTTCGATATCGTGCAGATCGCTGATCCGCTGGGCGAGGTACGAATCCGTCACGCGGTCAAAAGCCTTTTCGAACTTCCGCAGGCTCCGGCTGACCGCATACTCGGCGGTGAAACGGTTGCGCCGGATCCGGCCGAGCACTTCGTCGTGCAGCGACCTATCCGACAAGATCATGACGTGCGCGTCGAAGATCGGTGTCGCCTCGCCGCCAATCTCGCTGGCGACGCGGCGCTGGAGCTCGCGAATCTGTGCCTTGGCGGTGCTGACTGCCTGGTGAAAGCGCGCAACCTCGGTCTCGACCTCCTGCTCGGAGATGAAGCGACGCGGGATCACGGATTCCTCGCTGTCGAGAATGAACGCTTCGCCGATGGCGAAGCCAGGGGAGACAGGGATGCCTTTGAGGATTTCCATGACTGTCAAGGCGCTTGGGCGCCTTCCCCATACGTTGTGCGATTGGTGCGGCAGTTGTGCCACGCGTTCGTCACGGCCGCCGAGGAGCGCGGAGCGTAACCCGCAACCAACAAGCATGTTACCGAGGCCGCCGTGCGTGTCAACCCCAATCCGCACCCCGGCAGCGGTCCGGATGACTTGGCAGCGGCCGGTAGACGGGGGCAAGGAGGGGGCGTGGCGACCGCCGAGGGGGGGGGGGAGAGGCGGCCGCCACGCAGGGAGATGGAATGCGCCTCACGCCACAGCCGCGGCAGGCTCGGGAACCTGCTCCTCGTCTGTGGCGGATGGCACGCTGTCGGGAAGGTAGATCGCCCGGAGTTTTTGCGCGAGCTCGCTTTGCGTATCCGGATTGTCGGCTAGGAACGCGCCTGCCTTGTCACGGCCCTGCCCCAGGCGGAGGTCCCCGTAGGAGAACCAGGTGCCGGACTTGCTCACCAGCTTCTGTTCGAGCCCGAGGTCGATCAATTCCCCGTTCGTGTTGATCCCGCGGTCGAACATGATGTCGAAGTTGGCCTGTCGGAAGGGGGGCGCCACCTTGTTCTTCACGACCTTTACCTTGACCTGACTGCCGATGGCTTCGTCGCCCCGCTTCACGGTGCCGATGCGCCGGATGTCCAGGCGAACGGACGCGTAGAACTTCAAGGCGCGGCCGCCTGGCGTGGTTTCGGGCGAACCGAACATGACGCCGATCTTCATGCGGATCTGGTTGATGAAGATGACCGTGGTGTTGGATTTCTTGACGATGGCTGTGAGCTTCCGGAGGCCCTGGCTCATCAGGCGCGCCTGGAGTCCTACGTGGCTCTGGCCCATGTCGCCGTCGAGCTCGGTTTGCGGCGTGAGGGCGGCCACAGAATCGATCACGATGACGTCCACGGCGCCAGAGCGCACGAGGAGCTCGCAGATTTCGAGGGCCTGCTCTCCGGAATCGGGCTGGCTGACGAGCAGGTCATCGAGGTTCACGCCGAGTTTTCGGGTGTACGAGGGGTCGAGAGCGTGTTCTGCATCGATGAAGGCGGCGACCCCCCCCTTGCGCTGGGCCGTGCCAATGCAGTGAAGGGCGAGCGTGGTCTTGCCCGAGCTCTCGGGGCCGAAAAACTCCACGACGCGGCCGCGGGGAATGCCGCCCACGCCAACGGCCGCATCGAGCGAGAGGCTGCCCGTACTGATGGCCTCGCATTCCACCTTGTAGTCTGCGCCCAGGATCATGACGGCCTCCTGGCCGAAGCGTTTGGAGATCTCGGATAGAGTTTTGTCCAGCGCCTTCTGGCGGCCGGTCTCCTGGTCTGTGCTGGTCTTCTTGGTTTGAGTGGATTTGGTGTTGGCCATGGTCATCCCCTTGTTCTGCCTTCTGTCTCCGAAATGCGTGCACGCCATCAGCTAGTTGAGCACGCGATGCACCCCCACGACCTTGCCGCCGATGCGGAAGGACGTCACACTGAGATCCACGTGAATAGGCCGATAGAGCTCGTTTGCCGGGACCAGCTCGATGGTCTGGCCCTGACGGCGGATGCGCTTGACCGTTGCCTCGCCCTCGATGATGGCCACGCCGATCTCGCCGCTCTCCACCGTGGGCTGCTCGCGGACGATGGCGAAGTCGCCGTCCC
>CAZBZG010000088.1:0-12477 GCA_964496245.1 uncultured Planctomycetaceae bacterium | reverse complement strand
TGCAGATCGGGGCTGTACAGGTCGTCGAGTTGGAGATATCCGTCGAGGTTCTCCACCGCGGCAATCGGACCGCCTGCAGCCACACGCCCCACGATCGGAAGGCCCCGGGAGACGGACTGGAGATATTCGGGAACAATCTCGATGCCCCGGGAGCGATGCGCGTGGCGCCGGATGTAGCCCTTTCGTTCGAGCGCAGCCAGGTGATCGCGCACACCGTTGGTGGAGCGAAAGCCGAACTGCTGGGCGATTTCGCGCACGGTGGGTACGTAGTTCTCGTCGCGGACGCACGTCATCAGAAAGTCGAAGATCGCTGCCTGCCGGTCGGTGAGTCCCTTCATGTTGCGCTCCTCAGCTGTATTCATGTGCAGTTATATTGTCCTTATCGGAAGATAGTACTGCCCGGATGAGCCGTTGTCAAGGCGATGACAAAAGAAAAAAGGGTCATTTTGAGCAGTTTATTGGAAAACACTGTATGTCATGTACTAAGAACAACACGCGATCGTGTCGCCTGCCACTTTTTTTGCATTCTGGCCGACAACACGCCTGCGGCGAGAACCAGAATCGCCCATGGCCCGCCAGAATGGCTCCCCCGGACCGGGCGGCGGGAGACGGTTCGCGCTACATGGCCCAATACGACGCCAACCTGTTTGACAATAGCCGCTTGTGGCTGAACCCCACAAAGGGCACCGAAGTCCACGAAGGAGTATGAGGGGATCCCCCGATACGCTCCCTGTCATGCTCCAGCTTCACATGCTTCCTGCCCTTCGTGGTGAAGCATCATTTCCAGATGCACGACGATGTACGTGCAAATCCCCTTGACACTTGGGCAGCCTGCAGATCCAATACCACGCCAAGGGATGCCCGGGGTGGCTGGTTGCTTCCGCGCGCTGCGGCGGACGACGACGACACCGGGCTGCGGCTGCCGGCGAGAGAGCACATGCTCACCGAAATCCACCTCGAAAACTTCGTGCTGTTCGACAAGGCCGCCCTGCCCTTCGGTCCCGGCCTGAACGTCATCTCTGGCGAGACCGGGGCCGGCAAGAGCCTGCTCGCCGCAGCCCTGGGACAGGCCCTCGGGCGCCGGGCCCGCACGGACGCCGTGCGCGCGGAGGAGCCAGAGGCCGTGGTCACGGTCGCCTTCCATCTGCCTCTGGATCGCGCGGCGCGTCTGCTCGCAGACACGGATGTTGCCCCGGACGACGAGGGGAACCTCGTGTTTACGCGAAAGATCCGGCGTCAGGGATCGAGCCGCCTCTCCATCAACGGCCGTCCGGTCAGTGCGCAGACGGGCCGCCTGCTCGGCGGCCGGCTGGTGGACATTGCGGCGCAGGACGAACACTCGCGGTTGCTGGAGCCCTCGTATCAGCGGGACTTGCTGGATGCATACGGCGGACTTGCGGACGCCGTCGAACGCTTCGGCGCGCTGTTTCGCGAAGCCAGTTCCCTGGAGCGGCGATTGGCGGCCAGCGAATCGGAGCGCGCGCGCGCGCGCGAACGGCTGGAGCAGATCCGCGGGCATCTCGACCGTCTGCAGGAAGTCGAGCCCGACCCCGGCCGGGACGCGACACTCGAGGACCGCATTCGCGTGCTGTCGCACGCGGAGGCCATCCAGGCTCTGACGGACAAAGCGCTGGCGCTTCTCTACGACGACGAAGGCGCGGTCCAGGATGCGGTGGCCGGGCTGTTGAAGGAGGCCGAGACCTTTTCCCGCGACAGCACGGAACTCGAACGCGCGTGCACCGGGCTGCGGGATATCCTGGCGCTCCTCGAAGAGAGCGTGCGCGCATTCCGGGACGTGCGCGACACCCTGGACGTGGGCCCGGAGGAACTCGAGGTTGCGATCGAGCGGTCGGAAGCACTCAAGCGCTTGGCGCGTCGGCTGGACTGCACGATCGAGGAACTGCCGGATGTGGAAGCGCGGCTGCGCCAGGAGGAGGCCGATCTCTCGGGGTGGGATGGCCGCACTGACAGCGTCACCGAAAAGCTCGCGGGGCTGCGCCAGCGCATGGCTGAGACCGGCGCCGCTTTGGGGGCGGAGCGCGCCGCCACCGGCGACAGGCTGGCGGGCGCTGTGGACTGTGAGCTGGCTGCCCTCGGCATGGACCACGCGTCTTTCCGGGTCTCGATCGTGCCCCGGTGGCAAGCGGGCGATTCCCCCGACGCCCTGGTGCCTCACGCCTCGTCCACCGGCCTGGACGACGTGCATTTCCTGCTCTCGCCCAATCCAGGAGAGCCCGAGGCCCCGCTCGCGGATGCGGCTTCGGGGGGCGAGACGTCGCGGGCCATGCTGGCACTCAAGGCCGCACTGGCGGCCGCGCACGCGCCGCCCGTGCTGTTTTTCGACGAGGTGGACGCGGGCGTGGGCGGCCGGCTCGGCGAGGTGGTGGGACGGAAACTGGAGGCGCTGAGCCGCGATCATCAGGTCATCGTTATCACGCATCTCGCGCAGGTGGCCGCCCGCGCCGACCGCCATCTCAAGGTTACGAAGACCGTGCGGGGCGGGCGCACGCTCGCCGGCGTGGAGACGCTGGACGGTGCGCCGCGCGTCGAAGAGCTCGCCCAAATGATCCACGGCAAGGCGAGCACCGCCACCACGCGCAAGCAGGCGCGGGAGATGCTCCGCCAACGGCCCTCAGATTCTTGAGCGAAATCCTTGTGACGAGGGGGCCGCAGCGATACAATGCGCCGTTCGAACAACTTGATCGCACATCCGGTTGAAGGTCGCCTCCATGAAACAAGCTTCACCCTCCCCTCCCCCGTCTCCCGGTCACATCGAAGTCGCGCGCGAAGGCGTCTCCGTGCTCCTGCGGGTCGTGGGCCTGGGGAACATGAACATCTCACTCACCATGTCGGACTTCGTGGACGAATCCCTGCGGAGCGGATTTCGACACTTCGCTATGGATCTCGCCCGCTGTACCGGCATGGACTCCACCTTCATGGGCACGCTCGTGGGCATGTCGCGCAAGATCCGGGAGCACAAGGGATGGCTCTGCATGCTCAACGTTTCCCGCGCACATCACGAATTGCTCGACATGGTGGGGGCGGTCCGCTTCATGTCCTGCAAGGAGGACTTTCCCCTCGTCTCGGTGGAGACCGAACGACTGAATCCGGACCGCGATCCCGCCCGACGTCTCACCCACGTGCGCAAGGCCCACGAGCACCTCGTGGCCATCGACGAACGCAACCATGAGCGGTTCGGCCGGTTCCTCGAGCGTCTCAACGAAGAGATGAAGGACGCGCCCGGGCTTCCCGAGGAGGACGCGGACGACGAGAGCTTCTGCGTGGACCCGGACGCGGCGGATGTCGACACCGACGGGCGCGACGTCTCCTCGCGAGAGGAATCCCACGCTCCGCCCGAAGAGGACGGCGCCGGCGGGACCGCAGAGGACGAGGGGGAGACGGCGTCGTCTTCGCACGGGGCCTGAGGTGTCCGCGCTGTCACGGCGCGATCTGCAGACCCTGGCGCGATCCAGGCTTACCCGCGACGCGCGCCGCACACCGTTGGGCCGTCTTTTTCGCTTGCTTGCACCTGGCCTTTGTGTTATCCGAACGCTTGAGGGCACTGCGCCCCTGGCTGAGAACCTGAACCACGCGAGCAACCATGGACGGCTCCGAACCAACGACTCCCGATTCCGACACCGCGCAAGCTGCGGGCGCTGCGAACGGCCTGCCGGACTCCGTCCCCCGTCAAACTCTGTTCGAGGAAGCCACGCGCGAAGCGCACCGGCACAAGTGGATCGAGTCGGAGGAGGCAGGCCGCGACCTCGGTGAGGAGGCCATCCGCCAGTGGCACCAGGTCTACTGGCGGGACTTCTGCCGCGAGCGCTGGATCGAGCACCTCCAGGGCATCGCGTTCTGGGTGGAGCTGGACAACGACGACTTCGGGCTGCTCAAGCGCCGCTTCCACGACAACGTGGAGCTGGTGGACAAGATCGTGGAAAAGCTCCAGGCCGGCGGGGAGAACCTCGACGTCATCCAGTGGGCCGTGGAGAACGGCGAGGACGTGACCGAGGTCGTCGAGGTCCTCAAGATCCTGGACATCAACGCGCGGCGGCTTGCGCCCGCGGTCGCCATCGACGAACAGGAGTTCGTGGAGGGGATCCGCGCCCGTCACTGTCCGCGCGTGCTGATCGTGGACGATGACGAAGACACCTGCGAGATTCTCGCCGAACTCTTCGTGGGCGAAGAAATGGAGTGCGTGACCGTCTCGTCCGGCGAAGCCGCGCTCGAGGAGGTCCAATCCCGTCCGTTCGACCTCTTCATGATTGACATCATGCTGCCCGGCAAGCACGGTGCGGAGATCGCGTGGTACCTGCATCGCCACGGTGTTGCCAACCCCATCGTGGCCATCAGCGCCGTGCTCGACGCCTGGGACAAGGACGACCTCTACGACTGCGGGTTCACGAAGCTCATGGCCAAGCCCTTCGATCTCGAAGAGATCCGCGAGATCGCCCGGACTGTGGTGGAGCGCGTCAAGGACGGGGGATGAGGGGCGGGCAGACCGCGAGACCGGGCGGCCCTGCGGCGCAGCGTCTCACTTCTCGGGCTCGTAGATCCGGATCTTCATGATCTTGCGGCCCCAATTGCGCGCCTCGTAGTGGTAGGTCATGCGCACGTCGAGGTGGATCATGCCGCTGCGCCGCCAGGTGCGGCGCATGGCTATTCCGGTGTCGTCGATCCTGGATGCGCCGTATCCCTCGACCTCCACGCGTGTGCCATAGGGAAGCACGGTGGGGTCGGCTGCGATGCCGCGGACCCAGGCCGAGGTGCCGGTCGAGGTCTTGCCGTTGGCAAACCGCCCGCAGCACCGCCGGCACGGACAGTAGGCCGTGACCACCGCCCAGACCTCCTTGTACTGCGGACGCTTCTCCACCACGGGGGGGCGCGCGGGCGCAGCGTCGGGTTCCGGTTCCTCGGTCGTAGCCTGGGCAGGCGCGGAGGAAGCCACTTCAGCGGGCCTGGCATCCGGCACATACGTCGTGCGCGCGAGCAGAAGCGCCGACGGAGGGCGATCAGCGAAGCCGTCCGGCGTGGCAGGCGGCGAGCAGGTGCTGATGAGGTAACCGCAGAAGGCTGCGATTCCCAGTACACTGAGCAGAGGTCGCTTCCAGCGCACGGGCGTTCCCTCCTTGGATGCACCGGTTGGCCGGGGCTCACCGGACGCTAACCGGAATGCAGGCGCATGATACAGATTCGCCCGGTTCTGTCCACCGGTTTTGTCCGATAATTCCGCAGGCTGCGGTGCTGCCCCGCCACGGCGTTGCGGCGTGGTCACCCGAGTCCGGCAAACTCCACTCCCAGAACGAATTACAGACACGGTTCCCTGGCAATCACCATCCTCGCACATCGTCGTTCATCTGGAAATAATGTTCGAGACTGTTCACTCGTCCTTGCCGCAACGCGCAGGCAGAACCACGAAGGACACGAAGAGCACGAAGGGATTTGCCAATGATCTGCGAGTGCTCTCGACGTCAGGCGCCTGCTTCGTGGACTTCGTGTCCTTCGTGGACTTCGTGGACTTCGTGTCCTTCGTGGTTTTCCGTCACAAGCGTTTGGTGTCAAACCGGTTGGCGCCGCATTTGGCCATGAAGAACGAGCCGTCTCGAATTACACGTTCTCGGCAGCCGACGGTCCCTGCGGGTCCTTTCGCGCCTGGGCGTCGAGAAAGGACGACAGGAGGCGCTGTGCGGCCAGCGCGTCCACGTGCTTGACCTGCTGCCGGCGGGAGAGCCCTTCGGCCTTGAGCGCGCGGGTGACCTCCGCCGTGGTGAGGCGTTCGTCCCAGAGCGCCACGCGCTCGATGCCGCGTGCGACCAGATGCTCTGCAAACGCCTCGGCCGCACGGGCATCCGGCCCCCGTCGTCCGTTCATCTTCCGCGGATGGCCGACCACCACCTGGCCCGCCTGCTCCTCCGACGCGGCGCAAAGCACCGCCTCCAGAGCCTCCTCGGGAGAGGAAACCGTGGCCACGCGCAGGGGAAAGGCGATCATTCCCTCGGGATCGGACACAGCCAGCCCGACGCGGCGCCGTCCCAGATCCACGCCCAGGGTCTTCATGCAGCCCCCCTGCCCTGCCCTGCGCGCGCCCGTCAGGCATCGCCGCCGTGGGTCTTCATCCAGAATGTGCCCCATTCCTCCAGTGAGTCGGAGCTGGACCAGCGCTTCTCCAGGCCGACTTGCGGCACCAGCTCGATCCCCAGTTCCTGGCAGACCTGCCATTCGGGAATGTTGGAGTAGTCGGTCCGGTCTCCGCCCTTGGTGAAGATGTGGGGCCGCACGCGCCGGAGCGCCTCGCAGACGGTCTGGTCGGCCTCGTGCTCGAAGGGGATCACATAATCCACTTTGCGCAGGCAGGAGACGATCATGCAGCGCGTGTCGAGATCCTGGAAGGGCTTGCCTTTCTTGACCGTGAGGAAGTGATCGCCGTTGACCACGACCACCAGCGTGTCGCCCTGCTTCTTGCTCTCGATGATGCACGTGGCGTGTCCCGGGTGGAGAGGGTCGAAGCCGCCCGAGGTGCAGACGATCTTGCCCAGTCCGTCGCGCAGCTTGTCGAACTCGTCGAACGAAACGACCGGCGCATAATCGTCACTCATGTCAGACTCCTGTAAGAAACGTGCAGCCCGTCGCAGACGCCTGGCCGTTCGGCCGCATCGCGCTCACGCACCACCATACCACATTGCATGGACGCGCTGCAACACCTTGTCGAGCGCGTCGGACGGGGCCGTTCCGAATTCGCACCCCGCTGCGCGTGCATGACCGCCCCCCCCGAATGCGCTGCAGAGGGTCGCAGCATCGTAGGGTGGTACGGTACGCACGCTCACCTTCGTATGCTGGGCCCCGGGCGGGGCGTAGACGAAGAGGCTCACCTCCACCCCCTGGACACTGCGCGGGAGGTTGACGATATTTTGCGCGTTCTCGCCCGTGCAGTCCAGGGCTTCAAAGTCGTTTCGGTCCAGGCAGACGCTCGCCACTCGCCCCCCCTCGTGCACGGCGAGCGACGCGAGCGCGCGCGCGCGCAGGCCAAGTTCCTTGAGCGGAACGGATTCGAAGAGAGCCCGGTCGAGGTCCGGGGGATTGGCGCCCGTCGCCACGAGCGCGGCGCCTGCGCGGAGCGTCGCGGGCGTCGTGTTCGCGTACGCGAACCGGCCGGTGTCCGTGACGATGGCCACCCAGAGCGCGCGCGCCACCGTGGGGGTCAGAGCCCAGCCCGCACGCACGGCCAGGTGATAGACCATCTCCCCGACCGAACTGGCCTGCTCGTCCACCCAGTTGACCTGTCCGAACCGCGTGTTCGAGCCGTGGTGATCGATGTTGACGAGCGGCACGCCAGCGCGCGCGGCGTCGGCCGCAGCAGTGGCGCGGTCGAGGGCTGCGCTGTCGAGCACGATCATGAGCTCGGCCGGTGCCGCAGCAGCCTCACGGGCGTCTATGCACGCTTCGGGCCGCAAGAAGCGGTACCGCGCCGGCAAGGGGGTGAGCCCCGCGACGGAGGCCGCAAGCCCTTTTGCGAGCAAGAGTTCGCAGAGGCCCACGCTCGCGCCCAGCGCATCGCCGTCCGGCCGGTCGTGGGCAGTGATGTGGACCCGTCGCTTGTCCTCGAGCGCGGCGAGCACCTGGGCCAGGGCGTCTGCGTCGGGTTCGTTCACATCTCTCTCCATTGGCGGACGCTGGTCGCGGTCGCTGCGGCCGGTCCATCATAGCCAGACGCGCCCTGTTTACAATACCCGAACACGGGGCCCGTGGACAGGGCGGGACGCCCGCGGGGCGCACGCGGCTTTTCTGCTTTTGCCCGGAGCCGGAAACCCGTATGATGGTTGCCGCTAGCAGTGGATGACGGCAGGGAGCCTGAAGGAGGAGGGTCGACGATGCGCATTGTCACGCGGGGCGACTTCGACGGACTCGCCAGCAGCGTTCTGCTGACCGAGGTGGAGAAGGTGCGAGAGATCCGGTTCGTGCATCCCAAGGACGCCCAGGACGGCAAGGTCGAGGCCGACGAGGAGGACATCGTGGTCAATATCCCCTACATCAAGGGGTGCGGCATGTGGTTCGACCACCACGTGTCCGAGGAAGGGGGGGTGCCCGACATCGGCGCGTTCGAGGGGCGCTTCGAGATGGCGCCGAGTGCGGCGCGCGTGATCTACAACCACTACAAGGACAAGCAGGGCGACAAGCTCGACGCGTATGGCGATCTGCTCGAGGCAGCCGACCGCCTGGACAGCGCGCAGCTGACCATGGATGACGTAACGCGGCCGCAAGGCTGGATCCTGCTCGGACTCACGCTCGACCCCCGGTCGGGCCTGGGCCCGGAATTTCGCAAGTATTTCCGCTGGCTCGTCGAGTACGTCAAGGAACTGCCGCTCGAGAAGGTGCTCAAGCACCCCGAGGTGAAGAAACGCACCGACCGCGTGCTCAAGGAGCAAAAGGAGTTCAAAACCATTCTCAAGAAGTACGCGCGGCAGGAGGACAACGTCATCGTCGTCGATTTCCGCGGCATGAAAGAGAAGCCCGTGGGCAACCGGTTCATCGTGTTCACCATGTTCCCGGACGCCAATGTGGAAATGCGTCTGTTTGACGGCCATCAGGGCGCGTGCGTGGTGGCTGTGGGGCACAGCATCTTCAACCGGACCTGCAACGTGAACGTCGGCGAGATGCTGCGGGCGTTCGGCGGAGGCGGTCACAAGGGCGCCGGCACCACGCAGGTCTTGCCTGAAGAGGCCGAGGCGACCGTGCAGAAAATCCTCGATCGCCTGAAAGTCAACTGATGCGCGTCTCGTTTCGCGCGCGCCGCCTCGGATAGGGATTTCGCCCGGACCATGAAGATCCTGCTTGCCCGTACGGCTGGCTTCTGTCTCGGCGTGCGGCGCGCCACGGACATGGCGGTGGAGGCGGTGCGCGCAGGCCGCTCACCCGTAGCCACGCTCGGACCCCTCGTCCACAACCGGCAGGCGGTGGAACTCCTGGAAGCCCGGGGCATCCGCACGGCCCCGGAGGGCGAGCTGCCCGGCGAAGGCGCGGTCATCATCCGCGCGCACGGCGTGAGTCCGGCGGAGCGTTCTGCGCTCGAAACGCGGCAGGTCGAAGTGATCGACGCCACCTGTCCCCACGTGCTCCACAGCCAGCGCCGGATTGCCAAGGCGAGCGCCGCGGGCCATGAGATCGTGCTTCTGGGCGATCGGGACCACCCGGAAGTGCTCGCCCTCGAGGCGCACGCCACCTCCCCGGTGCACGTCATCAGCACGGTCGAAGAGGCGCGCGCGGTTGCGCCCGCAGGTTCCGTGGCCGTGCTCGCGCAGACTACGTTTCACAAGCAGCTCTTCGACGAGATCGTGGCCGTGTTGCGGGAGCGGTTTCCCGGCTGCACGGTGTACGACTCGATCTGCACGGCCACGGAGGAGCGCCAGCAGGAAGCCCGGCGCCTGGCCGAGCAGGCGGACGTGGTGGTCGTGGTGGGCGGCAAGCACAGCGCGAACACCCGGCGCCTCGCCGAAGTCGGCCGCGAGACGGGCACGCCCACCTTTCACGTGGAGACCGCCCCGGAACTCGACCCCGCGCACTTCCGAGATGCGCGGACCGTCGCGGTCACGGCCGGGGCGAGCACGCCCGGCTGGCTGACGCAGCAGGTGATCGACCGGCTGGAAAGCTTTGGCGGGGCCGATTTGTTCTCCCGCCTGCGCAGCGCCGCGCGCGTGGCCGCGCACGCGCGTCTCTCCACGGCCGTGGGCGCGGCTGCGTTGACCCACGCGGTGGGCCAACTCCTCACGGGCGCTCCGCCGGCGGCGGAGAGCCTCCTGCTCGTGGCCGGCTTCGTGTTCGTGGCCTATACCTGCAACCGCCGCGAACCGCCCGAGGAGAACACGCGTTTCCTGCTGCCCGTGGACCGGTTCTACCGGGAGCACCGCCGCCTGCTTTTGGCGTGCGCGGGCGCGGCGCTTCTCGGCAGCCTCGTGCTCGCCGCGTTCGTGGGCCCGGCTGCGGTCAGCCTTATGAGCTTCGCCTATGCCGGGGCCGTGCTCTACGCATTTCCCTTGCTGCCGGCGCGCTTTTCGCACCGCCGGCTCAAGGATCTGCCCGCGTCCAAGGACCTGCTGGTGGCTGCCGCATGGGCCGTGGTGCTCGTAGGGGCCGTCAGCGTGGCCGAGTCCGCGACCCCGGACTGGGACCGCATGGTGGGGGCCGGTGCGGTGGTCTTCCTGCTGGTCTTCGCCAAGACCGTGATGCTGGACCTCCGCGACATCGAGAGCGACCACCTGATCGGCCTGGAGACCTTTCCCATCCTGATCGGGTACGGCAGGGCCGTGCGCATGCTCTACGCCGTGCACCTCGGCCTGTGCGGGCTCGCGATCGCGCTAGGCCTCGTGGTGTTCGAAAGCGGGTTCGGCATGGCCTTCGCCCTGGTGCCCCTGTACGGCGCAGCCGCCCTGCCCCTGCTGACCCGGTCGCAGTTCCGCGGGGAGGCGCACTGCCAGCTCGTGATCGACGGCCAGCTCTTCTTGGCCGGGGGCCTGTCGCTGGCGTGGGAGGCTCTCGCATGATCCTCGCAGGCATCGACGAAGCCGGACTCGGGCCCGCGCTGGGCCCGCTCTGCGTGGGGTGCGCAGCGCTCGAGGCGCCGGAGCATTGGGCCGCGGACACGCCGTGGACCGCGCTCGAAGCCGTGGTCTGCCGCGAGGCCCGCCGCCGGGAGGAGCGTTTGGCGGTGACCGACAGCAAGCGCGCGCACACCACGAACGGCGTGGCCGGGCTCGAACGCACGGTGCTCGCCTTCCTGCGTGCGGGTACGGACGCCTTACCAAAAGACCGGGACGCGTTGCTCGGGAATCTGCTGTATGGCAGCGCGGACGAGATCTGGGGCGCTGCGCCCTGGTACGACGGCGCAACATGGGCGGTGCCCGGCTTCATGGAGCGCGACGCCATGCAGGCTGACGCCGCGCGTCTGGCCGAGGCGCTCGCGGGCGCAGAGGCGCGCGTGGCCGCGTTGCGTGCGAGCCTCCTGCCGGCGGCGATGCTGAACGGTCGATGGGCGCACGCGGGCAACAAGGCTGACGTGCTGCTCGCCGAGGTGGGGCGGCATCTGCGGTTTCTCGATACCGCCTTTCCGCACGTGACCGTGGACGTGACCGTGGACAAGCTCGGCGGCCGCAACCAGTACGTGCCGTTTCTCATGGATGTATTTCCGGGGGCCTGGATCGATACAAGGGCGGAAGGCTGCGATGCCTCGGTCTATGGGATCCGGCGTTCCGGCGCAGTGTTTCGCGTTCGGTTTCTTCCGCGCGCGGACGGGTCGGCTTTTGCCGTGGGGCTGGCGAGTTGCCTGGCCAAGTACCTGCGCGAACGGTGCATGGCGGACCTGAACGCGTTTTTTCGTCAGCACCTGCCCGATTTGAAGCCCACGGCCGGCTATCACGGTGACGCCCCGCGTTTTCTCGAGGCTGTGGTACCCGTGCTCGCGGCGGCAGGCATTCCGCGGGCGCTCCTCGTGCGCGAGCGATAGCCACTTCGTTGCAATCAGGAGACGATCATGAAACGTCCGAACATCCTGCTCGCCATGGCCGACGACCTGGCCTGGCCCCACCTCAGCGCGTACGGATGCAGATTCGTGTCTACCCCGAACATCGACCGCGTGGCACAGCAAGGCGTGCTCTTCCACAACTGCTACACCACGGCGCCGACCTGCACGGCTTCGCGCGGGAGTTTGCTCACCGGCCTGTACCCGTGGCAGCTCGAAGAGGGCTGCCAGCTCTGGGGGCTCTTGCCCGCCAAGTACAGGACCTACCCCGATATCCTGGAGGAAGCAGGGTATGCCGTAGGCCTGACCAACAAGGGCTGGGGCCCGGGCAGCATCGAAGCGAGCGACCGCACGCGCAACCCCGCCGGCCCCTCGTTCAACGAACGAACGTGCGAGCCGCTGACCTCCTGTATGAACAAGAACGACTATGCCGCCAACTTCGCGGATTTCCTGGACACCAAGCCCGACGACCGGCCCTTCTGCTTCTGGTATGGCGCCAAAGAGCCGCACCGCCCCTACGAGAAGGGATCGGGGCGCAAGCACGGGAAGAAACTGGAGGACGTGGACGTGCCGGGCTATCTGCCCGATTGCGAGGAGGTGCGCAGCGATTTCCTCGACTATGCCCTGGAGGTGGAGCGGTACGACCTGGGCTTGGGTCGGATGATCGACCTGCTCGAAGCACGCGGCGAACTCGAAAATACCCTGATTCTTGTGAGCGGCGACAACGGGTTTCCGTTCCCGCGCGCCAAGGCCACGATCTACCAGAATGGCTGCCACGTGCCCCTGGCCGTGCGCTGGGGCGCAAAGTGCCCGGCCGGCCGCTCGGTCACAGACTTCGTGAGCTTTGTGGACTTCGCGCCTACGTTGCTCGAGGCTGCGGGGGTGGAGACGGCAGACCGCGGATACGCAGGGAGTATAGCTCGGTGCAATAAATCTGCAGTATAGTCTTGAAACGGCATTAGCGTTTC
>CAZBZG010000087.1:12081-16065 GCA_964496245.1 uncultured Planctomycetaceae bacterium | reverse complement strand
CCGTGCCGCAAGAGGTGAGCGAAGCACGGCCGGACAAGCCGGCCGTGGCACCCCATCCCCTCCCGCCATTGTGACGTTCGCGGCCATGGGTGTTGGCCCGCACGGCATCGAAACGCCCGACCTTGCCGCCAACGCTGCGCGCATCCTGTGGGGTGGGATTGCATATGCCCCCGCAATCCGGAGTCCGGCGCAGGCGCAGGGGCCTATGCAATACGTCCTACACATCGGAGGCTGGGGGTCAAATCGCGTCTGCCGTGCGGTCCGTGGCACGGATCTCGTTCGTGGCTCTGCGTGGGATACATCCCGCTTCCGGGTGCGCATCATTTCGTAAGTGGCGAGGGGGGGGGCTTCGCATTTCCCCCCGCCAACCATTGCCACGCCAACCCTTTCGGAAGAAGTTGATCTCTGCGCTGCTTTTCGCTTGACCCGCCCATATATCGTGTCTATAAAGAAGGAATGCTCTATGGATTGTGTTTTGGTCCGCGTGGACATAACCCCTTACGGTATAAGTTGTAAGGCGATACGATGCGGTGCCCTTACTGCAAACAGGATCGCGATCGGGTTATCGACACCCGCCCCAGCGAGGACGGGCACGTGACGCGCCGCCGCCGGGAATGCCTGGAATGCGGCAAGCGCTATACCACGCACGAACGGCTCGAGGACCTGCCCCTGCGCGTGGTGAAGAAGAACGGACAGCGTACGCCGTTCAGCCGCGACAAGCTGCTCGCCGGCGTGATGAAGGCGCTTGAGAAACGACCGGTGAGCGTGCAGGAGGCTGAGGCGCTTGTGGATGCTACGGAGAGCGAGGTGCTGGATCGGCCCGCGCGGGAGGTACCCGCCAGCGAGATCGGGGAGATCGTTATGCGGCGATTGCGGGATCTCGATGGCGTGGCCTATGTCCGCTTCGCTTCGGTGTACAGGGAATTCAAGGAAGTGGACGAGTTTGTGAAAGAGATCAAGAGCTTCTCGGCCAAGGGGGGGAGACATGGCAAGGCTAGGGTCCGTACAAAAACGTGACAACCGGGTGGTCCCCTTTGATGACACCAAGATCGCCGACGCCATCTACGCGGCAGCGCGGGCGGTCGGGGGCGAGGACCGGCATCTCGCCGACGAGCTGGCCGGCGTGGTGACGCTGTTCCTCGAGAAGGCCTACAGCCCGGATGCCACACCTAGCATCGAAGAGATCCAGGACGTGGTCGAAAAGGTCTTGATCGAGACGGGTCACGCCAAGACGGCCAAGGCCTATATCCTCTACCGGCAGAAGCGCGCCGAACGACGCGACCACATGCGGGTGCGCAAGGATACGGCGGGCGAGGTCGATTCCACCGACATCCACCTGCTCGTGGATCCCGGGAGCCAGGCCGAATACTACGAGTGGGACCGGGAGCGGATCAGTCGTGCGCTCCAGACCGAGGCCGAACTCGATGCGGCCGAAGCCGCCAGCATCGCCAAGGCGGTGGAGAAGCGGATCCTCGATTCAGGCATGAGCCGCATCTCCACGTCGCTCATCCGGGAACTGGTCGACAACGAGCTCTTCGAGCGCGGCCACCAGACCACCCTCCGCAAGCAGGCCATCATCGGCATGCCCAAGTACGACATCGAGCGCCTGATCTTCTCCAAGAGCAAGGAGAACTCGAACATCGCGGCCAACAACCCCGAGGCCATCAACCTGGCCATCGCCGAGACCACGCTCAAGCAGTACGCCCTGCAGGAGGTCTTCAGCGAGGAGGTGGCCGACGCTCACCGCGAGGGTCGCGTGCATCTGCACGACCTCGGGTACCCCACGCGCCTGTACTGCTCCAGCCATTCGATCGAATACCTCAAAAAATTCGGCCTGCACCTGGAGAATCTGGACACGAGCTCGGCCCCGGCCAAGCACGCGCGGACCTTGACGGGGCACCTCAACACTTTCCTGGCCAGCATGCAGGCCTACTACGCGGGCGCGCTGGGCGTGGCGTACATCAACATCATGTACGCACCCTACGTCGAAGGCATGAGCCGGGAGCAGATGAAGCAGGAAGCCCAGCACCTGATCTTCTCGAGCAGTCAGAACGCGTTTTCACGGGGCGGGCAGACGCTGTTTCTCGATTTCAACATCCACACGGGCATTCCCACCTACCTCAAGAATGTCCCGGCGATCGGTCCCGGGGGCAAGTACCTGGACCGGACCTACGGGGACTTCACCGAGACCGCTTCGGAGTTCACCCGCGCCATGCTGTCAGTCTGGGCCGAGGGGGACCAGTACGGCCACGTGTTCGCGTTTCCCAAGTGCGACTTCCACGTGAATCACGAGACCTTCCGCGATCCCAAGCAGAAGGAGATCTTCGACTACGCCTGCGAGATCGCGTCGCAGAACGGCACGCCGTACTTCATCTTCGACCGCGACGAGGTGACGTTGTCGGCTTGCTGCCGGCTGCGCACGGCCATCGACGACGCGTACATGATCCGGCACCCGGAGAGCATGCGGTTCTGCGGTTTCCAGAACGTGACCATCAATCTGCCGCAGTGCGCCTTCCGTGCCGGGCGGGGGAATTACGACCGGATCTTCGGCGAGATCGAGAAGCAGCTGGACATCTGCATCAAGGCGCACCAGCAGAAGCGGGAGTTCTCCCGTCGGCTGATGAGCGCGCCGGACATGCCGCTCTGGCAGGTGGGCAAGCCTGCGGCGGACGGGCGTCCCTACATCGACCTGAACGCGTCGACCTACATCGTCGGCCTGATCGGCCTGAACGAAGCGCTCCACTACGTGTCCGGCAAGGAGCTGCACGAGGACGAGGAGTCGCTGCGCCTGGGACTCCGGATCGTCAGCTACCTGTACTTCGCGGTCAAGGAGGCGGGCAAGAGGCACGGGCTCAAGTTGACGATCGAGGAGTCGCCTGCCGAGAGCGCGGCCCGGCGCCTGGCCAAGGTCGACCTGCGGCGTTACCCCGACTCGGCCGACTTCATGCGGGGGGACATCGACGAAGACGAGATGTACTACACGAATTCGATCCACATCCGGGCGGACGCTGAGACCGACCTGGTCACGCGGATCCGCCGGCAGGCCAAGTTCCACAGCCTCATCGAATCGGGCGCCATCATCCACGCGTTCGTGGGCGAGAACCGACCCTCGCCGGGCGCCATCGGGAGCCTCGTGTACAAGGCCTTCGACCGCACGCGGGCGGCGCAGCTCACCATCAGTCCCGAGTTCACGATCTGCAAGGTGTGCCATCGCACGACCCTGGGGCTGACCGATGTGTGCGCGCACTGCGGGGCGCGCAGTTACCTGGGCGTCAGCCGGGGCGAGGCCGGGATGGCGGACCGCAACTGGAGCCAGGAGTCCCTCCTGGAACTCGAGCGCGTGCGCCAAGTCGGCGCTTCCGTCTAGAAGGGGGCCGTGTCCGCCTCGCCCAATGCCTCCGCTGTCGCGTGGGGACGCCGGTGCGGACCAGAGCGTGTTGCGATGACCGAGAGCCAAGTGGAATCCAAGCTTCGTTTCGACTGCCGCGGGCTGATCAACAACAGCCTCGTGGAATGGGAGGACCGCATCTGCGCGGTGGTCTTCACCGCAGGTTGCAACTGGCGCTGCCCGTTCTGCCACGGGTGGCGGTTCGTGCTGGAGGCGGACAGACTGGATCCCGTCGATCCGGAGGCGGTCTTCACGCTGCTCGAACAGGAAGAGGGATGGATCGACGGCGTGGCCATCACCGGGGGCGAGCCCACGCTCCAGCCGGGGCTGGTTCCTTTTGTGGAGGCGGTCAAGGACTACGGCGTGGAAGTCAAGCTCGAGACGAACGGCACCCGCCCGGAGGTGGTCGCCCGTCTGCTCGAAGGAGACCTGCTCGACTGCCTCTGCCTGGACTACAAGGCGCCGCTGGATGAACGCCTGCAGCAGGTCACCTGCGTGTCGGAGGCGGCCACGGCCGTGGCCGCCGTGCAGCGCACGTTCGCGCTGGCCGCCGAGAGCAGCCTGGAGCGGGAGTACCACACCACGCTCTGTCCGCG
>CAZBZG010000087.1:9413-12071 GCA_964496245.1 uncultured Planctomycetaceae bacterium | reverse complement strand
CGATGCCGGCATGCTCGAGGAGATGGCGCGCGCGCTCGAACCTGGCGGGCTGTGGGTGCTCCAGCAGTACGAGCTGGAGGAACGGCTCGCCCCGGACGTGGCCGGCGAACTCCGCTACGACGTGGCCGAGCTGGAGCGTCTCGAAGGGGTGGCGCGGCGCCATCACGAGCGCGTCCTGCTGCGCAAGGGCAAGGGGGCCTAGTGCACGATGGAAGCCGCTCACTACGATCGCCTGGCCGGGGACCGCGTGCAGTGCCGCCTGTGTCCGCACGCATGCAGGATCGCGCCGGGCAAGCGCGGACGATGCCGCGTGCGGGAGAACCGGGACGGCACGCTCGTCGCCCTGACCTACGGCCAGGCCGCGTCGGTCAGCATGGACCCGATCGAGAAGAAGCCGCTCTACCACTTCTTTCCGGGGCGGCCGATCCTCTCGATCGGATCGTGGGGGTGCAACCTGTCGTGCGTGTACTGCCAGAATTTCGCGATCAGCCAGCACGAGGTGCCGACCGAGGCGCTGCCCCCGGAGGAGGCTGTGCGCGCGGCCCAGGCGCGCGACTCCATCGGGATCGCGTACACCTACAACGAGCCGCTCATCATGTGGGAATACCTGCGCGACTGCGGCCGGGCTGCCCGCGCCGCCGGCCTCAAGAACGTGCTGGTCACGAACGGGTTCGTGAACCCCGAGCCACTCGAGGAGCTCCTGCCGGTGGTCGACGCCATGAACATCGACCTCAAGGCCTTTACCGAGCGGTTCTACGAGGAGTTGTGCCACGGTGCGCTCGCACCCGTGCTGGCGACCGTGGCCCGCGCGGCGCGGTCCTGCCACGTGGAGCTCACGACGCTCGTGATCCCGGACCACAACGATGCGCCGGCCGAGCTGGAGGAGGAGGCCCGCTGGATCGCGGGCGAGGCCGGGCCCCAGACCCCGGTCCACCTCTCGGCCTACGTCCCGCGGTACAAGCTCCAGGCCCGGGCCACTTCGGCCAAGACGCTCTTGCGGGCGCGGGAGATCTTGCTGCGGCACCTGAAGCACGTGTACCTGGGCAACATGGTGACGAGCGAGGGGACGAACACGGTGTGCGCGGAGTGCGGGGCCACGGTGGTGGCACGGCAGGGCTACCATACGGACACGTCGGGCATGAAGCCCGACGGTACGTGTGCGGGATGCGGAGCTGAGAACCGGATCGTCGCTGCGTAGCGGCACGACGGACTCGTTGAGGAAGGGGGAGGCAGCATGGCGCAGGAGGAGCAGACGTATTTCTTGTTCGGCAAGTACTCGCCGGCAGCGCTCAAAGGCATCAGCTCGGCGCGAACCAAGCGCGCGTCCAAGCTCCTGTCCGCGCCTCGTTCCGGTGTAAAACGAAGGGGGGACATCCATCGATGCATCTGTCCAGGATTGAGCTGAACGGCTTCAAGTCGTTCCCGGATAAGACGACGTTCGACTTCGACACGGGCATCACGGCGATCCTGGGGCCCAACGGGTGCGGAAAGTCCAACGTCGTGGACGCCGTCAAATGGGTGCTGGGCGAGTCGCGGCCGACCCAGCTGCGTAGCGACCAGATGCTGGACGTGATCTTCGCCGGCTCCGAGCAGCGCAAGCCGCAGGGCATGGCCGAAGTGAGCCTCGTCTTCGACAACAGCGACGGCCGGCTGCCCATCGAGTACAATGAGGTCTGCATCGGACGCCGGCTCTACCGGTCGGGCGAGAGCGAGTACCTCATCAACCGGCAGATCTGCCGGCGACGGGACATCCGCGAGCTTTTCATGGATACGGGCATCGGCACGAGCGCCTACTCCTTCATCGAGCAGGGCCGGGTCGAGGCGCTGCTCCATGCCAAGCCGGCCGAGCGACGGGCCGTGTTCGAGGAAGCGGCCGGAATCAGCAAGTACAAGTCGCGGCGGAAAGAGACGCTCGCACGGCTCGACCGCACCCGGCAGTACCTGGACCGGGTCAACGACATCATCGACGAGATCGAGCGGGGCATCCGGCGCACGGCGCGGCACGCGGCCAACGCGCGGCGGTATCAGCGCCTCAAGCAGGAGCTGGACGCCCTGAAGACCTGCCAGTTCGCCCGGGCCTATCGCGTCCTGAGCCGGGAACAGGCTTCGCTGGACGAGGAGCGGACGGACATCGAGGCTCTCTTCGGACAGGAAAGCGGCCGGCAGGCGGCGTGCACGCGCACGATCGCCGACCTGACCCAGCAGGAGACCGGGCTCAGCGAGCAGATCCAGACGCACGAACAGGAGGCGCTGGCCGTACAGGAGAAGCTCGGCCGGACGCAGGCCGAGCTCTCGGGTGTGCACGAGCGCCTGGTCTCCCTCGATCGCGAGCGGGAACAGGCGCGTACCCAGGCTGGCTCGCTGCGCGAGCGGCTCCAGGCGGTCGGGGCCGAAGAAGCGCGCATCGCGGCCGATCTGGAGGGCGAAGGCGAGGCGTTGGCCCGCTTCGAGGCCGCCTTGCGGGCGCGGGAAGTTGAGCGGGCCGGCCACCAGGAGGCCCTGCGCGAGGCCGAAGAGGCTGCGAACCGGTTGCGTGCGGAGATCCTTGAGCTGAACGACCGTCGAAGCCGGGTGCAGCAGGACCGCGTGCGGGTGGAGAGCGAAGCCGAGACCAATCAGGAACAGGCCGACCGTTTGAGCGAACGACGACAGGCGCTC
>CAZBZG010000087.1:0-9403 GCA_964496245.1 uncultured Planctomycetaceae bacterium | reverse complement strand
GAAGAGCAGGGCCGGGAAGCTGAAAGCGTCTCCAGCCGGATCGCCGAGCTGGACCGCGCGATCGCCCATGCGCACCAGCGTTTCGATGCCTTTCAGCGGGAAGCCGACGCGCAGACGCAGCAGCTCGGCCGTCTGCATGCCGAGCACTCGGCCAAGAGTTCGCGTTTGTCCACGCTCGAGGATCTGCACAAGAACTTCGCGGGGAGCAGCGCGGGCGTCAAGGCGCTTCTCACGGCCCGGCGCCAAGGGGATCCGGTCTGCGCGGCGGTGCAGGGGCAGGTGGCGGATCTGCTGGACGTGCCGGCGTCCGTGGCTGTGGCCGTGGAGGCCGTGCTCGGCGACCGGGCGCAGGATCTGGTCGTACCCACAGCCGCGTCCGCCGAGGCCTGCCTGGAGTACCTGCTGCAGAAGGAAGCGGGCCGAGCCCGGTTGCTGCCGCTGGATCGCATCCGCCCGCGGTTCCGCGTTGGAAACCGGTTCCAGGGGTGGCCCGGCGTGGTCGGCGAGGCCGTGGATCTCGTGGGATTCGATGCCGCGGTTGCGCCGGTTGCCGAGGCGCTGCTGGCCGGGGTCATGGTCGTGGAGACCCGGGAGCACGCGCGTGCGTTCGCCGATGGCGCGGCGCGGGAGCTGCGCGTGGTCACGCTGGGCGGCGAGGTGCTCGATCCTGACGGCTCTGTGTCCGGCGGCGCCGGCGGCAGCAGCCGGACGGGACTCATCACGCGCCGTGCGGAGATGGAGCGACTCGCCAGGGAGCGGGACGAGCTGGCGCGGCGGATCGAGACGGCGGATCTCCATCGCAGGCAGGCTGCGGGCCGCCAGAGGGCCGTGCAGGAGCAGTTGGCCGTGCGAGAGGCCGAGGTCGCCCGGCTGCGGTCGACCGAGCAGGACCTGCGGGAGAGCCTCGCCCTCAGCAGGAGCGAGCAGGAGCGACTCCGCACCGAGCAGGCCTCCTTGGCAGCCGAATCCGAGCGGGTGGCAGGAGCGCTCGCAAAGGCGACCGCCCGGCGGGACGAGCTGCGGGGCCGCGAAGCGGAGCTCGATCAGGAGGGGGAGGGGCTCGAATCGCGCCTCGCGGGATCGGCCGAGGCGGCGCGGGCAGCCCGGTCGGCCATGGAAGCCGCAGCCGAAGCCCTGGCGGCCGCGCGGGAGAAGCGAGCGCAGCTCGAGAGCCGCATCCAGCAGCTCGAGCAGCGCGCTGCGGATCTCGCAACGGACAAGCGCGAGCGGGAAGT
This sequence comes from uncultured Planctomycetaceae bacterium, assembly GCA_964496245.1. Classification (GTDB taxonomy): domain Bacteria; phylum Planctomycetota; class SZUA-567; order SZUA-567; family SZUA-567; genus CAZBZG01. Next base: position 8,168 of record CAZBZG010000087.1, on the reverse strand, counting down.
TGCGCTGGCCGAACGCGAGGAGCTGCTCGCCAAGGCCGAAATCGAACGCACCTCGCTCGCGGAGCGGCAGGAAGCGCTGCGCGTTCAGGAGGCCGAAGGCGTGAAGGAACGAGACGCCTTGCAGCGGGGCGGTGCGGATCTGCGGCAGAGGATGACGGCCCTGCGCGAACGTTTGGACGAAGCGCGGCAGGAGGAGCGGGCGATCCAGAAGCGGCTGAACGAGGTCGCAGAGGCCCAGAACCAGATGAAGCTCCGGGAGAGCGAGGTCCGGCTCAAGCGCGAGGGGATCGAGGCCAAGGCGCGGGACGAGGTGGAGGTGACGGATCTGGCCGCGCGCGCCGAGGAGGAGGCGTTCCTGGATGCGGACGGCGAACCCCTGCCGCCCATGACCGACGAGGAATTGACCGCGGGCGTCGAGGAGACGGCGGGCAAGATCGAGCGAATCGGTCCGGTCAATCTGTTCGCCATCGAGGAGCAGGCCGAGATGGAGGCGCGGGCCGAGTTCCTCAAGAGCGAGCGGGAGGACCTGCTCTCCGCCGAGTCCGACCTGAACGACGTGATCGAGCGGTTGAACCAGGAATGCACCCGCCGTTTCGACGAGACCTTCGAGCGCGTACGCGAGAACTTCCAGGAAATGTTCCGCAAGCTCTTCGGCGGCGGACGCGGGGATCTGATCCTCGAGGAGATCGAGGGCCTGGAAGGCGTCGATCGGTTGGAAGCCGGGATCGAGATCCTCGCCCGTCCGCCGGGCAAGGAGCCCAAGAGCATCGCCGTGCTCTCGGGCGGGGAGAAGGCCCTGTGCGCCGTGGCGCTGCTGTTCGCCATTTTCCAGTCCAAGCCGAGTCCGTTCTGCATTCTGGACGAGGTGGACGGTCCCTTGGACGAATCGAACATCGACCGGTTCATGAACGCGGTCCAGGAGTTCAGCGAAGAGACCCAGTTCATCCTGATCTCCCATGCCAAGCGCACCATGAGCATGACCGATACGATCTACGGCGTGACCCAGGACGAGCCCGGCGTGAGCAACAAGTACAGTCTCCGGTTCACGCAGGAGTACGGCTCGCAGGAGGGCGAGGAGGCGCCGGAAGCCGAGGCTGTATCGGCCGGCTGATCCCGGCGCGCACACGGACGGCTCATGGTTCGCGTTCTGTACTTGTCAGCCACTGCGCGGGTGGGCGGGGCCGAGGAGAGCCTGCTCACCCTGCTTAGGCACCTCGACCGGGATCGGGTCGATCCCGTCCTGGCCTGCCCGCCATCGGTCACGGCGGCCGGCGCTCCTGGCGCGGAGAGGGGGGGGAGCCCTCAAACGCACGAGGATCTGCCCGGCCGCGCCGAAGCCTTGGGCGTGCCGTGCGTCCGGCTCCCGCTCCGGCGGCTGAAGCGCATGTGGAATCCCTTCCGGCTGGCTGACGCGTGGCGCGGCCTCACCCAGAGCCGCCGCGCCTGCGCCGCGTGCGTGGCCGACCGATCCATCGATCTCATCCACGCCAATTCGGCCACGGCCGCATTGCAGGCAGGGGGCGCGCCCGTGCTCTGCCATCTGCGCGACCTGCGACTGCCCCGGCTCGCGGCCTGGCGCCTTCGGTCGACCGTGGCCATGGCGATCGCGGCCTCTGAGGCCGTGGCCGCTGTGGCGCGGCAACGGATCGGGCCCCGCGTGCGGCGCATTCCCAACGGCGTGGACCCGGACCTGTTCCGCCCCGGCCGGGCCCAGGGGGGGGAGGCGCCGTACCTGCTCATGATCGGGCACATGGTGCCCTGGAAGCGGCACGACCGGTTCCTGGAGTGTCTCGCCGAGGTGCGGGCGCGTGACGCCACGCTTCAGGGGGTCATCGTGGGCGGGGACGTGTTCGGCGACCAGCCCGGCTACATCGCGCATCTCATGGAGCTCGCGCGGGACCTGGGGCTGCACCACGCGCTCACGTGGAAGGAGCGGGTCGGCCGCGAGGCGCTTGCTGATCTGATCGCAGGCGCGAGCGTTCTGGTTCACCCGACGCCGGACGAGCCGTTCGGCCGCGCCGTCATGGAGGCCATGGCCTGCGCCACGCCCGTGGTCGCGGTGAACGCAGGCGGTCCGCGCGAACTGCTCGCCGACGGCGGGGGGGTGCTGGTTGCGGCCGGCGACGTGGAGGGCATGGCCGCAGCCGTGCTGGACCACGTGCAGCACCCGGAGCATATGCGCCTGCGCGGCCAGCGGGGCCGGCAGATCGTGCTCGAGCGATACACGGCCTCCGCCCACGCCCGGGCCGTGGAAGCTCTGTATGATGAACTCCATAGCAGTGGCAGTGCCTGAAGCCCCCCGTCTTCCGCGGGGAGGGCATGCCACCCGACAGCCAGCCGTTGCCTTGCCACAGCCGTGGTGGGCCCTCACAGCCCCCGGTCGTGCCGGAACTGGCAGAAAGGCGCGAACAGCTTCCGCAGAGCCAGGAAGAGGAGCCCACTTCCGCACACGGCGAAACTCAGATACAGGAAGAGCTGTTGGCTGGACGTGCCGGCCGGCAGGAGAAGGAAGTTGGACTCCTCGAGCATTGCCACGGTGTAGAAGGGACTGACGAGGCCCACCCACTTGGCCTGGTCGAGCGGGACGTTTCCGAGACGCGTCAGCACCGTGTAGGTCACCACGGGGACGATGAACAGGAGCCCCAGCGCGAGATAGGTCAGCACCATGCTGCGCAGGGTCGTGCGGCAGATCATGCTCAGGAACGCGGTCAGCAGCACCACGAACACGCCGGTGGATACCACGACCAGCACGGATCCGACGGTCAGGTGCAGCCAGGTGACGCCCTGGGGCAGGGGGGTCAGGTCGCGGGACACCAGGCCGAGTCCCCAGAACAGCGCCATGAACGGAAAGAGGAACGCGACGAGGAGGCCGACGTTGCGCAGATTCACCAGGAGCTTGCCGTTCAGAATGCGCTCGGCGTCGAGGCCGGTGGTGAGGAGCAGGTCGAAGGTGGATCGCTCCCGCTCCTGCGTGAACACCCCGGCCGTCAGACTGGGCGCGATCAGCATCACGAAGACGAGCATGTAGAACGTGTAGATCCAGAGCCCACGCGCGGCCAGCGCGGCCACGAAGAAGGGCAGGGCCGCCACCAGGCTCACCTGCAAGAGCAGCCGCACGAGGAGCGTGCCCCGCCCGAAGAGCTCGTAGTGGAGCTCGCGCAGGTAGACCGGGTTGACCCGCTCGTCCAGAGGCTCGCCCGAGGCGCGTGGGGAGAGCAGGTTGTCGGGGAAGCGGCGCCGGTCCAGCACCAGCCCGATCTGTTCGTCGGTCCGTTCTTCGTCGGCCGCTTTGGGCGCGGTATCGAAGGGCCTGCGCAACCGCCGCTGGACCCAGAAGATCAGCGCCGCGGCCAGAAGGGCGCCGAGCGAGCTGAGCACGATTGAAGCGGCGAGGTCGCGCATGGGGTTGGCGAAGACCAGGATGAGGATCGCGGGCAGGATGATCACGTAACTGACCGACAGCGCGCTGCGCACGCGGCCCATGGCTGCCCCGGCCGTGAGGCCCACCACGCCGCAGAGGAAGGCGCCGGTGAAGAGCAAGAGAAACGTGGCCAGGATCTCGCGCGGTCCGATCCCCCCCAGGAACAGGCAGCAGGAGAAGATGGGCAGGCTCGAGACGACGAGCAGCATGAGGTAGAGGACCGCGCTCAGGAGTTTGCCCCACACGATGTGCCAGGGCCGGAGGGGGCTCGTGAGCAGCAGGTCGAGGCTCTTGCGCTCGCGTTCGCTGGCGATCCCGGGCGCCGAGAGCACGGGCGCCACGAGCGCCAGGAGCACGAGCTGGCCGCGGGCGAAGGTGTCGTAGATCTGAGCCGCACGCTCCTCCTGCCCGAGGATCTGGACTTCCGAGGGCCAGGCGATCAGGACCACGGCGCCGAGCGAGGCCACGAACAGCGCCTGGAGCCAGAACGCGCGCGGGTCGCGCAGGTTCTCGATCAGTTCGCGGTTGAGCACGGGATTTTCGAATCGCATGGCGTCATCCACTGCAGCGGCAGAGGCCGGACCGAATCACGTCACCTCGCCCTTGGTGATGCGCATGAACACGTCTTCGAGGCTCGTCTCGAGCTCCTTGAACCAGAGGATCTGCACGCCCGCCGCGTGGAGCTGCGCGTGCAGCGCCGCGAGATCGAGGCGGCGTCCGCTGAACTCGAAGGTGAAGGTGCGTTCGCTCGCCATGAGGTCGCGGACGTACCCGTTCTCCCGGAGCACGGCCTCGGCCTTCTCCGCGCCCCCCACCACTTCCATCTCCACGGCCACGGCTTCCCGCAGCTCCTCCATGATGTGCCGTACGTTGCCCGCGGCCAGCAGCTTGCCCCGTTCGATGATGCCGACCGTGTTGCAGCAGTCGGCGAGCTCCGAGAGGATGTGGCTCGAGATCAGGATGGTTTTGCCCATGTCGCGCAGTTCCTTGAGCAGCTCCTTGATCTCGATGCGTGCGCGAGGGTCGAGCCCCGAGGCCGGCTCGTCCAGGACGAGCACGGGGGGATCGTGGACGAGCGTCTTGGCCAGGCAGAGGCGCTGGCGCATGCCGCGCGAGAGGGAGTTGACCATGGAGTCGCGCTTGTACTGCAGGTCGAGGAGGACCAGGATGTCGTTGATGACGGACCGCCGCTCCTTGCGGGAGATGCCGTAGGCGGCGCCGAAGAAGTCCAAAAACTCCCAGACGCGCATGCCGTCGTACACGCCGTATTCGTCCGGCATGTACCCCACCGACCGCTTGACCTGTTCGGGCTGGCGCACCACGTCGTATCCATTGATGATGGCCGTGCCGCGGGTGGGGGTGAGGAGGGTGGCCAGAAAGCGGATCGTGGTGGTCTTGCCCGCGCCGTTGGGCCCGATGAAGCCGAAGATGTCGCCTTCCTCGATCGAAAAGGAGAGGTTGTCCACGGCCACGAACTCGTCGTAGCACTTGGTGAAGTTCTCCACGGTCAGCATGTTTCGGTTTCCTCTTGCCGTCGCCACGGCGGCGCGGCGACGCCCTTCCGGCGTGCGCCAGCGGGCGCGGGTGTACGATCGTCTACCAGTTCGTGGGCCGCGGGAGCAATAGGCCCCCGTAGGCATCCCTCCTGTCGGACGGAGCGGCGAACTCGATGGGTTCGGTCAAGGGGCCGCTGCAGGGCACGGCGAAGAGCGTCAGCCCGTTGCTGGGGGCTTCCTTGCCCGCGACCTGCCAGGTGACCGGGTCGACGCTGGCGAGGCCCACCAGATGGGGCCGGTTCGCGCCCCGGACGAGCATGTCGAGCCCGCAAAGCACGAGCGGGGGCAGGGTCGGCTCGGGGCTGGCGCGGCCGCAGAGGCGTTCCACGAGTTTGCGGATCGCGAGCGGCTGTTCGTCAGCGTCCGCCTGCAGCGGTACGGCGTCCTCCGGCGGTACGGGCGCCAGGACGATGCCGCGGGTGCCCCAGACGAGGGCGATGTCCGAGAGGTACAGGCCCGTGCGATTGTCGACCGACCCGAAGACGCGGGGTCGCTGGTCGCGCAAAGGCGTCCCGGCCGAGACGCGCGCGCGGAGCCCCTGGCCCAGGCGGACCGATCCGCTCGATTCCATCACGCGTTTGTCGTTGAAGCCGACCCAGAACCCGTTGAGCCGGATTTCGTGGTCGGGGATCTCGCTGAAGGTGTGATCGAAGCGCTTGTCGTCGGTCTCGCCCGGCAGGCTGTCGGCGCGGAGGTAGAGCGGGACCCGGCCGGGGTCCGCGAAGGTGAGGTCGTAGGTCGCGTAGTTCGGAGGGTTGTGGAGGAGGCTCAGGGTGAGGTCGCCGCCCACCCCGCTGGGGTCGAAGCGCGCGATCGTAAAATTGGTGATGGAGAGGTTCTTCTCCAGATGCCGGAATGCGACCCAGTAGCTCCCGGCAAAGAAGAGCAGCGCGACGAGCGGTGTGGTGGTCCACGCCAGCTCGAGCCGCTGCCACCCGCGGAAGATCATGTAGGTCAGGGGCACGAGCACCAGCAGGTAAACGACGAGGAAGGCGAAGATGCTCTGATGGCTCGGAATGCGCTTGGTCGCGCTCTGCTTGAGGTACCGGTAGCCCGTCTGCCGGAGCATCTGGCCGGTCTGGGCTTGCAGCAGGTTGACCGGCGGGCTGAGCACCGGGTCGATCCATTTCCGCCAGCGGTCCCAGACGGCGGCTTCGGATTGGCGCGCGTCTGGCGTGAGGGACGTCCGCTTGCTGCAGAAGCTGGAGGCGAGGGAGAAGGCGACGACCGTCACGGTGCCCGCGCCCAGGTCCTGCCGGACGACGAGGGGCAGACCGGTGCCGTCTCGGTCGCGGCGGATCACGCGTGCACCCTCTTCCGGCGTCAGGCGCGTGACGACCGCCGGCGGGCGCCCCTCTGCGCCCAGCAGGCTCCGTCCGAGGTCGCAGCGTTCCTGCGGCCCGATGTGGCACGGCAGCAGGCGCTTGAGGAAAGCGCTCTGCAGCAGGCGGCTTCTGTGTTCGCCCACCGCAATCACCAGGTGGCCGCCGGCCGTGACGTAGTCGCGCAGGGCGCTGCGCGCGTGGTGCTCCATGCGGGAGAGATCGATCCCCTCCCAGACCACCGCGTGCACGCCGGTGTAGCCGATCCACCGGCGGGGCAGGTACTCGACGTCGGCCGACACGCAGGTGCGCTTGACGGTGCGTCCCTGGATGGGCCGGTTTTGCGGGAGCTGGCGCAGGTGTTGGGAGAGGATCAGGACGAGTTCGCGGTGCAGCAGTTCGTCGCCGGTGCCTACCGGGCTCTTGCGCTGGAGGTTGTAGGTGGCGGGTGCTTCGAGATTGAAGGGGAGGCCGGCCGGGCCGTACAGGCCGACCCGGAAGGACCCTCCGCGGGCGCCGGCGCCGAGCACAGCGCCGAGGGCCGCGTCCGGTGCGTAGACGTGGAGCATGATGTGCTTGGCCGAGCCGCGCCCGGCCAGGATGACGGGCGTCTCGTAGGTGGCGTTGTAGGTGTGCTGCCGGCGCCGGTCCTGGACGCGGCAGCGGAGGGTGCCCTCGAAGATGTACTTGGTGTTGTTCTTGATCCAGAGATGCACGGGGACAAACGAATCCAGGAGAAACGCGGATCCGCCCTTGCTGCAGCCGATGACGCAACGGGTTTCGAACCGCTTCTTGAAGCGCTCGCGCTCTTCGGTCGTGCCGCGCGCGCCCTTGAGACGCTCGCGGAGCGGGTCGGCATCGCCGGCGCGCAGGGGCGCGGCGGCGGATACGGCCAGAAGGGCCAGCACGAGTCCAGGATGCCCGCGGGGGTCCATCAAACCATCTCCGTTGGGGTCTGCAGGCGCTGTTGTAGCAGAGAGCCAGAGGCGAGGCAACAGAAAAGCGCGCGGCAGTGTCTTGCGGAATGCGCCATTTTCCAGTTGCCGCACGGGGAGCGAATCGGTAGGTTGGATGCACGCGCGGTGGCGGGTAAGGCTGTCGCGCGTTTGCAGCGGTCGATCTCCGCGATACGGTCGTTAAATCGACGGACGCCGGGGAAGCATCATGCGCGACTACGTCCGTTACCTCTTGTTTTCGCTTGTGGTCACGCTCTGCCACGGGTTGCCCGGCCGCTTCCTCTACTGGATTGCGCTGCGCGTGGCCGACCTGAACTACTTCGTGTTCGATCCCCAGGGACGCCGGGCCGTGCACGCCAACCTGCGTCAGGTCCTGCCGGAGGCGACCGAAGAGCGCATCACCTATGAGGCGCGCTGGGTCTTCCGGAACTTCGGCAAGTACTTGACCGAGTTCTTCCGGTTCCGCTCGTTCGACAAGGCCTTCTTCGAGAAGCACGTGGCCATTCGCGGCCGCGAACACATGGACGCGGCCCTCGCCAAGGGCAAGGGCGTGATCCTGCTCTCGGCGCACCTCTCCAACTGGGAGCTGGGCGCGGCCGCCATGCGCCAGGTCTGCGGCCACTCCGTGAACGTGGTGGTGGCCATGCATCGGTACGGGCGCGTGAACAACCTCTTCCTGCGCGAGCGGGAGAGCATGGGCGTGAACGTGATCGACATGCATAGCGCGCCCCGCCAGGTCATGCGGGCCCTGGAGCGGAACGAGCTCGTGGGCATCTTGGGCGACCGGGACCCGACCGAGCAGGGGATCGAGGTCGAGTTCTTCGGCCGTCCCTGCCGCTTTCCGCAGGGACCGGCGCGGTTCGCCCTGGCCACGGGCGCGGTGATCGTGCCCTGCGTGGTCCTGCGCCGCACC
>CAZBZG010000086.1:0-16116 GCA_964496245.1 uncultured Planctomycetaceae bacterium | reverse complement strand
TGCTGGCAGAGTTGGCCGCCTCGTCCTCGTCGGGCGATCAGCCTGACGTGGTCTACCTCGACCCGATGTTCCCCGCCGCCAGCAAGGCGAAGCAGCGCAAGGCGCTGCGGGTGCTGCGCAGCCGCCTGTATGAAATCAAGCAACGCGAAGAGGAGGCCAAGCGCGCGGCCGAGCGGCGGGGCCAGACCGGAAGCGGCGACCGGTCCGAGCGGGTGCGCACCTACAATTTTCCGCAGGACCGCTGCACCGACCACCGGCTCGGCCGGAGCTTTCCCCTCAACGAAATCATCGCAGGCGACATGGACAAGCTGATCGAGGCGCTCGTGGAGTACGGCAAGCAGCAGGATCTCGCGGAGGCGTGAGGGGAAAGAACCGGAACCGCAAGGGTGGGCAATCATGACAGCCAAAACCTGGACCCCGTTGCCACTCGTGAAGACGACGGCGGCCTTCTTCGCGGACAAGGGGATCGATTCGGCGCGGCTCGACGCCGAGCTGCTCCTCTGCCACGTGCTCGGCCTGGCCAATCGGATCGAGCTCTACACCGGCTTCGAGCGTCCGCTCACCTCCGCGGAAGTGGACGCCTATCGGGCGTTCGTCCGCCGCCGGGCCGCGCGCGAACCGGTCAGCCACATCCTCGGCTACCGCGACTTCATGGGCATTCGTTTCCGCGTCACCCCGGCCGTGCTCGCGCCGCGGCCGGAGACCGAGATCCTGGTGGAGGAGGCGGTGCGCTGGATCGAAGGCCGAACGGCCGGGCCGCCGGACCTGGCCGTGGAGGAGAGCGGCTCCGAAGCGCCGGCCGAGGAGGAGGCCGCCGGGCCGGGCGGAGAGGCCGTGGATCCGGGCGCCGCGCGTGGCTCGGCCCCCGCCCGCGTGCTCGATCTCGGGACCGGTTCGGGGTGCATCGGTGTCAGCGTGGCCGCGCTCTGCCCGGGCGCCACGGTCGTAGCGACCGACATCGATCCGGAGACGCTCGCGGTCGCGCGGACGAATGCCGAGGACGCGGGGGTGGCCGACCGTGTGGAGCTGCGCGAAGGCGATCTCTTTGCCGCTTGCATGCCGGGCGACACGTTCGACCTGATCCTCTGCAATCCGCCGTATGTCGCCGAGGGCGATCCCGAGGTCTGGCCCGAGGTGCGCGACTACGAGCCGGCGGTGGCGGTCTTCAGCGGGGCAGACGGATTCGAATTCCACCAGCGTGTTGCAGCCGAGGCCGAAACGTGGTTAAATCCGGGAGGTGCGCTGCTCCTGGAGGTGGGCGCTGGCCAGGCCGAGGATGTGCAGGCCCTCGTGGACCGGGCCCAAGGGCTGGTGCCGGAGCGGACGCTCGCGGATCACGCGGGGGTGGCGCGCGTCGTGGTCGCGCGAACGGCCGTCGAGCAAGGAGAGAGGTAATGCCCGACTTCGACTCCAACGTGCAGGGCGTCCACAAAGTGGTCACCCTGGAAGCGGAAGAGGGGAGCGGCCGCCTGCTCGTCTTTCACACAGTGGAGGACGGGGCCGCCAGCGGCACCTACTGGGTGCTGGCGCGGCACGCGGGCGGGACCCGTTGGGAGAGTGTCAAGCAGGAAGGCGTGGTGCCGCGCCTCCATCCCAAGAATCGCGAGACGATCACGTCCGAAGAGACGATCGACGAGACGGACGCCGAGTCCATTTTGTTTCTGTGCGAGTGCGCGCAGTGGGAGGAGGATGGCGCGCGGGGCGGTTGACCGCGCCGTCCGCGTCTTCCCTTGCCCGTTGTCCATGAAGCCTGCGGAACCCCCGGGTTCCGCCTGTTTGCGTCAGGCCCATGTTCGAATCCATCACCGACAGTCTGAACAATGCGTTCCGCCGGATCGCTGGCAAGGCCCGCATCTCGGAGGGCAACGTCCAGGAGGCCGTGCGCGAGGTGCGCGTGGCTCTGCTGGAGGCGGACGTCAACGTCAACGTAACCCGCGAGTTCGTGGCGCACGTACGCGAACAGGCCATGGGCGAGCGGGTACTGCAGGCCGTCGACCCCGGCGAACAGTTCATCAAGATCGTGCACGACGAGCTCGTGCAGCTCTTGGGCGGCGAACGCGAGGGCATCCGGTGGCAATGGGGCGAGCCCACCGTGGTCATGCTCTGCGGCCTGCAGGGCTGCGGCAAGACGACCACCGCGGCCAAGCTCGCGCGCCGCTGGCAGGAGGAGAACCACCGGCCCATGTTCGTGGCCGCGGACGTGCAGCGGCCGGCGGCCGTGGAACAGCTCAAAGTGCTGGGCGAGCAGGTGGGCGTGCCGGTGCACACGGGCGACGGTTCGGATCCGGTGCAGATCTGCACGCAGGCGCTGGAAGTGGCCAAGCTCCAGGGCGCGGACACCCTGATCCTGGATACGGCCGGGCGGCTGCACGTGGACGAGGCGCTGATGTTCCAGCTCGAGACCATCGTCAGCCAGACCCAGCCGCACGAGATTCTCTTCGTCTGCGACGCCATGATCGGCCAGAGCGCGGTGGACACGGCCGCCGAGTTCAAGAAGCGCCTGCCCCTCACGGGCGCCATCATGACCAAGCTCGACTCGGACGCGCGCGGCGGATCGGCCCTCTCGCTCCGGCAGGTCACGGGCGTGCCCATCAAGTACGTGACCGTGGGCGAGAAGCTCGACGCGCTCGAGGAGTTCCATCCCGACCGGATGGCCGGACGGATCCTGGGCATGGGCGACGTGGTCTCGCTCGTGGAGAAGGCCCAGTCGGTGGTGGACGAGAAGCAGGCCGCCGAGATGCAGCAGAAGCTGCTCGACAACGCGTTTACGCTCGAAGACTTCCAGACCCAGATGGGCCAGGTGCGCAAGATGGGGGGCATGAAGGACGTGCTCGGGATGCTGCCCGGCGTGGGTCAACAGCTGGGGCAGCTGGACCTGGACGACAAGGCGTTTGGACGGATCGAAGCCATAATGCAGTCCATGACCCCGGACGAGCGTCAGCATCCGGAGATCATCAGCGATACGCGCCGCAACCGCATCGCCAAGGGCAGCGGCACCGCACCCCGGGACGTCGCCGGGCTGCTCAAGCAGTTCGGAGAAATGCGAAAAATAGTTGGCAAGATGGGAAAGCACGGTATGCTCAAGGGCGGCGGCATGGACGCGCTCGGCAATCTCATGAGCGGCGGTCTGCCGGGAGTCGGCGGAGGCGGGCCGCTTTTCGGCTCCAAGAAGCAGGGGTCCAAGGCCCAGCAGAAAGCCCAGCAGCGGGTCAAGGCAAAGAGGCGCAAGCGCGAGAAGCAGAAGCGCAAACGAAAAAGGAGGAAGTGAATTGGCAGTCGTGATTCGTCTGACGCGCGCCGGCCGGCGCCACGTCCCGTTCTATCACATCGGGGTCTTCGACAAGCGCACGCGGCGCGACGGAAAACCGGTCGAACAATTGGGGTTCTACGATCCGGAGAGCAAGAAGGAGCGCGTGCGGCTCGATGCCGAACGGGCCCGGTACTGGCTCGAGCAAGGGGCCAAGCCTTCGGAGACCCTGGCCAGTCTGCTCAAGGGCGCGGGCCTCTCGAGCGATCTCTGGACGCCCAAGCGCCGCAAGCCCACCAAGCCCAAGAAGCGCACGGCTGCCAAGCGCGCCGAGAAGCAGAAGCAGCGGAAGACCAAGAAGCGCGCCAAGGGCCGCACCGCCAACTCCAAGACGCGGGCCGAGAAGAAGGCCGAGAAATAGGAACGGCTGAAATAGGAACGGCTGAACGCTCAGTTCGCGTGTAGCCCAGACGCTTCTGTCTGGGGCCATTCCGGCGCGCGCACAGACAGGCGTGTCTGTGCCACAAGTCGCTGAAGGCCGCCCGATGCGCGTCGACATCCTCAGCCTCTTCCCGCAGATGTTCGATGCCGTGCTGGGCGAGAGCATGCTCAAGATCGCGCAGCAGAAGAGCTGCCTCGCGGTCCATCCCCACGATATCCGGGCCTACAGCCACGACAAACACCGCAAGGTGGACGACAAGCCCTTTGGCGGCGGGCCGGGCATGGTCATGCGCTGCCAGCCCGTGGTGGACGCGGTGGAGGCCGTGCGCGCCGAGGACACCGCGCCCGGACGCCTCCTCTTCCTGAGCCCGGAAGGGGAGCGCTTCGACCAGCCCAAGGCCGAAGCGCTCGCCGCGGAACCGCGGCTCATCCTGGTCTGCGGCCGGTACGAGGGATTCGACCAGCGGATCTTCGACATTCTCCAGCCCGAGGTGATCTCGATCGGTGACTATGTACTGAGCGGAGGCGAACTCCCGGCCATGGTCGTGGTGGAGGCGGTGGCCCGCCTGCTCCCCGGCGTCCTCGGCAGCCCCGAGAGCCTGGAGCACGAGTCGTTCAACGGCCCGCTTCTGGATTACCCGCAGTACACGCAGCCGGCCGATTTCCGCGGCTGTGTTGTGCCCGAGGTGCTGCGCAGCGGTGACCACGCGCGCATCGCGGCCTGGCGGCAGGCCCAGGCGGAAGCCCGGACGCGGGCGCTCCGTCCCGATCGGTTGGACGACCCGGCGAATCCGGAAGATTCATGTTGACGGCAGGAATGGGCAGGATAGCATGAGGCGCGGCGACCCGGGGTCGCTGCAAAGGCGAGTACGAAGATATCGACCGGACGTGAGAAAAGGGGGACAGACTATGGCAGTGGACGATCCGAACAGCGGCGTGGCACCGATGCCCGAAGCGGGTGGCCCTCCGCCATCGGGAGAGGCGGCGCAGAAGGTCAATCCGCCGGCCATCGCCCTGATGGTCATGGCCGGTATCGGCATGGCGCTCCAGCTCCTGGGGTTGATCATGAACGTGCTGGGCGTGGGCATGGGCGCTTCCACGGGGGGCGATGAGGGCGTTGCTCAGATGATGTCCGGCGGCGTCGGCATCGTAGCCGGCATCCTCGGACTCATCTTCGGTGTCGTGATCATCATGGGCGCCATGAAGATGCGGAGGCTCGAGAGCTACAACATGGCGCTGGCGGCTTCCATCATCGCCATGATCCCCTGCGTCAGTCCCTGTTGCGTGCTCGGGCTGCCGTTCGGCATCTGGTCGCTGGTGGTGCTGCTGAACGAAGACGTGAAGGCCGCGTTCCAGGCCTGAACGGATTGAGCGCGGTGGGCCGGGCCTCCCCTCGGACGGGTATGGAGAGAGGGGAGTGCGGTGGCAGACTCGTGTCCGCTTCGGCGTGGACAGGGGACCCGGGGAAATCGATGTGTCCACGCACCAGGGGGACCGGGTCAGCCGCATGAAGCGTCTCTTTGAACGATATGTGCTCTCCCTGCTGGGAGCCGCCATCCTGGCAGGGAGTCTTCTCTTCGCCCCGGCCGGGCTGCCCGGGGTCACGGTCTGCTGGTTCAAGCGCTTCACCGGGCTGCCGTGCCCGGGCTGCGGCATGACCCGTGCGTTCTGCGCGATCAGTCACGGGGAGTTGGCAGCGGCCTGGGTCTTTCATCCGTTCAGCTTCCTCTTCTACGGATTGTGTCTCCTTCTGATCGTCCAGCCGCTGATCGAGCATCTGCGGCCCGGGTGGACGCGCGCCCACGGCCTTTCCCGGCATTGGCTCGTGCCGTTCATCCTTCTGGTGATCGCGCTCAATGCGTTCGGGGTCTGGCGGCTCCTGCGGGTGCTCGAGGCGCGGGAGGCCAGCGGCGTGTGTTGCGTGGCCGAGGGTATGCTGGAGCCGCCACCGCGCCGCGCAGGTCCCTGAATCGCCTCTCCACGGGGTCTGCGGCTGCCGCAAAAACCCCGAGACTCGGCTGTTGACTCTTCCGCAAACCGTGGTATAGTTGCGAGTTCGGCATCCGTAGAGACGGGTTGCCGCACACGAAGACGAACAGCAGGAGCGGGGCCATGCACCCCATCATCCAGGAACTCAACCGGGAGCACGAGAAGGACCGCGTCGACGATTTCGACGTGGGCGACACGGTAGACGTGCACGTGCGCATCGTCGAGGGAGAGAAGGAGCGCGTCCAGGTCTTCACGGGGACCGTCATCGCCCGCCGCGGCGGCGGTGTCAACGAAAGCTTCACGGTCCGCCGGCTGGTGCAGGGCGAGGGCGTAGAACGCGTCTTTCCGACCCACGGCCCGCGGATCGAGAAGGTCGTGGTCCGGCAGCACGGCCGGACGCGGCGCGCCAAGCTCTACTTTCTGCGGGACCGCATCGGCAAGGCCACGCGTCTCCGCAGCCGCGCGGGCAAGGGAGCAAGCGCTGCTGCCGAACCGATGCCCACGGCAGCCGCGGAATTGCCAGCTGAAGAGGCTCCGGTCGAGCCCGGCGAGGCCCCGATAAACGAGTGACGCTCCGTTTCTGCACGTAGAGTTGGGCGTTCTCTTCGTAGCAGGTCGGGACATCTTCATGAGACACGCGACGCGTCAGCCGGTCCGGGAAATCCTCGTCCTGGCTGCGGTGGGTATGCTGTGGGCGGGGGGGATGTCGCGCGTGTCCGCTGGTGAGGCGCTCCGAAAGACGCGTGCCGGCCGCCTCTTCGATCAGGCCGCGGATCTGCAAGCCCACCGGCGCGAGCGCGAACGCGCGGCCGAGCTGCTCCTGGCCGATCCCCGTGCGGCCCTGCCGCTCCTCCTCGGCAGGCTTCAGAGCGAACGGTCGATCCACCGCCAGACCGCCGCCATCCTGCTCGGAGAACTCGGGGATCCGCGGGCCGAAGCGCCCCTTGTGGAGACAGCGCTGAGCGAGGACTTTCTGGCGGGCGGGCATGCCCGCCAGGCTCTCGTCAAGCTCTACGCCTCCTTTGCTCCTGACGCGCTCGGCGAACGCGTGGCCAGCCGCCTCCCGGAAAAGATCGCAGAGGCGGCCCGGGCGGGCGAAGCACGCTCCCTGATCGCAGCCAGCGCCTGCGAGGCGGTCCACCGCATGTATGGACGGGAGGAGGCCCCTGCGCTCCCGGCGACGCTGGAGGCGCTCCTGCGCGACGGGCTTGCGCACCAGAGCCCGGACGTGCGCCAAGCCGCGGCCCGGGTCCTGGGCCTGTCGGGAGAGAAGTCCGCGGCCTCGGCGCTGCTCGCACGCCTGGACGAGGAGACTGCGCCTGCCGTGCTCGCGACGGTCTGCCGTGCTGTGGCGCGCATACGGCCGGTGACCGGCGGCGAGAAGCTCCTGCCGCTCGCGGAACACGCGGACAAGCGTGTCCAACTGGAAACCATTGCCGCGCTGTACGGCTTGGGCTACGGCCGCACCCTGCCCCGCATTGCCGCCTTCCTGGAGGAGGCTTCACAACCTCTGCGCGTGCGGGCCGTGGAAATCCTCGGCGACCTGCGGGATCCAGCAGCCCTGAAGGCGTTGGGCAAGGCGACGCGCGATGTCTCCTGGGTGGTGCGGCTGGAGGCTGTGCGGGCCTTCGGCAAGATGGAACGGCCCGGCGTGACCGGCGTGCTGCGCCTGCTCTTGCAGGATGAACATCCGCGCGTGCGCGCCGAAGCAGCCGTATTGCTGGACCGCATGCAGGTGCCGGGCGCTGTGTGGGCACTGATCGACGACCTCGAATCAGGAGAGACCGCCTATCGCATCGCTGCTGCGCGGGCTGCGGGACGCGTCCGCGCGTCCCGCGCCATCCGCGCGTTGGGTTCGGCCGTACACGCCGAGGACCTCGAACTCGCCTGTTCCGCGGCCGAGGCGCTGGGGAAGATCGGCGAACGCCGGGGGACTGAAGAGCTCCTGGCTGCTGGCCGGGACCCGCGCCCCGCCCTGCGGCAGGCCGCACGTCAGGCGCTCCAGGCGATCTTCGGCAGCGACCCGGGTCCTGACGCAGAGGCGTGGCCGGCGTGGGCCGAGGCGCAGGCGAGCGAGTAGCCTGGCATCACGGCCCGATGCGGGAGCCGCTCAATGCATTGTCCGAATTGCGGTTACGAGCTCGAAGCGCACGAAACGTTCTGCGCGAACTGCGGGGTGGAGACGGGGCGGAAGACCGATCGAAGCCCCACGAGCCATCTCTGCCGCTCCTGCGGGCAGGCGTACACGACCAGCCATCAGGACGCGCAGAGCCTCTGCCCGGCGTGCGAACAGCGCATCCAGGCCGAGCAGCAGACAGCAGCCCAACGACGGGAACGGGAGAAGAAGAAGTTCGAACAGAGCGCCCGCGTGGGCCAGCGCAGCCAGCGGCGGGCCGTGCGCTTCGAAGTGGCGAGATGCTATGTGCGCGTGCGCAAGATGGGCATGGCCGCCATGCTCCTGCGCCGCGCCGCGACCCAGGCCGGGACGGTCGTCGATCTCTCGGCCGGCGGTCTCCAGTGTCTCGTGGCGGGCGCCTTTGCCAAGGGCGAACCGGTGGCCGTCCAGCTCTTGGTCCCGGCCTTCAACAATCCGCTGGGGTTGAAGGGGATTGTGCGGTGGGCGGTAGCGGAAGCCGGGGATCGCACGCGCATGGGGGTGGAATTCTCCGACGTGGAGAGTCAGGTGAGCGCCCATCTCGCGGCGCTGGAGAAGCACGAGGCTCTACGGAGTGCGGCGCATCTCTTGGAAGAGCGCCGGGTGACCCGCGAGATCCGGCGGTCCGATGGGGAGCGGAACGCGAGTCCGCCCTCTGATTTCTGAGGGCGACTCCGGCGGCAGATCACAGAGACAAAGTCGACAGATCCCTAGAGCGCGTCCAGTCCCTTCAGCTTCTCGATCAGCGCGTCGGGTTGGAAGGGCCTCTTGAGGAAGGCCGTGGCGCCGGCCTTGATGGCGGCGACGATGCGCTCCTTTCGGGTCTCCCCGCTCGTGAGGATCACGGGGCAGTCGGCAAAGGCCTCCAGGGACCGGAAGTGCTTCATGAACTGGATGCCGTCCATCACGGAATTGTTGAGTTCCACGATCGGCACCACGCGTCCGGAGGTGTTCTTGAGCTTGTCGAGCGCCTCCATCCCGTCCTGCGCTTCCTCGACCTTCGTACACCCAGCTTTCTTGAGGGCGTTGACCAAGGCCTTCCGCCGCGTGAGGGACTCGTCGATCACGAGGTGGATCCGGTCTTCCTGCGAGACGAGTGCGCGGAAGTCGCGCTCGATCTGATCGAGTTCCTGCTCGGTATAACGCTTGGCCATGATGCGTGTCGCTTCCTGTATCGGCGTCCCGCTCCCATGCCGGCCAACGGACGGACCGCGCTCAGGGCTCCTCCTTGCCTTCGGCCGGCTCTTGGATCCCTTCGCCCGGGACGTAGCGGGCGGGCCGGATCGTCGACATGTCCACGTCCTCGATGAGCGCCAGGGGGCCCTTGAGCTGTTTCTTGAACTGACGCATACAGAGGTCGGTGCGCACGAAGACGTCCGGGTGCACAAGCTGGCGCACGATCACCTGCTTCTGGGCATCCTGGGCCGTGGCCGCCACGCGCTCGGCGCGCTTTTGCAGGAGCGCGCCGTAGGCGTCCTTGAGCTTCTGAAAGCCTTCGTAGGCTTTGCGGAACTCGGCCTTGCGTTCTTCGGGCAGCGTGTTGTAGCGGGCGCGATCGTTCAGGAAGGGCTCGACCGGTCGCAGGAGGGCTTCGAGTTTTTCGGAGATCGCATCCAGCTGGACGTCGATCTTCCGGACCTGGAAGTCGGCCCCCGGTTCCAGGACCGTGTTCACGCCCATGTCCGATCCGAGGATGCCCGCTTCGATGCCGCCGAGAGCGAGGCATTCTCCGCCGAGTATTTTGGCCGCCCGCACGGTCCCGCCGCACCAGATCCGGGAGTTCACGATCTCGCGGTCCACCACCAGAGAACCGTGCACCGTGAGCTTGGCCTGGTTGACGTATTTGCAGCGTGTATCGCCTTCGGCCGTGATATCGGCCTTGTCGTGTCCGTTGACGCCGCCCTGAATCTGCAGCGGTCCGCGGGAGCGGATCACGGCGGCCCCCACCGTGCCGGCGATGGTCACCGAATTGGCGTCGATGGCGAAGTCGTCCTGGACGTTGCCGCGGACGATCACGTGTCCCTTGAAGTTGACGTTCCCGGTATTGTAGTCGACGTCTCCGGGCACTTCGAAGATCGGGCTCACCATGAGCGTACCGCTCGCGTAGATCGGCCGCCCCTCCCGGGTCGCCTTGCAGAACCGCTCGTCCGCGCTCAGCTCTACGCCTTCACCGAGACGGATGGCGAATGCCTTCCCGTTGCGGGCGGACAAGGTCTTGCCCGCCAGACTGAAGCCGTCCTCGCCCGTCGTCGGCGGGAGGATCTCGGCGAGGGTGTCGCCGGGGGCGACGGAGGTCACGGTGGTGGCTTCGTGGAAGTCCACCGAGCCATCGCCCGCGTCCGCCCCGCGGTAGGCGGCCTGGCCGCTGACATCCACCTGGAACTCGATGTCGCCGTTCTTGCCGTGCTGCGGAGGCTTCCCCCGTGCGATGACGATGGTCTCGCCGGGCTCGTCGAAATCGCCCAGGCGCAGAAAGGCGTTGTGAATCGCGTCTTCGTCGATGCCGGCGAAGACCTTGTTCTCCCGGAGCAAGTCCTTCAATGTCTCCTGGTCGGTGATGGCCTGCGGATTGGCATCGACCGCCACGATTCGCGCCTCGAAGCTGTCGTGGTCGACTCGGAGTTCGTAGCCGAATTTGCTCATAGAGGTCGATCCCTGCTGCAAGCGGATGGAGACTCGATGCACCGGCGTCGGATGCCGTTTCTTATAGCCCCGCTCTCAAACCCTGTCAACCGCCCGCATTCGGAAATACCGAACGCGTACACAGGGCCCGCAGGACCGATGCTCCTACACTGTGCTCGGACCCGGCGGTGCAGCCGCCGCATGGCGGCCGAAGCTGCGGTTGCGCCGTGTTTTTCTATTGATGGAGGTGCGCGGGCAGCGGTATAGTGGCCGGAGCGAAAGGTCTGTTCTCATGGAGATTATCCATCGGCAATGCTGCGAGCCGTTCGTCACCAAGGATGGCTCCGAGATCCGGGAACTGATGGCTTACCGCAATTCGGCCTGCCAGCGGAGCAGCCTGGCTGAAGCCACGGTGCCGCCCAACAAGACGACCGAGGCGCACCGCCACCCCCGCACCGAGGAGATCTACTACGTGCTCGCTGGCGCGGGCCGCATCCGCCTGGAAGACGAGGAGGCCGAGATCCGGCCGGGCGATGCGATTCTGATCCCACCGGGCACGTGCCATCAGGTTGCGAATCCGGGTCCCGACCGGCTGGTGTTTTTGTGCGTCTGCGTGCCGGCGTACGAACACGAAGATACCGCCATGGAGGAATGCGCCCCGACCCGTGGAGGAGCCGGACCGTGAACAGCGAATACGAACAGCATGTTGTCGAACGTACGCGTCTGGGAATCCCGCCTCTGCCGCTGACGGCTGCGCAGACCGAAGAGGTGTGCCAGGAGCTGGAGGCGCCCGGCCCCGAAGGCGCAACAGCCGCACTCGATCTATTGGCGCACCGCGTCCCGCCGGGCGTGGATCCCGCGGCCAAGATCAAGGCCGATTTCCTGGTCGCCGTTGCGCTCCAGCATCGCCGCTCGCCGCTTCTGGAGCCCGAGCGGGCGGTCGAACTCCTGGGGACCATGCGGGGCGGATACAACGTGCCGCCCCTGGTCTCACTGCTCGATGACATCCGCCTGGCGCCCATCGCGACCCGCCAGCTCAAGCACAGCATCCTCGTGTCCGAGAACTTCGACACCGTGGTCAAACTCATGAAGCGTGGCAATCGCTTCGCCCGGCAGGTGCTGGAGAGCTGGGCCGAAGCCGAATGGTTCCACGCCCGCCCGGGTCTGCCCGAGAGCCTGACCTTCAAGGTCTACATGGTCAAGGGCGAGGTCAACACGGACGATCTCTCGCCGGCAGGCCACGCCTCGACCCGGCCGGACATCCCGCTGCACGCCTTGAGCATGGGCGAGAGCCGCTTTCCCGAGGGCATCGACAAAATCCGGCAGTACCGCAGCGCCGGACACGAAGTGGCCTTTGTGGCCCATACCCTGGGGACGGGATCGAGCCGCAAGTCGGCGACCAATTCGCTCATCTGGCACATCGGCCACGACATCCCCCACGTGCCGAACAAACGGCAAGGCGGGGTGGTGCTGGCCGAGGCCATCGCACCCATCTTCTTCAACACCTTTGAGGACTCCGGGGGGCTGCCCATCCGCTGCGACGTGGACAAGCTGCGGACTGGCCGGGTCGTCACGCTGCGGCCGGCCGACGGCGAACTCCTCGATCAGAAGGGCAAGGTGCTCGCGCGCTTCGAGCTCTCGCCCAAAACCCTGGCCGACGAATACCGCGCGGGCGGACGGCTGGCCCTGATCATCGGCCGCAAACTCACCGACCAGGCGCGGGATGTCCTCGGCCAGGAGGCGAGCACGGTCTTCGTCCGCCCGCCCGCTGTGGCCCGCCGTGCCGACCAGGGCTATACCCTGGCGCAGAAGCTGATCGGCCGGGCGTGCGGCCGGGACGGGGTGCTGCCTGGCGAAACCTGCGAGCCCGCCATGACCACGGTGGGCAGCCAGGACACCACCGGGCCCATGACGCGCGACGAGCTGGTGGAACTCGCGTGCCTCTCGTTCCAGGCCGGACTGACCATGCAAAGCTTCTGTCACACGGCCGCCTACCCCAAGGAGAAGGACGAGGAGATGCACCGCACGCTCCCGGGCTTCTTCGTGGAACGGGGCGGCGTGGCGCTCGAGCCGGGCGACGGCATCATCCATTCGTGGCTGAACCGGCTGATCCTACCGGACACTGTGGGCACGGGGGGGGACAGCCACACGCGCTTCCCGCTGGGCATCTCCTTCCCGGCCGGCTCCGGCTTGGTGGCCTTTGCGGCGGCGTTCGGATGCATGCCCCTGGATGTGCCGGAGAGCGTGCTCGTGCGGATGACCGGCGCGTTCCGCGAAGGCGTCACGCTGCGGGACCTGGTCAATGCGATCCCCCTGGCCGGCATCGAGCAGGGTCTGGTCGACCGGCCGGGCGAGGGCCCGAAGAACGTCTTCAACAGCCGCATCCTGGAGATGGAGGGCCTGGCCGACCTCACGGTGGAGCAGGCCTTCGAACTCACCTGCGCGTCAGCCGAACGGTCCGCAGCGGCTGCCACCATCGCGCTGGGCCTGGACTCGGTGGCCCAGTACATGAAGAGCAACGTGGCTTTGCTGCAGCAACTCATCGACGACGGCTACGGCGCGGCTGCGGCCCTGCACCGGCGGATTTCAGAGGCCGAAGAGTGGCTCGAGAGTCCCGGGTTCCTCGCGCGGGACGAGAAGGCCGAATTCGCCGCCACCCTGGACATCGATCTCGCCGACATCACCGAACCCGTCCTCGCCTGCCCGAATCTCCCCGACAGGGTCTGGCCGCTCTCGCACGTGGAGGGGACGGCTGTAGACGAAGTCTTCATCGGCTCGTGCATGACCAACATCGGCCACTTCCGTGCGGCTGCGCGGATCCTGGCCGATGCGGGCGGGAAACTCGGCGTGAAGCGTCTCTGGATCGCACCGCCCACACGCATGGACCGCGACCAGCTGGCCCGAGAGGGCGTGCTCGAAATGTTCGAAAAAGCCGGCGCGCGCGTGGAGATCCCGGGCTGCTCGCTCTGCATGGGGAATCAGGCGCGCGTGGAGGACAAGGCCACGGTCTTCTCCACGAGCACCCGAAACTTCGACAACCGCATGGGCCAGGGCGCCCAGGTGTATCTCGGCAGCGCCGAACTCGCGGCCGTGGTCGCGCGTCTCGGCAAGCTGCCCGGCCCGGCCGCCTACCAGGAGATGTTCCGCACGCACATCACCCCGCACCGCGATGCGATCTACCGGTACCTGAACTTCCACGAGAGCCCGGCCACGAACCCGAACAGTGGCTGAGGGATCTCACTCCGCACATCACAGTCTTTGTCTTCCGACCTCTAGTTATCGGGGTCGGTATCGTGGCGCGGTATGGCGTGGCTTTGGAAACCAGTGTCCACTCCGAAGGCAGCGCTGCATGGAAGAGGCTACATGCCGACGCGCTGGCTCTTCTTGGACCAGTAGAGTTTGGACTGCGCGCTCTGCGCGCGCTTCTGGATGTCCTGGTTGTTGGGATCCTTGGCCAGGGCCTTGTTGTAGAGGCCCACGGCCTCGGTCAGCTTCTTCTCCGCGTGCTTGTAGTGACGGTTGCTCTCGCGGGCGCTCGCCACGCTCATGCCCTTGTTGTACGCATCCACGCCTTCGGCAAACGCAGCGTTGGCCTTCCGGATGGTCTCCATATCCTTGCCCGTGACGTCCCCGCCGCTGTCGCGGGCGAGGTCGAGAAGCTCCTTGCCGTGCTCCTCCGGGCTCTCCGGCTTGGATGACGTCTCGGCACGCGCGCGCGCCAGATCGCTCTCGCGGCGCTTGCGGGCTTCGCGCTCCTGCATCTTTTTGATGCGCTGTTGGTTGATGTAGACCAATTCCTGCCTGCGCCGAAGTTCCTCCATGGTCCGGCGCGCTTCTTCGGCCGCCTGCGTGTCGGGGTACATGGCGATGAGTTCGTTGAACTTCTTCTCCCCGCGCTGGGGCACGCCCACGCTGTAGTACCAGGCCCCGATCTTGAACATCTTGGCCGCCTCGTAGGCGCGGACCGTGTCGGCCAGATTGCGCCCGGCGTCCTGATCGACGGACCAGGCCTTCTGCAGGAGCTTGGCTGCATCTTTCCGGAAATCGAACTCGAGCGCCTGCATGGCCGCCAGGTAGAAGGAGAGACTGTCCTTCTCGGCAAAGGCCTTGGAGCGGATGTCCTCGAGCTTCTCCCGCATCTCGCGGTCGCGGTCTTCCTGTTCGACCGGTGTCATGGACGCGATGTTCTCCCGGGGCAGCTGCCCCCGGATGTTGTCCTTGATGTACCAGACCGTGGTGGCGTTGCGGTTGGTCACCTTGGCCCGAATCTCGGCGCCCGTGCCTTTCAGCTTGATGAGGTAAAGGTTGTCGGCCTTGGCCTCCACCGACGGCTTGACGCCCTCGGTCAAGTCGGCAAACACCCGACACGCCTTGGCCGCTTCGGAGATTCGGTTGACGCGATCGGCGGGCGCCGGAAACGTCGCAGCCTTGGCGTAAGACGCGGCCGCCTGCTCGAAGGCCGCCTCGTAGAAGTGCTTGTCTCCGTCGGCCATGAATTGCTCGAATTGCTCGCTGGGGTCGGCCGAACCGCGGGGCGCACCGTCTGGCGCTTTGGCGGTCTCGCCGATGGCCGGTTGCGCCTTCTCCTTGAGATTGCCGTCACGGTCGCGCACATAGGCGTTGCCCTGTTCGTACTCGTATTGGCCTTCCCCCTGGGCGTTCTTCCGCCGGACCTCCTCGTTCTGGGCGCGCACCCGCTCGTTGTGTTCGGACACCTTCTTGTAGTGATTGTAGGCGAGATACATGACGACCACGCACCCGGCTACCAGTCCGCCCTTGAGCGCGGCCTGAAAGAGCCCTCCGCCCTGGGAACGCGGTCGGCTCCGGGTGACGCGGCGTTCGCCACTGGGGGGTCGCGTGTTCTGTGAACCGGCCATGGTTGTGCCCTCCCTTCTGTATCTCTTTGCAGGCCATAGGATACGGCGTGTCCGCCCCATGTCCCCTGGAGCCGGGCACACCCCACCGAGGGTATAGACGCCTCGGGGGAGGCGAAGGTTCAGCCAAAATCCCCAGAAACCCGAGATCCCCATGACGTCACTGTATCCGCAGCGAACGAGTATAAGCGGTCTCAAGAGGAGGCGCAATCGTTTTTCTGCAGGGTTGTTCCTCCTGGACATCCGCTCGCTGTGCTCTATGCTCAAGGTTGACCGGACTGCCCGCCAGCGGCAGCTGTTGACCGCCCTTGCAAGAGGACAACACATGCAGACCACTGCCGTGCGCGCAGCCCTGGCAGCCGGGCGCATCCAGCGGGAGCACTACGGCACGCTGCTCAAGGTGGATGCGACCAAGCGCAACGACATCAAGCTCGAGGTCGACCGGCTCTGCGAAGACGCGATCCGTGACGAGATCCGGACCGCCCACCCGGCCCATGCCCTCCTGGCCGAGGAGAGCGGGTCCACGCAGGGCGCGGACGCGTACCGATGGATCGTGGATCCGCTCGACGGCACGGTCAACTTCTTCTATGGCATTCCTTACTTCTGCACGTGCGTGGCTTGTTACCGCCGGCCGGTCGGGCGCGCGCACGCCCCCGAAGGGCGTGGACGGGAAGAGCGGGCCTCCGGCGCCGGCCCGGCCGAAGCGCTCGGCGAGCCCGTGGTGGGCGTGGTCTAGAGCCTGTCCGCAGGCCCGTCAATCTCGGCGGCGTCGGCTGCGCTCGGCGACC
>CAZBZG010000085.1:8649-16145 GCA_964496245.1 uncultured Planctomycetaceae bacterium | reverse complement strand
GGGCAGATGCTCGCAGTGGATGTGGCTCGCCTGGTGGGCGAGCGCGGCAAAGAGTTCGTCTTCATCGAGGAGATCCAGCAGGCCCGAAGACACGACGGTCACCGGCACGTCGGGGCCGGTGGTGCGCGCCACAGCCTCCGCGCTCTGGCAGACGTAGAGATCCGGGGCAGGAACGTCCAGGATGCGGCAGGCCTCAGCCTGGATGGCGTGCACAGGCGCGAACGACTTCGGTCCCGCCTTGACCGCCTTGGCGGTCAGAGACAACCGCACGATCTTTTCGTACGACCGCTTGGTGAGCTGGCGGGTGGCCCATTGGACCCCGGGGACCGACCGCAGACCGCGCAGCGAACGGCGGTCTTCCGAGTGAGCGAAGGCCCCTCGCGGCAAACCGGAGAGATCGGGCCGTTCCCCCTTTTGCGACTTCTTTTTCGCCGACATCGACCTCCTCCTCTCTGGTCCCAAACCATTGAACAGTATGTCACGTACGCCTGTGAGCCCCATAGCGCACACACCTCACATACCCTATCAGTTTCCCGGGCGGCCGGCAACTGTTTTTGGGGATGTTGCGGCTCGAGGGACCGCGGCCGGGCAGACAGGGGGTTGACCCTGCCAGACGGGCGCTGTAGGATGCCCGAAGGCCGGGAGACCGCCATGACACGAAAAACCGTACGCGTAGGCATCGTGGGCGCCGGCGCCTGGGGGCGCATGCATGCGGAGGCGTACCGCCAGCATCCGGCGGTCGATCTCGTAGGCATCTGCGACCTGGACGGCGACCGGGCACGGGACTTCGCAGCGGACTTCGCTTTGGCGCACGCCTCCAACGACCTGGATGCCCTCCTCGATCAGCGGCTGGACGGCCTGTCCGTGACCACCCCGGACGACGCGCACACGGCCGTGGCCTGCCAGGCGGCCGGACGCGGCGTACATCTGCTGGTGGAGAAGCCGCTGGCCACCACAGTGGAGGAGTGCGAGGCGATCCTCGCAGCAGCCGACCACGCCGGCGTGCGCCTCATGGTCGACTGGCACAACCGCTGGAACCCGCCGGTCTACAAAGCCTGGAAGGCCATCCGCGAGGGGGAACTCGGCGAGATCCGGTACGTGTACACGCGCCTGAGCGACGCGATCCACGTGCCGACCGACATGCTCCCCTGGGCCGGCCGGTCCTCCGTGCTCTGGTTTCTCGGCAGCCACAGCCTGGACACGGTCTGCTGGCTCGTGGGCGAGACCCCGGTGCGGGTCACCTGCCGCAAGCAGGAAGGCGTCCTGCAGGGCATGGGCGTGGACACGGCCGACATGTATCTCACGCTCGTCGACTTTGCGAACGGCGCGACCGCCCTGGTGGAGAACAGCTGGATCCTCCCCAACAGCGCGCCTGCGCTCATCGACCACCGTTGCGACATCACAGGGACCGAAGGCCTGATCCAGCTCGATCTCGCCCAGCACGGTGCCTACCGCAAGTACACGCAGGCCACACGCCGGGGCATTCCCGAAGCCATCTGCCCGGACGTCTTCGTGCTGCCCCGGATCCAGGGCCGCCCGAGCGGCTTCGCCCTGGCGAGCGTCGCCCACTTCGTGGACTGCCTCGCCTCCGGCGCGCCACCCGCCACCACCGGCCACGACGGCCTGCTCGCCACACGCCTCATCTGCGCGGCCGAGACCTCGGCTGCGCAGGATCGCCCCGTGGAGCTCTGAAAGCGCCTCCTGCGGCCGCCGTTCCCTGCCCCGCCATGGGTTCTTGAGCCTGCGCAGGCTCAAGAACCTCGAACCGAACGTTCTTCGGAGGGTCCGGCTCCTGCCGGACCGCCGCCCACGATAAGCGTTGCGGACGCGCAGGAGCGCGTCCCTCCGACTTTCCCTTGTGGCGTCTGGTCCGTCCGGCCTTGCTCTGGTGAGGAGCACAATCGCCCCCAGGCACACGCGGCCCCTACACGTACGCCTGCAGTGCGCGGCGCCACCTCCCGTGAGGAAAGCAGCGCATCGATCAGTGCGTCATGGCGAAGGCGAGCACGTTCATGCCGAGATCCCGGGCAGAGGCGGGGGCGTAGCCGAGGCAATACGGGCAGGCTTCGTCCTCCCAGCCGCAGCCGATGCCGAGCGAGGAGTAGACCACCGCCAGGCCGCTTCCGAGATGCACGCCCTCGAAGGCCGGCTGCGCGAGCGGCGGCGCGCCCGCGCCCTTCCGCTTGGCCGCCAGGGCGGCTGTGGGGGCCACGCGGCTGGTATCGGCCACCATGCGAAAGAGCTGGTGATCAGGTGCGAGCGGCCGGAGCGGGTGGTCGGGCAGGATCTTGGCGAGTTCCCGGCGGAACGCCTTGTCAAAGGCCGAGCGTCCGCAGCAGGCGTCGGCGAAGAGCACGCCGCCGCTGGTGAGGTACCGCCGCAGGCGTGCGATCTCGCTGGCGGAGAATGCGAACTCGTCGTGGCCGGTCATGTAGAGCAGCGGCTGCTCGAGTGCGGCCGCCTTCTTCAGGTCCACGTCCTCCCGCCGGAAGCGCAGCTGCAGGGTGCTGCGGTTGAGGCAGTGCTTGGCCAGGTTCCCCAGGCTCGAGGGATTCGGATCCCAGTCCCCGCCGTGCAGGATCTGTCCGACCACGAGGTCGCCGGCTGCAGCCGCATCCTTCTCGTGATAAACCGCGGTGGTGGCCAGGTACAACCCCAGGCGGTAGGTGGCGAGCGCATAGGCCACCATGTTGACCCCCAGGCGCAGGGCGTCGGACGCCGGCCAGACGCGCTTGCCGCGTTCGTGCTTATGCCCGTCCCACCCGCAGGTCAGGTCGTACTGGCTCAAGAAGACTGCTTCCCTGCAGCCGACGGTGATGCCTTCGAGGACCGGCGGGCCGCTGAAACGGCCGCGCTCTTCGTCCAGATATCCGACCTTGTCCACGGTGTGGAAGGCCGTGTATACGGGGTGGTCGCCGGGCAGGATCTTCATGCGCCGCTGCGGGAAGATGCGGTGGATCTCCTTCAGGAACGACGCCCGGTAGGGCTCCATGCCGCAGCAGGCATCGCCGATCAGCGTACCGCCGTCGTGCACGAAGCGGCGGATGGTCTGCCGCTGCTCGTCGGTGAACGCGAACCCCTCGTGCCCGGTGAGCAGGAGGAGCGGAATCTCCTGCGGCTTGAAGGAGAACTTCCGGAAATCGGTTTCCACGTTGCGGTAGCGCACGCCGAGTTCGACGTTCGCCCGGCGCATGAGGTTCTTGGCGTCGCCCGGGTCGGTGGTCCAGTCGCGGTAGGTGTAGCGCCGGCCCTTGGCGTCCGTGGCGGACACGAGCTTGCCGTATTGGAGCTTGCCGAGCAGCGTGGGCGGCGCGGGCGGGCGTTTCTTCTCGCTGCGTCGCAACGGTGTGGCCGGGAGCGGCAGGGGCGGAAAGCTCTCGGCCGCCTTCCAGCGCTGCTTCTTGGCCGGCGGCGGCGCCCCGCAGCTGCCGGCGAGCAGGTCGAGCCCGTAGAGCTGGACGCCCAGCCCGCCCAGGAACCCCAACGCCTCGCGCCGCGTCATCTTGGCCATGGAGCGTCTCCCGGATGGGAGCGGGCCCGTGCCGAAACCGCCCGCCCTGTCTGTACTATACGCGCTGGACTAGCCCTTGTCCAGCCGCAATCCGCCGGCCCTGACACGGAACAAGTTGCACATTGGTGAGCGGTCATGTAGACTCAAGACAATTCATTGGCGCTCGATCATTTGCACACCCTTGCAAGGGACCGCCATGGCCAATTTGTATCCCGTATCGTATCAAATGAGTCAGCAGGAGATCGACTTCCGCACAGAACTCGCAGGAAAGCTGGATCTCTCCCCACCCGATTGGACTGCGTGGCTCAAGAAACTCGTGCCAGACACGCAGCAATGCGATCTGCTCGAGACGTGCAAGAAGGCCAAGGACCTCACGGATTGGAATGACTACCGCAGGAACCATCCCGACGCATTCGTCTACCTGCCCAATGTGCCGATGACGGGATGGTTTCTGCGCTGGGCCGATCTGCGCGGCGCAGTATTGATCAACGCGAACCTGAAGGGCGCCCAACTCCACCACGCCAACCTTGAAAACGCCCTGCTCATCGAGGCCGACCTCACCGGTGCTGAGCTCCCGCGGGCCTCCCTCGTCCGAGCGGACCTGAATCGCGCGATCCTCTGCAGCAGCAACCTGTATCACGCCGATCTCTCCAAGGTGCGCCTGATCAATGCGGATCTGCGCGCCGAAGGCCGCACCACGGACGCCACAGCCGCTCTCGTCGATTCCGAGAGCCTCATCTACAACTGCGACGTGGACGACCGGACGTACTTCGGCGCCGTGCCCCTCGACATCACCCGCATCGACCCCAAGACCAAGATTCATCTCCAGCGCAACATCCTGCGCATGGATATGCTTCCCCGCTCCCCGGCCGATCCGTTCGATGCCAGCATGTCCGGCCACAACCTCTGGCGTCCGCAAGGCGACGGCATCCGGATCGTCTTCCATGGCAAGGAGACATTCGTCACGGATGATCGCGGGTTCCGCTATCTCGAGTGGCTGCTCAAATATCCCGGTCGCGAGATCTCGGCAAGCGACCTGATCCGCCTCGCAGACGGCGAACTCGACGCCGCACCGCCATCCCAAGCAATCGAAGTCGCAGTCAAGGACGCGATCAAAGCTGTGCGAAAACGCCTCCAGAAAGATCCGCCCATCGAGGAACGAGAGGAACTCGAGAGATGGTTGCAAAACGCGACACGACCCGGCTACCACCCTGCGGTCGCCGAAGACCAGCGCAAGAGGGATGACAGCCGCGTCACAAAAGCCGTGGAGCGCGCGACCGAGAAACTCAAGGACACGGAAGACGCCACAGCGGCACGCCCCAGCCCCGGCTACCTTCCGGAGCTGGGCGAGCATCTCGAGCAATCCATTCACCATCAGCGCAGGCGATTCGTATACGACCCCGTTCCGCCAACGGACTGGTTCTTCTAAGCAACAGCTGTGCCTCTGCGCGCTCCTAGAACGGCACATCCTCGCTGGCGCGCAGCGGTCGCAGTTCGTCGCGGCGCCAGCGGTAACGGCGGTTTTCGGACGCGTCGATGTCGAGTTCGTAATACGTACCGTCCTCGTCCTCGCCCACGTGTTGGATCACGGCGGTGCGGCTGGTCGACTCGCCGATCTCCATGGGCATGGTGCGGATCCGTACGGGCAGGCCCACGTGCAGGGGGCTGCGCCTCCGGTTCCGCTCGAGCTGGGCCCGCAAACGGCGCCGCCGCTCAGCCCCGTCTCCGATGATCTCCACGAGCATGGCTGCCTGCTCGCTGGGAAGCCCTCTCAGCGCGCGGGTGGACACATTCTCATCGATGGATTCCCATCCCCGATTGGTGGCAAAGGGATCGTTCAGATTCACGAACCGCTTGCGCGCCCGGTCCACGACCGTGGTCCACGTGGCCAGACAGGTCCGCCGCTCCTTGGCGAGCTCACGAACGAGCGCGCCCCGCAGCTCGGCACGCGTCCCGCGGGGCGGATGGTCCACCGCGTGCAGCATCTCGCTACGCGGCACCATCTGTTCGATGCGGAAGTCGTCTTCCATCTGCGCGACCACGCCTTCGGAACTCAGTTCCCCGAAACGCGTATCGAGCAGAAAGAGTTCGGCTTTCAGACGCAACAGCTCGCGGATCTGCTCCCACGTAAGCCCACGCGCTTTGAGACTGGGTTCAAAGAAGTCCATGTGATTGGCAAACGGGCTCCGTTCCTTGTCGAGCAGCTCGTCCAGGGCAATCGAGCTCGCCGGGCAGTGGTACTGGAGCGCCGACCAGATGCCGGAGAGAAAGTCGCTGAACTCACAGACCTGCTTCCAGGTGAACGTCGAGACGTTCTCCACGTACGCGCGGTAGAGGGACTCCTTGAGAGGCCAATCCAGGCGGTTCTGCAGGGCCCCGGGGTCCTCGCGGACCTGTGTGAGCGTTGCGCGCCACAGGGCGAAGATGCGGTCCGCATACGGGGGCAGAACGTCCGGCCGGGCGGCCACGCAGTCGATGTAGGCCTCCTGGACTTCGCCGGCAGATGCGCGCGCTCCCCGCCCGCAGCGCACCCGCGCGCTCGGGTTCCGGAGCCACGTATGCAGCGCCTCGAGCGGCTTGCTGACCCGCCACATCGGCGGAAGTTTGACGCCGTGGCAGGCCGCGGCGAGCACGAGCCCCGTGGCCCCGACCTTGAGGATGAGGGTGGCGTCCGTGATCGAGGTGCCACCGCAGATGAGGTGCACCCGTTTGGTCGTTCCGTCGGTCAGGGATTCGTCCTTCCTATGCCAAATCGACCGATGCTGAGTGCTTTCGTGCCCGCTTACGGCTTCGAAGAGTTCAAGCCTGGCGCTGCGGGTGAACACGGGCAACGGTCCTGTCGGATCGAAGCCCCCCTCCCCTGTGAGCAAGGGACGGCTCGCAAGGTGGCTCAGAAGCGGCAACGCCAGGTCCCGAATGCTCAACTCCCCCGGGATGGAGTAACACTCGTGCTGCCCCCGCGTGCTCGCCTCACGCCGGTCGCGGCTGAGTTGCAGCACGTCCGGTTGTCCCGCGGGATACGTGACCGCGTTGCGCAGGGCGACCACACGGGCCGTGCTGGAAACGGATGTCTCGCGCTCTCTGGCAAGTTTTCGAACCAGAAAATCACCGGCACGCACGTACGCAGCCACCTGGAAGGGATCCAGGCACTCGGGCGTGGCGACTTCCAGCGCGCCGTTCGGCCCGTCCCGGTAGAGGCGCATCCCGCTGGTGAGAAAGAGCCCGTAAGAGGAGAGGTCGGGCAGGTGCTCCAAGCGCTCCTTTGCGAGATCGATGACCTGTTTGCTCAAGAGTTCGGGGTCCAGCGTCTCGCCGGACGTGTCCGTCCCCACGAGGCCGTACTCGGTCTCCACGCCCAGGATCTGCTGATGCTCGGTCATGGGATATGCCTCCTCCGCGGGACGTTTCTACTGACCGCCCCCCTGCCGATAGGCAGCGAGCATCTTGTTCGCCTGCTCGCTGCCGGGCCCTAGCGCCTTGGCCATGGCCTTCTTGCCTGCGTCGAGCCAGGACTGATGCTGCGCCTGCAGGCGGCGCAGACCCTCGAGATCGGGCGCACCGTCGCCGTCAGGCCCGTGCGGCCTCGGATCGGAGTCGTGTTCGCGGTTTTGAAGGTCCGGCATGATGGGTCCTCCTTGGTCAGTTTCCCTGCAACGGAATCGGGGGGTAGTACGACGCCGCAGGCGTGGACGCGGCTGTTCCGACGGTTCCAACCGGTGAAACGAACGGCACGGCCGGCGGCGAGATCTTGCGCAACCCCAGTTGCCGCAGGGCGGACTCGAGCGTTTCCGCAGCCAGGATCGCCTCGCACGCCGCGCGCGTACCGGATGCGGGATCCGGCAGCGCGAGCACGTATCGCCCCGTGGCGCCGTTCTTGGCTCGTCCGCGTACGATCACGTGGTCCCATCCGCACCCCAGAATGGCGCCCCGCGGAATGCGATCCAGCAGCATCCCGAGAAGCCAGCCCCGCGCGTCCTCGGGGGGC
>CAZBZG010000085.1:4065-8639 GCA_964496245.1 uncultured Planctomycetaceae bacterium | reverse complement strand
TCCGTGTCGCTCACGAGACAGACGAGTTGCGGCCGGAGAGTGAAGTAGAGCGAATCCTCCCCCAGGCTCGCGTACTGCTGGTCGAGCAGGCGCAGCTCCGGGCTCTCCCACGTCAACCCGTGCTCCACCCGCGCCTCCTCCAGAAGGCAGTACTTGAGCGGCCAGTCGAGCCTCCTCGCCAATTCCGAGGCCTGCGGCTCGTTTGGATCCCACGTCTCGAGCGCCTCGAGCACCTCGCCGAGGCGCTTCATGGCCTCTGCCGCGCGCGGTACGTAGGGGGTTGCATGGCCCGCTTCCACAAACCGACGCGCGCACTCGTAGATCTCCATCTGGATTTCGAGGCCGCTCCGTGCAACACCGGCCAGCGTAGGCACGCGCGCTTCCCGCAACGAAGGGTCCCGGCTGAATGCGCCCCAGGCCGCAATGGCATCGCTCACCAGTACGGTAGCGGGCAGCGCCACCCCGCACATCTGCATCAGGAGGATTACCTGCGTTACATGCGCCTTGAGGAAGTTGGGGGTATCCGAAAGATTCGTGTCCATCGGGATGACATGCAGGCGTTTGACGCCGGAGATTACCTGATCCGATCCCCAGGCGAGACGCCCTGCGTGGGCTTCGTCGCGCGTGTTGATCAGCGGACGGCAGCTCTGGTCCCGCGCGGGCTGGGTCGTACCGGGCCCCATGAGGCAGCCAAAGAAGTCCGCCCGCGCGGCGAGCTGGAATCCCGTCGGCGGTCCAGGCGTGCGGTTCTCGCTGCCGACCTTCCCGGCTCCGCTCCACACGCAGGAGCTCACCAGGTAGCTCATGAATTCGATCGACCGGCGCAGGTCCGTGGTCCCCCCCGTCAATGCGTCATGGAGGGATGCGTTCACGCAGAAGTTCATGTGGCCCGCCCACGCACACCCGTTGGAATCGGAATTGCCGCACCCGACAACGAGGTGCTCGTCGTCGCTGAGTGCCGTGCCTGCAGCCTGCAGCGCCTGCTGCGCCACGCGGAGTCCTGCGTGGAAGCTGGCCACGAAGTCGCTCAACGTAGGCGCACTGGCGATCTCGAAGTGCATCTGATCGACATACGCGCAGATGCCTGCGCGTGTGAATCTCCGGCCCCAGTCCATGCTATGCATGCCGGCACTCGAAACCTGGTTGCGCACCGCGGGCACGCCGTCCACCTCGCGCAGGAGCCGTTCGGCCGCGCCGGCCATGTCGCCCTCCGCATGGCCCTCCCGCACGAGCACGTTGCCGAACTCGGTCTCGGATCCCACGACGACAGGCACGGGCTTTTCGCGCGGTTCGCGCGCGACCATGATGGTGGGCCCCGTCTTCGATCCCGCGTCAACCGCGGTTTCATCTGTCGGCGGATTGGCGCTCACGCTCAGACCTCCTCCATCGGCTCGACCAGCGCATACTGCCGCGCGCATGCAGCCGACTCCTGGAACCGGGCCTCGAACCCAACGACCTCCAGCCCCTCGCGTCCCAATGCAAGGTGATCGCGCAGGTTGTGGGGCCGCAGGCAACTCACCGTCTCCCGCAGCGCCTCTTCCAAGCCGCCCAACCCGTCTTCCAGGGTCACCCCGGCGGGCGTGCGGCCTTCGGCCACGCGCAGGCACGCGTGCTCCCGGGCACGCCTGGCCGCTTCTGCGAGCAGGCTGCCCGAAACGATGGCCGCCCCCGTGACGGTCTCGCGTCCCCCGTCCGCATACACCGCCTCGCCCACTTCGTGCAGGGCGCCGTTGGGCGCGAGGAGTTGGGCCACCATGCCGTCGAGAATCGATTCACGGCTGCGGGCATGATCGAGGTCGGCATGCGCATAGGGCACGCCTGCGGGCATGTGACACGCCAGCACGGACCGGGCTGCCGACTGGGTCGACGGCCGGCCGACGTCTACCTGCAAATCGATGCGGCCCTGCCGCAGGAGAGCCGGATCCAGGCTCTCGGGCTTGTTCGTGGCCAGCAGGACGAAGACGCGTCCCTGAAGGTGCGGATCCGCATGGAGCTCAGAGAGCCCCTGCAGGAGCGCCTGAAGGGGGCCCCGGTCCCCGGCCCGCGCGAAATGGTGGCTTCGCGTGCTTCCCATGCTGTCGATTTCATCCCACCAGCTGACCAACACATCCCGGCGCATGGCCTCCTTCGCGAAGCTTGCGAAGTAATTGCGAATGTTCTTTTCGCTCTCGGCGTACCACATGGAAAGAAGAGACGAGACCGATACTTGCGAAAACCCGGCGTCCATGTCGTCGTTGGTCGAGAGGTAATTGCAGAACGCCCGCGCGAGCAAAGATTTGCCGCAGCCGGGCGGGCCTTTCATCAGGATCCCCATGGGTGGCTGCAAATGGAACCGCCGCGCCGTCTCCCCGTGCGCGACCCCCAGATCCACCGCGCGCTTGAGCGCAGCCACGGCCGCATCCTGTCCGCCCACGTCGTCGAACGTCTCGGCCGGCGCGTCCTCCACGAGGAAGCGGGCGGCCGTATCCTCGGGCAGGACCTCGTGCACGACACCGGCTTCGTCAAAGCAGACCTGCTCGCCGTCCTTCAGACCGCGATCGGACAGCACGTGCGAGAGCCGCACGGGAATGCTCTCCCCGCGCCGTTCCAAGAGGAACCGTCCGTTCTCGAGCGCCTGCTTTACCATGCCCACGGACAGGCCGTAGCGTTGCACGTCCCGGCCCACGCCCAGGATGCAATTGCCGTGGGCCGAAAGGAAGCATTCGACGCCCATGCGGAGCTTGGCGGGATCTACAGTGGGCGCGATGCTGACCAGGCTCGCCCTGCTCCCGTTGCCCACCCGGATCTTGGGCCCCTTGTCGGTCTTGACCACCTCGTCGTCGATCAGGGTCGCCAGGAGCCAGGGATCCTTGAGGGCCTCGCCAAGCAGCTTCTCCTGTTCGTGGAGCCTGGTCTTGAGGGCCTCGGTCGCCTGACGCTGTCCCTTCAACGATCGCTGGGCCGCATGGTAGCGCCGCAGCATGCGACACAGCACGTCCTCGGCAAGCTTCCGGTCGACCCGATTTGCGCACATCGCGCCCAGGGCCCGGGCCTTCTCTTCTGCACCGCCGCCTTCCTGATCGCTGCAAAGGAATTCTCGTTCGATGGCACGCACGGTTTCGTTGTCGATGTCAACGGACATGTACGTTCCTTTCCCGGCTGGAATGCGAAGCGTTCGCTTCGGGCGCGGTGGCGGCCGTGAGGCGTTCGAATCCGCGCTCGGCAATCTGTCCGTCCCGCGTAGAGCCGAAGAGGCTGAAGACCCGCCCGTTCTTGCCCTCCGCCGACCGGCTGAGGAGTAGCGCCACCTGAAAGGCGCGCGGGAAGCACAGGCGATGCAGGCACAGGTCCTGCTGGGAGAGCCCGCGGAACGCCCCGCCGCCATCGCCCAGGGGCAAATGGCTGTGCGCCCAGCCGAGCAGGCACTCCTGGTCGCCGCGGAGCGCAATGATGTGGAGCGCGTGCGCGAACGTATCCGGGGTGAACGTGAATCGGGCGGGGGAGGCCCTGCCCTGCTCGGCCGGCACCTGGGCCTGGATATAGGCGAAGAGGCCCTGCCCGTCCGGATCGCGACAGATATGGCCCAGCAGGAAACTCCCCGCCTCATTTTCGAGATCCCGCGCGAGCGTGGTCTCGAGCGACGCCAGCACGGCCTCCTCGATGCAGACGGGAAGCAGGCCCGCTGTATCCGGTCCGGCGGCTGTGGCGCGTGCGCGCAGGTCAGACAGGCGCGCCGGTCTGGCGACGAGAGCCTGGTCCTTGACCTCAGCCACCTGCAGGCCACCTGCGCCGTCCTTGGGCTGCTCGCCGCCGCCGGTGAAGTACGCGCCAACGCCATAACGAAAGGTTTCCCCCGCCTGCAGCAGGCCCTCGCCCACGCGCTCGGCAGCCGCAGCCTGCGCCTGGGAGGTGAGGTAGGCGATGGGCACCTGATGCGCGTACTGTCCGTTGCCATCGGAGGCGATCACCTCAAAGGCGTTCACGTGCGGCCCGCCGGTATCCTCATTGAAGACGGGCCGCACCTCAGCTGTGCAGACCGCCTCGCCGTAAAGCCCCAGGACGCCTGCCTGGATCCCGAGCCAGCGCGCGACTTCCGTTGCGGGCGTCCAGTCCACGGGCCCGGCGGGAAAGCGCCCGATCGCAGAGCCGTCCTCGCGGAAAAACGCCAGGTCGCAGACGTATTCGCTGGTGATGCGCATGAGAGCCCTCCGCAGCTCGCCCCTCCGCTCAGCCCCTCCGCTCAGCCCATCCGTCCGGCCGAGACCTCGGGTTCGAGAGAGACCCGGGCACGGGGCTGACTGTGAAAGACCTCCTCGTTGATCTCGTACTCCTGGATGATCCGGCCTTCCGAGGTCCGTCCCGACCAGCTTGTCCCCGGCCCTTCGGGCAGATCGACCGTGGCGCGGATCGCTCGCAGGGTCTCCCCCCAGCTCGCCGTGCGCGGGACCGACTCTGCGGTAAACTCGAGTCCGCTGATCGTGGACACGTCGATCTCCATGGTTTCGTCTTGTACAGGTGTACCCATGACATCTCCTTTTTTCCTGATGATGATCGTCGCGATCTCGATGACCGTGACGCAGTTCCGGCTCGGCCGC
>CAZBZG010000085.1:0-4055 GCA_964496245.1 uncultured Planctomycetaceae bacterium | reverse complement strand
ATCTCCTTTTTTCCTGATGCGTCCCGTCATCCGTTCCAGCATTCCAACAGCAAACCGGCCATACGGGCACCGCGCGCGACAACCTGCGCCTCGAGCCCGACTTCCATGCAAGCGTAGGACAGCCCGTCAAACGCCTTTTGCAACCGCAGGGGCGTACAATCGTCCGGCAAGCGGACTTCGCATCGGAGCCGCAGATCGCCATCACGATCAGCGGCCGCGACCCGGACCCATCGCACGCGTGCCCCGAGCAGCAGGTTGAGCGCCGCCTCCCAGCGGTCGTCCTTTGGCGCGTCCAAGTCCACCAGGTCCACGGAGACCCGCAGCCCGCCGTCCTCTTCCGCGCGCACGACGATCGGGTGGGCGAAGCTCTCACGCGGCCCCATGAACACGGGAACCGTCCATGCCCCGTCCCCGCGCGCGGCAGCGTCCTTCCACCGCGTCGCCCGGCAGAGCTTCTCGAGATCCGGTGCGCTGCGCGGTTCCGTTCGCGGACGGTGGGGGTGCGCGCATTCCGGCGTTCCCGTGCCGCGCAGGCATGCAAGCGCGGTCTGCAGGCCGATGCAGAGGTTGCGGATCTCCGTACCAAGCGTCTCTTTGGCGGCGGGCGCCTCGCCCCAGACCTTTATCCCGCCCTGCGTGCATGGCTGGAGCACGCGCACACCTGGGGGGAGGTCGGCGTTCAGCTTTGTCATTGCGCACAGCCTCTCCAGGGTGGGCGCGCGGGATTGCTCGCGCGGCATTGATGCGCGCAGGGTGAACCACTGCTCGTCGAGATCCGCCTGAGCGGTCACGGGCTCGGGACCGGCGAGCCGCACGGTCCATTGATTCGCCCGCCGTTGTTGGATTGCGGCGGCGTGTTCCGCCAGGATGCTGTGCACGTGCTGATGCATGGCGTTCCTCGTTGCGTCCTTTGCCTCATCGAGATTTCTGTGCGACGCGAATCTCCAGGTGTCTTCGCTTCAAGGGCTTTCGGCTCAAGGGAAAGCGCTCCGGATGCTCGCGATACCAGACGGCGGCATCTGCATCGAGCGGGTCCGCACTGCTGTGCACGCCCAGGAAGAGGTCCCAAACCGCCTGGAGAAGCCGTGGCAGCAGATGGGTCGGCCCGCCGACATTCATGCAGATGGCGTGCGCATGGATGTTGGGATGGAAAACGTTGTCGTGGGGTCCGAGGTAGCAGACGAGCTGGCTCGATTCGTGCGCATGCGGATCGGCGAGGAACCCGCGCGGCAGCCGGATGCCTACGTCGAATCCGTGCACCACCTCTACAGCGCCATCCGACCCACGCGTCAGGCACGGACCGTCGAAGTGCGCAATCAGCCGTGTCGCACGCACGGGCACGAGGCTCAGCACGTCGGACGCCTCAGCCAGTGCGAGGCCGGCGTGCACGTTCGTTTGGACCCAGGACCTGAAGATCTGTTCGCGGCAATCGGTCATGGCTCTTTCTCCGATCCATTCGCAGTCTACCGTCCGGGCAAGCGCCCTGTGCGGGCGGCCTCCCACTCACAGAGCACCCGAGGCCTTCCTCTTTGCAGGCGAAAGAGTTATGCACGCAGCGGGCGCATTGATAAAACCGCATCACACCTCCTCTGTGAGCAGATAGTGCCTGGCCGCCCCGCTGCGCGGCGACCGAACCGTCAGAATGTCCTGCGCGACAAAGCCCAGCGCCTCGAGGCTGCGGTCCACAACCGCAGATGCACATGCGGACATCTGGTCCACCTCGTCCTCGGCAAAGAATCCCACCCCCACCCATCGCCCGCCACAGCAGTCGCATGCGGGCGCTGGACGTCCGTGCAGGCGGATCGTCTCAACCGTCCGCCCGCAGCGCTCGCACACGAGCCGCCGGTCGAACGGGCCCATGAGTGCGGCATGGGTACAGCTCAGGTCGCTTGCCGCCCGGCGCAGCACCTGGCCAAAGCTGCACGACGTCCCGCCTTTGAGCCGCTGGATTTCCCACCGGTCGTGAGCGAAACGGCAGTCCGCACGCTTTGTCCGGTCCATGAGCACGCGGGAGGTATGGTTTGCCGCATCGAGCAAAACTTCGCGCGCCACCGCCTGGGTCTGGCCGCCCAGGATCTTTCCCGCTTCCAACGCCGCATACGACGCAGCCAGGTTGCTGAGGGCCATGGGCGCCAGCGTGGGCCGCGAGCGCAGGCGTCCGTCCAGGCACGAGGTACGCTGTTCGAGGCGGTCGTACGTGCTCTCTGTCCATTCGCACTGGAGGCAGGCTGTCCCATCCTCCCCTTGAGCGTTTGGCAGAACCGTGGTCACGCGCGCGAACAGGCCACCGGCTTCGGGCCACGCATTCACAGCCGCATCCACGTACTCCACGCCCAGCCGAAAGCAGATCTGGTTGAGATGCATGCGCGCCAGATTGTTGTCGAGCGCGCCGATCACGAGATCCGAATCCAGGTACAGCCCCAGCGGAATGTCTTCGGCCATGCAGGCATGACCGGCCATGTCCAGTCCGGGATGCATGCGCCGGCACTCCCGGGCGGTCGCCTCGACCTTCGTCTGACCGATCTCCTCTTGCGTGGCGAATTGATCCTGGGTGTTCTTGGGTTCATAGATGTCGAAGTCCACGAGCGCCAGCGCGCCCACGCACGGCGTGCGCGCCAGCAAGCGGGCGACCGGCCGGCCGATGGCGCCCAGCCCCACGATCACGACACGCCTGTGCCTTCCTGCCTCGATCGTCTTGTCTGGCACGTTGCTCTCCTTCACGCATCCGGCACCCATCGCAGGCCGCCTGCCTCGAGTGTGGTCGGCCGACCGCAGAGCGGACAGGCTGCGGTGCCGCTCTCCGTCGGAAATGCATAGCAGGGTAGAATCTCCGCCTGCTGATGGAAATAGGCCCCGCACGCGCACCGCACCGACGGGCTTCCCGCCTCCATGCTCTGGCCGCATCTTGCACACGGTACGGCCCGTCCCAGATCCGGCATGGGAACCACGCGCATGGGCACCTCGCACGAAAACCGCATGTCCGCCTCCCGCAGCCGCAGCTCGTCGCGGTCGCGGAGCACGCGGATGCAGTCGTGCGAAATCCCGTTGAGACGCAGGGCAATTGACCGGCCCGCCAACACGACCCAGCGCTGCTTCTGCCCGGCCGCGTGATGCACGAGGCAGACGGTCTGCTGCCAGTCGACCGTCGCGAGGTCGCGGAGCGCGCGCACCGGTCTCTCGGCATCCCCGGTCAGGGCATAGGCCCCGACTTCAGCATCGAGCTCGACCGCCGCCCACAAGGGCGCTGACGTGTCGTAATGCTGCTTTGAAAAGAGCACTGCCATGTCGTCTCCTCACATTGCCACGCCGAGCTCCTGCGCTTGTGGCGCGGCGGGTCTCGACAGCTCTGGTGCTCACGCGGCCGGAATGAGCCGATAGGCACCTGGCCGGTGGTCGATGAACCACGGATTGCTTCCTCCCTCCCGCAGCGCCTGGCGAAGGCGGTAGACCGTCTGCTGGATGGTCCTGGCTGACTGCGGCCGGCCGGTCGCCTGGTGGAGGCGGCGCTTGAGGTCGCCCTCGCCTACCCACGCCTCTTGTGCGCCCTGCGCTCTCGCGGCCGCGTCCCGCAACACGCCTAGCAGCACGGCCGGCGTGCGGGGCAGCATGCCCAACTCAACGTCGCCCAGGGTCACATGAGCGCGGCCGTCAGACAAAAACTGCATGACCACGCGAGCGGGGTCGATCCCCTGGGCCGCTGTCTTCTGCAAAAAGTCGTCCGCCTTCTTGACCGCGCGCAGAGCCCTGTGCTTGGCCTGGGTTTCAGCCGTAACCGAGCCTGACGGGGCCGCTTTGAAGGCCAGGTCTTCGGTATCGTCGATCAGGCGATAGACCAACTCGGCCAGCCGATCGGCCAGACGGCCCGCCCTGCACAGGTCCTCGTGAACGCCTGCGTTGTGGATCCGCCGCTTGCTGATATTGCCCTCGTCCGATGCGTTGGATGCGTTCATGGCCTCTCCTCGGCTGCCGGTTTCCGAAGGGGCGAGAATCCGATGTGGTGCACGCTGTCCCGGTCGCTGAAGGGGCGCACATCCCAGATAAATGCGCCGCGCACC
>CAZBZG010000084.1:0-16146 GCA_964496245.1 uncultured Planctomycetaceae bacterium | reverse complement strand
GATCCGGGCGAGACGGTCAACCGCGCAAATGACCCTGCCTGCTCCGATGCGCTCGCCGCCATGAAGAACCGGATGCTCCGGTTCTATTTGGAGACGGGCGACGTAGTGCCCCAGGATACGGACCAGCGGTAGATCGCCGGGCGTCGGGCTGGCAGACGCACCGGCTTACGTGCGAGATGATTTCACGCAGGCGCGCCCTGCCCCGCACGCGTACGCGACGCCCTCAGGAGGATCCCCCCATGCTGCGCACTTTTCGCGAACACGACGTCCGCGTCTGCGAGTCGCTCGCCGGCCGCTGGGACTTCATCACCGCGACCGACAAGCGAACCCGCAAACGCCTGCCCACCTCCTACAACCGCACGATCCAGGTCCCCTCGGCATGGGAGAGCCTGCCGGGCCTGGAGACCTATCGCGGCACAGCCTGGCTGCGGCGCTCGGTCGAGACCTGCGAGGGCCTGGCCCTGCGCCTCGTGTTCGGCGGGGTGAGCCACACGGGCACGGTCTTCCTGGACGGCAAGAAGATCGGGCAGCACTACGACGCCTTCACGCCGTGGGACGTGGTCGCGCCGGCCAAACGGACCGGCGAAGCCGAACTGGTGGTCGAAGTGGACAACAGCTTCGGCGACCACTCGGCCCTTCACATCGAGAACGACTACTACACCTATGGCGGCATCACCCGCCCGGTGGTCGCCGAATACGTGCCGCCCGTGTACATCGACCGCCTGCATGCCAAGCCTGTCCGCCGCGGCAAGACCTGGGACCTGGAGGTCGCGATGCGCCTGCACAACTGGTCTGCAGAAGACGGGCGGCGGCAGGTCGAAGTCGCGATCGCGAACGAGACCTTGCGTCTCGGCCGCGTGACGGTCAAGGCCGGAGGCGCGCGCACGGTGAAAGGCGTAGTGAAGGGCCTCAAGGTACGGCCCTGGACGGCCGAGCGCCCGCAACTTTACGAACTCGCGGCCTACCTCCTGGACGGCAAAACGATCGTGGACGACCAGATCGACCGCATCGGTTTCCGCCAGGTGGAGGTACGCGGCAAGAAGATCCTCCTGAACGGCAGTTCGATCCGGCTGCGCGGATACAACCGGCACGAAGACCACCCGCAATTCGGTTGCGCCCTGCCGGTGGAGGCCATGGCCGCGGACCTGGACATCATGCGCGACCTCGGCTGCAACTTCGTGCGCACCTGCCACTACCCGAACGACCTCCGCTTCCTGGACCTGTGCGACGAACTGGGCTTCTATGTGTGGGAGGAGTCTCACGCGCGCACCGTCGCCTTCGACCATCCGATGTTTCGCGAGCAGATCAGGGCGAGCACCGAGGAGATGATCGACTGGCACTACAACCGGCCGTCCATCGTGATCTGGGGGTGCCTGAACGAATGCGATTCGGTGAGCGCCCAGGGCGCCAAGGAGCACAAGCGCGTGCTCGACCTGATCAAGAAGGCCGACCGCAGCCGGCCCGTAACCTTTGCCTCGAACCAGGCCGATCGCGACCGATGCCTGGGGTACGTGGACATCGTCAGCTGGAACCGCTACGACGCCTGGTACGGAGGCGGGCCGGAGGACGTGGAACCCCGTCTCAAGCGGGTTCTCAAGTGGCTCCACGCCAAGGCGAGCAAAGGCGGCAAGGGCAAGCCGGTCATCCTGAGCGAGTTCGGGGGCGGAGCCATCTACGGCAACCGCCAGACCTGCAAGGCCAAGTGGAGCGAGGAGTACCAGTCCGACTGCCTGGACGAGTGCCTCCGGGTCTACCTCAATCACCCGGCCGTGGCCGGCGCCGCCATCTGGCAGTTCTGCGACGTGCGCCTGACCGAGAACTGGTGGCAGCGCCGTCCCCGCAACATGAACAACAAGGGCACGGTCGACGAGTACCGCCGGCCCAAGCTGGCCTACCCCGTGGTCAAGGCCCGCATGCACGAAGCCCGGCGCAAGCACGACCGGCGCAAGTGACAAGCGGAAGCGCCGCCTCACCTTCCCGCTGTTCCGGAAAGGTCCTGTCAGGCACACGTCCGAGGAGGAATCGAGATGAACATTCTGATGCTGCGCCATTCTGCCGGCTTTGAGCACACGTTCCTGCCGGATGCGGAAGTGACGCTCAAGCAGCTGGGCCGAGAACACGACTGGGGGGTGCGCACCACGCACAAGCTCGAAGCCGTGAGCGCGAAAGCCTTGGAAGAACTGGACGTCCTGGTCTTTGCCACAACCGGCGACCTCGCCTTCTCAGACGAACAGCGGCAGGCCATTCTGGCCTTTGTCCGCGGCGGCAAGGGCTTTGTCGGCATCCACAATGCCGCTGATTCGTGCTACGACTGGCCGGAATACGGCGAGATGCTGAACGGGTATTTTGCGGGTCACCCGTGGCATGAAGAGGTCAATGTCATCGTCGAAGACACGGCCCATCCGGCCACGGCCCATCTCGGCGCTTCGTTTCGCGTGACGGACGAGATCTACACCTTCAAGGAGTACAGCCGCGACCGCACGCACGTACTCATGCGCCTCGACAACGAATCGGTGGATATCAGCAAGGGCAACCGAGACGACAAGGACTACGCCTTGGGCTGGTGCCACAGCTATGGTCAGGGGCGCGTGATCTACACCGGTCTGGGGCATCCGGACGCCCTCTGGTACGAGGACTGGTTTCGCCAACACATCGTCGGCTGCCTCCAGTGGGCGGCGGGCGAATAGGAAGGCTGGGGCGCAGCCCCGCACCGGGATGCGTCTCCATCGTGCGCAGCCGCTGCTGGAGGAC
Organism: uncultured Planctomycetaceae bacterium; assembly: GCA_964496245.1. Taxonomy (GTDB): domain Bacteria; phylum Planctomycetota; class SZUA-567; order SZUA-567; family SZUA-567; genus CAZBZG01. The sequence continues at coordinate 13,395 of CAZBZG010000084.1, read as the reverse complement.
TCTCAGCGGACGACGGAATGGAATCAGCCCTGCCAGCCATACCGGCGCGCACACATGACCGGCTCCTGATCCGCCTCACCGATACAGCCCTGCAAAAGGACGAAGCAATCCCCCGCAAGGGATTGCTTCGTTCAAAGGATCATCGCCTTCTTGTACGGAGCCACAAATCAAAACAGCCAAGATCCCGCCACCAGCAAATGCAGCAGTCCCAGCGCGATACACGCCAGCCCGAGCCACACCTGGTGTTTCCGCAGCGATTTGATCCGTTCCTCCTGCGTAGCAAACATATCCTGCAGCTTCTGCGCGGCGGCCTGTCCCGCCTCTTTGGTCTTGTCCGCGGTCTCGGCAAGAGAGGGTCCAGGTTGGCCGGCGTCCGCTGGCGTCTCTGCCGCCTCTGCTGAGCCCTCCGTCGTTGCGGCTGCTTCCCCCGCAGCTTCGGCTGCTGGAGTCTCTGATGCGTCCGCGGTTCCTGTCGATGCCGGAATCCTCATTTTGAGGAGGAGTTCGAGGCCCAGCAGCAGGCCGATCACAACAGCGGCGACCTGTGGAAGCACATCCTCGAGCGGCGAGAGATAGAGAAGATTCTTTACAAAGAAGACTGCGCCTGCCGCCAGCGCGACGACCCCTACAAGTGCCTTGACGGGTATGATCTTCTCGATCGCACCCTCAACAGAAGGATGCAATGTCTGCAGCAGAGACGAGGCCGCGAGGATCCCTGACAGAACCAGCACGGCAGCAAGGGTCAGACGAAACAGCACGAAGGGGCCTGCGCCGCTCATGCCCGGAATCTTGTTACGACGGATCTTGTAGCTGTCACCTACACCGGGATTGCCGCGGAAGGGAGGCGCTTTCGTATTGTCCCGGGTGACCATTGTCAAACGCAGCACCTTAGCATTTTCCGGCTCATCCTTGATGCTATAGGCCACATCCACTGGCAATCCATAGTTTTTCGGCACGCTCAGCACTTCGTCCCAGACACGCCAATCGCCCCTGATTCGTACGGCCAGAACGCTGTCGCTGATGTTGCCCTCGTCATCCATCCGCAGTTGCTCAAAGGCGACTCGTGCAAGCTCGTCCGGGTCACCAGGGCCGTTGAATTTCGGCGAATGCGGCTTCCATTCGGCCTGCTCGATTTCTGCCTCCAACTCTGCAAGCGCTTTGGCTTTCTCCTCATCGACCGTAGCAAGAAGCGACTTCGCCTCCTGGTTGTCCGGGGCAATCTTGACGGCAGCTTCGAGATTCGCCTTCACCTTGTCGAAACTCTTGGCCCAGATATCCTTGTTCAAACTCCGCATAAGTTCCAACGTCCGCTTGGCTTCGCGGACAAGAGATTCTGCAGCGCCACTGCGCATGCCTCGCGCTTTTTCCAACTCCGGGCCCAGCATCTCCCAAGCCCAACTGGGCCGACGTCGCAGTTGGCGACCAAGAATCTGCTGGAACTTCTGGTCAATGGCGTTCCGGCTATTTCCGTATTTCTTGATGTAATCGTCGTAGCGCATCTGGATCGGCGCCACAACGTCCTTTTCAAACTGGGCGAGCCGCTGCGCCTGATCGACGCTCTGATCCGAACCCTTGTCTCCCTTCGCAGCCACGGCTTTCTGGGCGGCACCACCACGCAGGGCCTGGATCCCAGTCTGCAGGGTTTCAAGATCCTTGACCAGCTGCGCTGCATCTCCCTCTGCCTGCTGCGGCGTGATCGTTTCGCCGCTATGTGAAAGAATCGGGACCATCAGCATCAGGATGCCGAGCGCCATGGCTGTTCTTGCTCTGAGACTCATCTTCTCTCCCCTCGCAGTTTTGCAGAGGTTGGGCCTTTCGCCTGACCGTCCAACCCATCAGCGACCAAAGAACTTCTTCAAGCCACGCTCGGCCTTGGACTTTTTCTTCTCCTCTTTCTCCTTCTTGGGCGTGTCTTCGCTCTTCGCTCCGCCCTCGCCCTGCTCTTTCTCCTCCTCGGGCTTGGCTTTCGGCTCTGCTTCTGCCTCCGCCGCGGGCTTGGCCTCGCCCGTCTCCTTCTCATCCGCTGTTTCGGCCTCGCCAACAGCGTTCGCCTTGATCTTGGGGGCCTCACCGACTCCCAAAACCACAATCGCCGTCTTCCCGCCCGCGACAATGTTCATTCGATACAGTCCCTTGGCGAGAGCCTTCTTGTCCATCGTCTGGTCCAGCGTGCCCTTGTTCGTGTCTTTCAGGATGATGATCGCCGGCTTTCCGCCGGGTTTTGGATCCCCGTTCACATCGGCGGGGAAAGCATTGATGATCACCATGCCGTTCTCGCCTACCTCGGCGCCGACTTCGATGCTGTCGTTGGCTTCGACCGCCTTCGGGATCACGGCGAAGACGCTATTCGCCTTGACCGCGGCCACCCCGCCGACGCTGACCGGAAAAGTCGGAACCGCAGACTTCTCCCCGGCCGCTGCTCCCAGTGCCACTGCATTCACCACCACAAGCATTCCCACAATCGAAGTACGCATCGGGCTCCTCTCCTCTGCTTGTCTGTGGGCGCCCGAAAGAACGCCCCTTGTGCGGCAGAAGCTTGGCAGAAATGCGTACCTCTGTCAATCAGTCTTTTGGCTGACGCATCCCCGGTTTCTCTCCGAGATGTGCCCGAGGTTCCGAACCCGCATCCCTGAGATCGTGGCACGGCGGTGTCACGCACCCCTGCGCGCCCGCCGCACAGGCTCACTTCGCTCGGCCCCATTCGGCAAGGCCGTTGAGCACCATCTGCACCCCCATGGTCATGACCACCAGGCCGGTGATCCGGATCAGGGCGCCCAGGAGGTTGAACCGCCGCAGGCCTGCGGCGATCGGCCGGGCCAAAAGCATGAGGCCGAGATTGGTGGCGATGGCGATGACGAGTGCTAGAAACGGGGCGCTCCCGGCCTGCTCGGAGGCGAGCGCAATGCTGGCGGTGATCGTGGCCGGTCCGGCGATCATGGGACACGCCAGCGGAACGATCGACAGGTCGGCGAAGCGCCCCTGCAGGTCCTGCTCGAAGAAGACGCCCTTGCGCAGCGCATTGAATCCGACCCAGGTGAGCACGAGCCCGCCGGAGATGCGCAAGGCGTGCAAGTCCACCTTGAACACGCTGCGGAGCACGAAATCGCCGCCGAGCATGCAGGCGAGGCAGATGCCCGCCGCGATCGCGGACGCCCGGAGCGCAACGGGCAGGAGCGCCTCTTCCTCCTCCTGCTGCCCCGTGGTCGACAACACGGCGATCTTGCTGACCGGGTTGATCAAGGCCAGGAGATAGAGCGCGTCGATGAGGATCTGGGAGAGCATGATCGCTCCTTCAGCTTCGTCCCGAGGAGAGATGCTGCCCCTACGAAAGCGCAGCCACGCGGTGGCCCTCCCTCTCGGCGCGCCGTCTGCGCACCACCAGGCGGCCAGAACACGACCCCGTACAGCCGGCAGTCGCAGAGACGACGCAACAGGCGGGCCCTCTTCTGCCAGCATCATCGGCTCCCCCCAGGCGCCTTCTCCGGAAGCGGGATCCGATGCGACAAGGCCTCGAAGAGCGCCTTGGCCGTGCGCGCGTGACCCTGCTTCGAGAAGTGTCCGTCAACCGGAACGAACAGGCGATCCATGGGCGCATCCCCTTCCGCCAGGGCTGGGCGGAGATCGATGCAGAGGATGCCCTCTTGCTCTGCGAATGCGCGGAAGACCCGAAAGGGACGCGCGCCATCGTACCGAGCGTCGGTGAAGCCACCCTGCCCCCGGAAGTGCCGCAACTCGAGAACGCTCGGCAGCAGGGCCATGGCGAATGTTGCGCCGATCTCACGCGCAACCGACGCCATTTCTGCGAGCAGACGCTGTGTCAACCGCTCAGCCTTGCGAAAACGCGGCGGGGTAGAGCGACGGAATTGCGGCGGAATGGCTTTCGCCGCCTCCAAGGCCTGGGGATCCGTGCCCTGCAGATTGTCGACAAGATTCCCCCTACCGTACCCGGCGTTCAGACGTTCGAGCCGGTCCCGGATGAAATAGAGCAACCGCACGTTCCGCAAAAGGCGCTTGCCCCATCCTGGGGATGGGGGATCGGGGTACGCCACTTCCAAGCGGCCGTCCGCATGCAAGCGATAGAAGGGCCGAACGCGGTCAGGCTCCAAGGACGCCGCATTGTTCCGGATATCATTGTGATGGAGAAACGCCACCAGAACGAGATCCGGTCGGTAGATGGGACCGAAGTGTTTGAGCACTTCCAGCTCCTGGGCAGTCCCGTAGCCGGACAGACCGTAGTTCATGACTTCCGCGTGGACCCCATCGTCGCGCAGCCGTTCTTCCAGTCGGTTCGTGAAGCGGTGTTCGGCGGCGACCTGTCGGCCCTCCGTGTAGGAGTCGCCCAGCACAAGGATCCGAAAGACGCCCTCGGACTTGTCCAGCTCGTAGTCACGATCCCGAAAGCCATCGCGGTTGCTTTCGACAACCACCACGCGGTCCTCAAGGACATAGGGGAAACGTACGTGCGGGTTGTAGCGCCACCCGAATCGCCTGTCGTAATGGAACCGAGGGCCAATGCGTTCGGAGAAGAGGCGCACCCCGGCTTCCCCCAGGACCAGCGCGAGACAGCATCCCAGAACCAGCGCAAGAAGCCTGCGCTTCCATGGACGCCTCGGTCGTGCCGTTGACTCGGTGTTCATCGGATCCCGAACACCCCTTCCGGACCTCTTGTCCCCGAAGTAGCCTCCGGCCCACACAATGACGATAGACCTTGGCGAGCGCCTGTCAACCCATGAACTACACCAAGGCCGGAGTTCGACAGGGCGATCGCGATGAATCCCAGCGAAACGAAGCGGCAATGATGGAGGAGCCGCGGGCGAAGAGGGGTGAGCAAATGGGGGACCGACTCCGCGCCCTGGCAGTCAGGAGCGGAAGGTGGACCAAAGGGCGGCCAACCTTCCGTGCGCGCGGCCCTCCGCTACCGCGGCAGCCGCTCGAGCCCGAAGAACGCGCGATATGCGTCCACGGCTGCGAAGTAGTTCGCGGGCTTCACGTCTTCGTGCACGGAGTGGCTCGCGTGCAGGATGTGGCCGCCCGGCGTCTGCTGGCCGTAGCGGAGGCACGCGACCACTTCCCGCTTCACGTCCTCCTCTGTGCCGTGGCAGAGGGTATGGCGGGCGTCGAGATTGCCGATGATGCAGACCCGCTCGGACACGCCCCCTTCGATCAGCCGCGGCCAGGTCATGCCCGCCGCCTGATCGACCTCCTTGTACCCGTCCACGTTCGAGGCGAGGAACATCATGTCCTTGATGGCCCAATGATTGCCGTCCGACGTGTAGACCGCCTTGGCGCCCCTGTCGTGGACGAGAGCCACGTGCTCCTTGATCACGGGAAGGATGAACTCCTCGTAGTGCGCGGGCGAGATGAAGGGGCCCTTGTCGCAGCTGACATCGCCGCCCAGAGCGATCACCTCGCAGCCGGCCTCGATCATGGCGCGTGTGCGGGGGAAGGCCCCGGCCTTCTGCATCTCCATCCACCGCTGTTGGAGATCCGGCTCCGCGACCAGCCACATGAGCTGGAACGGCGGATAGAAGGCCGCGCCCGTGCCCGCGCCGATCTCGCCCATGTACACCCAGTCCACGCCGTCGGCCCGGGCCAGCTCCTTGACCCGTTCGAGGATCCTGTTGGCGCGGGGCGGGGCGGGCTTGGCTTGGCCATCCCAGGCCTCCACGCGCCGGCGCACATCCTCCTCCCGCATCCTGTGCGAATCGGCGACCGCATCGCCGGGGTTGGCCACCTCCACCATCTTCGTCCGCGAGTTGCGCTGGTAGGGGACGCCGCCCAGCGTCCACGTGGTCGGTCCCGTCTTCACGGGCCGCTCGTAGTCTGACGGCGTGCCGGCATTCAAGCGAACCATATCGAGCTGGAAATGCTTGCAGATCGCGTACTGGGCCCGCGCCTCCAGCTCGATGAGTTCCTCCCAGGCGATGCCGTCGGCCTTGGCATCCCACGCCAGTGCCATGTCCGTGGCGGGCGTGCGGCCACAGACCTCCCAGTGGATGGGCTGGTAGGGCTGGAAGATCTCGAAGAGGGGCGTCCGGTCGGGCGTCTGGTGGGCAAAGGCCTTGGCCACCCGTTCGTGGGATCCGGGCATCTGTACTCCCTATGCGCATCGAGCAAAAGGCGACCAAGAATTGTACTGTCTCGGCCCGCCGGTCGCAACAGCTTGCTGCGCGCAGTCCCGGGCGATCCTCGCGAACGTTGTCATACCGGGCCTGGTTCAATTGCGGGGAACACTCGGTGAGAGCGCTATGTAGCACAGGCATTCCTGCCTGTGCAATGCCTCAAGGAATCCGGCCCAGGCAAGAGTGCTGGGCTACATACCGCTCCGTGTCTCATGTGGAACCCGGATCCGCGGGTTTCTGAACCAGGCCTCATACCGCCCCCTTGTGCACGTTCATCCGCCGCCATGCCGTGGGCGGGAGGCCGGTGCATTTGCGGAAGATGCGGCTGAAGTAGTAGACGTCGGTGAAGCCGGCGAGTTCGGCGATGCGTGTGACCGAGTGGTCGGAGAACCGCAGCAGGGACTTGCCTGCTTCGAGGCGCGCGCGCAGCAGGAATTCGCGCGGCGATACGCCCGCGCGCCGGCGGAAGAGCCGGCTGAAGTGGCGCGGCGTGCAATGCAGCTCGCGGGCCAGGTCCGGCAAAGCATAGCGCTTCTCCGGAGCCTGGCGGATGCGGTTGCAGATGGCGTCGATCGCACGGGCCTGCGTCGCGCGCATGCCGGCAGGCGCAACCGAGGCCCGCTCCTGTGCGTTCATCTCTTCGAGGATGGCTGCGAGCCACACCGCAGCCTTGCCGGCCCCTCCGCGCTGCCAGGCATCGACCATGCGCGTGGAGATCCGTTCCACAAAGTCGAATGCAGACGCCTGCCGGTAGAAGGGCGGCCAGCATGTGCGCCTCGGAACGCTCACCCGGCCGCGGGCGTCGAGATAATCGTAATGTGCAGCGATCACGACCAAGGGATGCGCGGGATCGTGGGCGCAGGCGCACGCGCTCTTTGGCGAGAAGAAGCAGACCACCCCGCGCGCCAGCGGACGCACCCGCACGCCGTCGTCGATCGTTCCCGTGCCGTCGAGCACGGCCCAGTAGTCGAAGTCCCGCATCCCCTCGGGCGCCCACGACCAGTCCGGCGCGCAATGGTGGAGGCCGACCGTGTTGACCCGAAGGGCGCTCGCTGACCACGTCATGTCCTAAACATACAAAAGCTGAGCCGGTTTGTCTATGGATTAGATGATGTTTTGTGCTAAATATATAAGCGGAAAGCCCGACGGCGCACAACATCTCAGGAGGATCCGCATGACCGCCTTTGCCAAACGCCGCCAGACCGTGCAGCCCAACGAGTGGCTGCGGGAGGCCTATCTCGACTACATGACCGGTCGGGCCGTGCCGCGCCCGATGTTCGTGGAGTTGTTCGGCCCCCTGGTCGGCCTCCCCGAGGAATGGCGCGCACAGGGGGCGAGCGAGGACGAGATCGCCTTGACCGCGTTCGGATTCGACCACGTGCGCCGCCACCGCGTGCGCGTCAATGCCGGCGGCATGGTGGACGCACTGCCCGCGCGCGTGATCGAGGAGACGGATGCCTATGTCCTCCAGACGAACCGCTTCGGCCTGCGGCAGAAACTGTGCAAGGCCGCGGCCACGATCCCGCTGCCGCTCGAGTACCCGGTGCGGACCTTCGACGACTGGGAGAAGCTGAAGCCCAAGTACCAGTTCCGGGAGGACCGTTTCGGCGAGGGCTGGCGGGAAGAAGCCAGACGCGCGCGCGAGGCGGGCGCGCTGATTGTGGTGGGCATCCCCGGCGGCTTCGACGAACCGCGCCAGCTCCTGGGCGAGGAGGGGCTGTGCCTGGCCTATTACGAGCAGCCGGAACTCGTGCACGACATCCTGCAGACCATCGGCGCAACCGCAGAACGGGTGCTCGACGTCGTCAGCCGCGAGGTCGGCGTCGACCAGCTGTCCGTGCATGAAGACATGGCGGGAAAGAGCGGGCCCTTGGCCGGACCCGTACAGGTGCGGGCGTTCATCCGCCCCTACTACCGGCGGATCTGGGACCTGCTTGCCGCGCGCGAAGCCACGCTCTTCAGCCAGGACAGCGACGGCAACATGAACCCGGTGATCGACGCCTTCCGCGAGGCGGGCGTGAACTGCATGTTTCCCATGGAGCCGGCCGCGGGCATGGACATCGTAGCGACGCGGCGCGCCTATGGCGCGCGCCTGGCCATGCTCGGCGGCGTGGACAAGCACGTCCTGCGCCAGGGCGAAGATGCGATCCGGCGCGAACTCGACGACAAGCTCGCACCCGAACTGCAGCAGGGCGGCGTGGTCTTCGGCCTCGACCACCGCATCCCCAACGGCACGCCGCTGGCTGCCTATCGTTTCTACGTCAGAACCGCGCGCGAACGCCTGGGCCTCCCGCCCGCACCCGACCCCAGCTGGGCGCGCATGGCCTTCTGAGGCGGTCCCACGTCTTGCCGGCGCCCCCCGCGTACCCTCGGAGCGGTGCGCGCGGCCGAGTCGGCGGGCATGTCGCTCAACCGGCGGCCACGCGTTCTTCCCGTACGTAGCGATTCAGGGCTTCGTTCGCCTCGCGTGCCTCGTCGAGCCGCGCGCGCAGATCCGCGACCTGTTCCTCCCGACCATCGTCGTGCAGGAAGTTGCGCCGTTCGTAGGGGTCGGCACTGAGATCGTAGAGCTGTTCGTTGCGAGCGCCCTCGAAGTAGCGCACGAACTTGTGGGTACCGGTGTGCAGACCGATGCCGAACTCGCTCTCGAGAAAGAGCTCCTGCCGCCAGTCCTCCGGACGCCGGCCTTCGGCGAGCGGGCGAACACTGCGGCCGGGCAGGTACCCCGGCGTATGCGTTTGCGCGTAATCGCAGAGGGTGGGGATGAGATCGAGTCCGCTGCTCACGAGGTGCCTCTCGTCCACCTCCCCAGACGGCCCCCGGGGGTCTGCCACGAGCAGCGGCACGCGCAGCGGCTCCTCATACAGCGTGGTCTTGTGCTCCATGCGGTGCGCGCCGTTGTGGTCGCCGTGGTCGCTCGTGAAGATCACGACCGTATTCTCCGCCTGGCCGCTCGCTTCGAGCGCATCGAGCAGCACGCCGATCTGCCGGTCGACCCGTTCGGTCAGCCGGGCGTAGGCCCAGCGATGCTCTCGCCACCGTTCGTCCGACCATTCCGTGTGGGCGTGCATCCTGAAAGCCCGCTGCTGCCGGATCGCGGCCACGGCCTCGGGTTCGTCTTCCTGCACCTCCACGTTCGGCAGCAGGGGCGGACAGTGATCGGCGAAAAAGGCGGCCTCGCTCACGCCTTCCGGCCGGGCGAGCGCCTCGTCCAGGGCCGCGAGCTCTGTCTGGCCGCGCTCGATCAGCCGGCGTTCGGCCGCTCCGCCCCCGGCCTGCCCGTCGCGGATGGCCATGTAGCAGATGTCGTGCGGGTTGATGAAGTGCGCCATGAGTAGAAACGGCCGGTCGTGATCGGCCCGGATGTAGTCGGCGCTCGCCACGGCCAGCCGGTCGCGCGAATCGCCCGTGAGGTATGTGAAGCCGAGCTCGCGCGGATGCAGATTGCCTGGGAGATGAATCTTGCCCCCGTAGGCGATGTCGTATCCCGCCCGCGCGAGAAGCGGTCCTGCGCAGTTGTCTTGAATGCGGGGGGGGATCGCCTCGACCGCCATGACCGTAGGGTTGCATTTCGCATGTAAGGCGCTGGGCATGAGCCCGGTCATCCAGCTCACGCGCGCGGGCGCGCACACCGGGTTGGTGCAGTACCCGCGCTCGAAGCGCACGCCGCGTGCGGCCACGCGATCCATGTTGGGCGTGCGCACGTACGGATTGCCCGCGCAACTCATCATGTGCGCGCTCTGCTGGTCCGTGGTGATGACCACGATGTTCGGACGGTCGCGAGACGGCATGAATTCTCCTTCAGAGGCTGATTTTCCTTTCATTGTGATCCTAACTTCAGGCACGCATATTTCAATGGACGTAAATCTCGTCGTTTTGTATAATCTTGCTTTATGCAGGGATTTCGCGCCCAATACATCCCCCATCGGCCCGCATCCGAAGCCCTGATCGCCGTCCACGTCATCGGCTACGCCATGCCCTTCCAGGAACCGGTCAACGTGCCGGCCGGCATCCCCCACATCTTCCTCTTCTGCTTTCACGACACGGCAGAGGTGAAGACGGACGCGGGCTGGGAGGAGCTCGCAGGACCCGCCTGGCTGGCCTGCGCCCCGCATACGCCCGTGCAGCACCGCCTGCGCGCCGCGCCCTTTCTGCGCTCGTGGATGCGCTGCTCCGGTCCGCTCGTGGCCGAAACGCTCTCGCGCAACCGCATCCCCTTCGGCCGTCTCTTCGGCCTGTCCTCGCTCGACCCGCACCTGGACCATCTCCTCCGCATCCACGAGGAGATCCAGCACCCGCGCGGTGCGGACCCGGAGAACGTGATCGACCTGTTCCGTCTGTGGATCCGTCACCTCCGCCGGCAAGTGCTCGAAACGGATGCGCAGGGCGTGCCAAGCGCCTTTCTGCGCGCGCGCCATTTCATCGAAACGCACTATCTGCACGCCCCCCGGTTGCAGGCGATCGCCCGGGCCGCGGGCCTCTCGGCCTCCCATTTGTGCAGGGGGTTCCGTCGCCACTTCGGGGTCACGCCCAACGCCCTGGCCGCCGATCTCCGGCTGCACCATGCCCGCGAACTCCTGGCGGACGTGGACCTGTCGATCGGCGAGATCGCCGTTCAATCCGGTCACAGCGACGTCTACTACTTCTCGCGCCTCTTCAAGCAGCGTATGGGCCTGACGCCGAGCGCCTATCGCAAGCGCATCCTGGCCGGGGCCCGACCGGCGAAGGCGGCACGATGAACATGCGCCGCTTCCGCCGGCCGGCGCCTGTATAGTGCGGACGGGAAACCGCGTTTCCCTGCGGCTCCCCGCCCCCTGCAGGCTTCTGCTTGCGCACGCGCGCGCCCGCCCCTGCGCCCGCTTGACAAGCGGCCGAGGACGTGGTAGGAAGTAGCACGAGGCGGGACTCAGAGGAGGCCCCGCCGGTTTTTGCGAAACCGGTTTTTGCCGAGGAGGACACCATGAAACGCATGCGTGTTGCGCTTCCCATCGCGCTCGTGATCGCCGGTTGGGCGTTGGCGGGCGGAAAGGATCACAAGAAGAAGGAGAAGAAGGAGAAGAAGGAGAAACAGCGGCCTGCCGCCGAGACAATCAAGGCGCTGGAGACGATCAAGCTCTCCTTCGAGGTGAAGGACGGGGCGCTCCATCTCTCCTGGACGCCGGCCACGGGCGAGGCCTCGGGCGGGGTCAAGGTCGCCTATTCCGACAAGAACGACCAACCGCTCTATCCCTTCGACGCGTACGCCAAGTGGATGCCCGGCAACGGCCACACGTCCTGCGTGATCCCCAACCACCGGGCCGCCTGCGACAAGGAGCGGTACTACCGTATCTGCTCGGTCGAGCCCAAGAACCACCACGCCTACGTCGCACTCTCCAACGTGGTCAAGGTGCCGCCGATCGCGCGCACCGGCAAGAAACATGCGGAGAAGCACGCCCACAAAGCGCACAAGCACAAGGAGGCAGCGCACAAGGACAAGGCCGCCAAAAAGAAGGCCGGGCATAAGTCCAAGGAAGGGGAGAAGGACGAAACCAAGGACGCTGCCGTCTACTGCCACAAGTGCGGCGCCAAGTGCGGCGCATCCGACAACTTCTGCCGCAAGTGCGGGGCCAAGCTGAAGAAGGACTGAGCCGGCGCCCCGTCGACGAAATCCCACCCACGCGGGCGCATGCGCAGGCAGCGCCCGCGTTTTGTGTGGACCGTGCATGTGCGCGCCCCGGCGACATGGGGACTCGCATGTGCAGGGGCTCGCACATGCGCACGATTGCGGGCGGCCGCCACGCGCGGGCGGCCGCCAGCGCATTTTCCGCACGGGGTACGCGCGGGATCCTTCGCATGGGGCCTGATCCCGCCACGTCCGGCCTCACGTACCCCCCCGGCAGGAGAGACGATCATGAGACCGAAGTGGGCGCCTGCGATCATCGGCCTGCTGCTCTGGCAGGCAGCGGCCGCGCCAGCCGCGGACGGCGAAGGCCTCCGCCCCGAGGAGGTCCTGGTGATCGCCAACCGCGCGTCCGAGGCCTCCCTGGAGGTCGCCCACCACTACATGCAGAGCCGCCGCATCCCGGAAGGGAACCTCTTCCTCCTCGACTACGCGGAGTACGAAACCCGCCAGCCCCTGGACGACAATCCGCTCTGGATGCCGCACCCGACCTTTCGCAAGACCGTGGTCGCACCGCTCAAGCGCTTCCTGGAAACCGAGCAGCTAAAAGACAAGATCCTCTGCTTTGTCACGGTCTACGACACGCCCTTTCGGGTGGGGGGCTTCGACTTCATCGACGCGCAAAGGACAGCCCTGGTCCAAAGCCTCAGCGCAACCGAGAACACCCTGCGCAGTACCGCGTGCGCGATCCAGGCAACAACTCGCCGCTCCTCGAACTCTCCGACTCGGCCAATGCCGTGTTTGCGGTGGAGGACGCGGGCAAGCGACTCGTCGTCACCGGCCTGGAGCTCTCCTGGCAGAAGGCCAAACAGCCGAAGAATCCCGAACTCGAACTCCGCATCGACCTGGCCGACGACGGAGGCGAGAAGATCGTGAGCCAGCCCATCCTCTTCGCACCCCCGACGGAGACGGACGATTGATGCACGATCGTCCCTTGCACACGATCCTCCTCTTGAAAGGTACCGCATGATCAAGCGCGTGAACCCGTCAACGCTTTGAACAGAACGAAAGGGAAGAAACACTGCGTGCGGACGTCATCGATCACAAGGTGATCTGCCTGCAGGAGGACCGTTACATCGGTTGGCCGACCATTGCCCGCCTGCCCGACGGGGCAAAGGCCATCCGGTCCGCTCACGCATCCACGGGCGCGTGCACGCCCGGGCCGCCGGCAGCCGTGTAGCCGCGGCTGGCGCCGACCGGGTCGTCGGTCACCCAGAACGCGTAGAGATCGCCGCTGTCGCAGGCGAACCGGAAGCGCACGGGCCGGCCGGCGAGCGCGCCGAGGCTGCGGTCACGCCACCGGAGCTCCGCCCGTGTGCTGTTGCCGCTGAATGCAACGCAGTCGGCTGCGGCAAAGTCTTCGATCTCGGCGCCGTTCTCGTCCAGCACCGCGGCTGTGAGGGACACGCCCACGGTGTTCGCGTTGACGAAGAGACGATCGCCGGAGAAGCGTACCGGACGCGTCAGCGTGGTGGCGCCCGGAAAGCGGGCCCGCATGGAGGCAAAGCCGTCCCGCCGCAGCCGGGCCAGACCCATTGCGCCATTGGCGTACATACCGCTTCGGAACCCGCCTCCGGTTCGGGCAGGGTCCCCGCCGTAGGCGCTGTAGTACAG
>CAZBZG010000083.1:11391-16206 GCA_964496245.1 uncultured Planctomycetaceae bacterium | reverse complement strand
CGCGGTACGGTGAGCGCCGAACGGCCCCAGATCGCCCTCCCCGGACAGCCCTTCCAGTTCGAAGGCTTTGACGCGGATCCGGCGGATGAGGGGGAGGGCACCTACGTGGCCCTGGCCCGACGAATCGAGATGCCGCCCGCCAAGTACGTCAATACCTCTGACGCCACGACCACGGAACGGGGTCCCCTGGACGCGGCCGTGGAGCGCGCCGTGAATCGGCTCGACCAGACCCACGACATTCGCACGGCCGTGATCGCGGCACCCAACGAGGTATGGAACCTCTCGATCCTTCTGTATGTGGGATCCCAGGTCATTCGGAGCGCTCCATCCAACGTGGCCGAGCACATTGAGCGGATGCGGCTGCACGGGGGCGGCTGAGGGCGTGGGTATGTATGGGAGACCGCCACCGTTCCGCAGGCAAGTGTTCTGGTCCAGGGCAGTGCGCACAAACGCCGTACTGCTTGCATGCCTGACGGCGGGACGGGCCTGCAGCAGGCGTTTGGCAGTCAGGGAGGGGCTGCGTGTTCGTGCGGTCTGGCGTTTTTCGTATAGAGCAGAGGACGTGAGTGACACGGTGCGGTGAGCGCGCCGGCGCTCAGAGAAGCGCGCAAAGGAAGTATGGTCCATGGACATTCGCAATTTCTCCATCATCGCGCATATCGACCACGGCAAGAGCACGTTGGCCGATCAGATGCTTTTGCAGACCGGCGTAGTGAGCCAGCGGGAGTTCCGCGCACAATTTCTGGACGACATGGATCTGGAACGGGAGCGGGGCATTACCATCAAGGCGCGTTCCGTGGCCATGCCGTACCGCACGGAGAAGGGAGAGACCATTCTCTTCAACCTCATCGATACCCCCGGGCACGTGGATTTCTCCTACGAGGTCAGCCGTTCCCTGGCCGCATGCGAGGGCGTGCTGCTCGTGGTCGACGGCACCCAGGGCATGGAGGCCCAGACCGTAGCCAATGCGTACCAGGCGCTGGCCCACGATCTGGCGATTCTTCCGGTCATCAACAAGATCGATCTTCCGCATGCGATTCCCGATGTCGTTGCCGAGGAGCTGGCCGGCTTCCTTGGCTGCTCGATGGAGGAGATCCATCGCGTGAGTGCAAAGACTGGAGAAGGCGTGCCCGCACTGCTCGAACGGATCGGTCGCGATGTGCCTCCGCCGGGCGGGCGGCCGACAGCCCCGCTGCGGGGTCTGATTTTCGACTCGGCGTACGACGACTATCGGGGCGTCGTGACGCACGTCCGCGTGGTGGACGGCGTGCTCCGGCGCGGCGACCGCCTCCGATTCCAGGCGACGGGACATCTCTGCGAAGTTACGGAGGTCGGGGTCTTCGCGCCCTGCATGAAAAGCGAGCGTGAACTGCAGACTGGACAGGTCGGATACATGCTGGGCAATCTGAAAGAGCTCCGGAGCGTCAAGATTGGCGACACCCTGGCCCTGCGGGACGAGGAGGTGGAACCGCTCCCTGGGTACGAAGAACCAAAGAGCATGGTCTATTGCGGTCTGTTCCCGTCCGCCAACGAGGAGTACGAGAGCCTGCGCAAAGCGCTCGATCGGCTGGCCGTCAACGACAGTTCGTTTTCGTACCAGCCGGAGACGTCCTCGGCTCTGGGGTTCGGCTTTCGCTGTGGCTTTCTCGGACTGCTGCACATGGAAATCGTCCAACAACGTCTGGAACGCGAGAGCGGTCTCAACCTGGTAAAGACGGCGCCCAACGTGACGTACCAAATTCTGCGGACCGACGGCGAGGTGACCGAAGTCCATTCCCCCAGCGAAGTGCCAGATCCGTCATGCATTGCGGAGTTCCGCGAACCGATCGTCCGACTGCAGGTCATCGTCCCCAAAGACGAGATCGGCACGGTTATGACCCTCTGTGAAGAACGCCGGGGGCGATACAAGAGCCTGGAGTACCTCGGGGGACGTCGTGCGCTGGTCTCCTACGACGTGCCGTTTGCGGAGATCGTGTTCGACTTCTATGACAAGCTGAAGAGTGCGACGCATGGCTACGGGACGATGGACTACGAAGTTACCGCTTATCGGGCGGCCGATCTGGCAAAGATCGATATCCTGGTCCACGGTGAGAATGTGGACGCACTCTCCGTGATCTGTCCCCGGCCGTCGTGCCAGCGGAGGGGGCGAGGGATCCTCGAGCGCCTGCGGCGAGAAATCCCCCGTCACATGTTCCAGGTTGCCCTGCAGGCTGCCGTGGGCGGCCGCATCGTGGCGCGCGAGAACATCGCTCCGCTCCGCAAGAACGTGACCGCCAAGTGCTATGGGGGAGATGTCACTCGGAAGCGCAAGCTGCTGGAGCGTCAGAAGGCCGGGAAGCAGCGTATGCGCTCCATCGGAAAGGTGACGGTTCCCCAGAAGGCGTTCCTGGCCGTGTTGGAGGCCGAGGAGAAGTAACGCATCAGCCACAGCGCTGCGAAATCCCTTGACGGGCTGCGCAGAAGTGCTGCATAATCTGGTACAATCCAAGATGCGCTCCGAATCCGCGACGCCAACGAATCGCCCGAGGGTAGATATCGCTTGAAGACCGTGGTCGAGACGACGATACGCAACAAGTACGGGTTTCATGCGCGACCGAGCACGAGTTTCTCCGAGCTGGCCGGACGGTTTGCCGCGTCCGTCCGCGTTACCGCTGACAGAATGCAAGTCGACGGGAAGAGCATCATGGGTCTGATGAGTCTCGGGGCTCCACAGGGGACCGTGGTTGTGATCGAGGCCGAAGGCCCAGACGCAGACAAGGCCGCAGAGGCTCTCAAGGCCCATGTGGACGACCGCTTCGGGGGGATCGAATAGCATGGATGAGAATGCGGTCGAGTTGAGATCCTTGCGGCCGGGCGAGGAAGGACTTGCCGCGAACGTCATCGGCTCGGTCGTGGCCGCCCAGGGGCTCGACCTCGACGAGGAGGGCAAGTCCGAACTCAGAGAACTGCCGGACGCGTTTCGCAGGAACGGCGGGGAGTTCTGGGTGGCCGTGACACCTGACTCCGTAATCGGCACCGTCGGGATCAGACTGATCGGCCCTTCTTCGAGTGAATGGGAACTCAAGTGGCTCTGCCTGGTCCCGCACTGGCGCGGGATGGGGCTCGGGCGCATGCTGGCCGAACACGCGATCGCGCACGCGCGCCAGCACAAGGCTGGTCGAATCACCATGGAGTCACATACAGCGTGCGCGGGCGTGCATCCTCTGTTCGAATCGCTCGGTTTCAAGGCCATCGAGAGCGAGGATTGGGCGTCGTACGAGGGGCCCTACCACCTCCGTCGCATCTTCGCCGACGGGGCCCGGTGACGGGAGAAGGGGCGACGCTACTCCACGCGGAAGCCCAACCCTGACAGCTGGTCGCAGAGTCCTCGTGGCGGGTCCACGAGTCGCGCGCGCGTATGGCGAAACGCGCGCCGCCGCGGGTAGGATCGGCGGAGTTCGGTGAAGTACGGGCCGATCTCGTTGGGCGGCATCTCGGAAATCGACCGCAAGCGCCGGTCGTCGCTACGGATATCGTACACCGCACGCACGGCTTCGTCGAGTATGCTGTCGGCCGTACGGCCGGCGCAGGACACCGTGGTCTCGGGCACGTCAGGCGGGGGCAGGGCGGCCGCCGCATCCCAGGTTACCGATACCCCGAAGCATTGGCACGCCGCCTCATAGATCATGCGGGTGCCCCCGACCTTGCCATCGAAGCTGTATCCCGCGATGTGCGGTGTCGCCAGGTCCGTGCAGGCGACGGTTGCGGGGGCGATCGCGGGTTCGTCCGCCCACACATCGAGGAGCACGGCGCCGGGGCGCCCTTGCGCACGAGCGGCGGTGAGGGCGGACTCGTTGACAACGGCGCCGCGGGAGGAATTGAGAAAGGCGGCGCCGGGGCGGAGGCGCTCGAAGAAGGTCCGATCGGCCATGCCGAGCGTGCGGTCGGGCCCGGTGCGATAGAGGGGGACGTGCAACGTCACAATCGTGCTTTCGGCCAGCAGGCGGTCGAGCGGGACGAAGGCTTCGGGCCCTTCGCGGCGGGCGCGTGGTGGATCGTTGAGCAGGGTGCGCATGCCGAGTGCGCGCGCTTTCTCGTGCACGCGGCGCCCCACGTTGCCTGCGCCGACGATCCCGAGGCTCTGCTCGGACAGACGAAATCCGCGGTCGGAGGCAATCGCGAGCAGCCCTGCCATGACCCATTCGCTCACGCTGTTGGCATTGGACCCTGGCGCGCTCGCAAAGGCGATGCCGCGGTCGCGCAGGAAGTCGGTATCCACGTGATCAACGCCGATGGTAGCGGTGCCCACGAAACGGACGGATGCCGATCCGAGAAGCGTCTCATCGATCCGCGTCACCGACCGCACGAGCAGGATGTGCGCGTCGCGGACCGCGGAAGGGGTGATCGCTGCAGCCGGGCACGCGGTCACGTCGCCGAGATGGCCGAAGGCGTCGGCCACATAGGGGATGTTCTCGTCGGCCACAATCTTCATGGCTGTATCTCCCGGAGGCGGCCCGCCGGCTGCGCACGCAGCTCTGCGAGCAGGGCGTGATCCGTGAAATCGAGTTGGAGGGGGGTGAGGGATGCGTAGCCCGCCGCCAGTGCGGCCGCGCAGAAGTTGTCGTCTGGGTCGGAAATCCGCATATCACCGTCGATCACGAATCGGTTGTCTGTGGGATCGCCGTGAGGCAGAAACGTTTCGTCGAAGCCACTGCCCCCGTGCTGGGTCAAGCGGATGCCGCGAACCCGGTTGAGAGGCACGGCGGGAACGTTCAGATTCAGACAGAAGGGAGGCTGGCCCTGTCGGCGGTGGCGCGATGCTGTGAGGTCGAGTGC
>CAZBZG010000083.1:2056-11381 GCA_964496245.1 uncultured Planctomycetaceae bacterium | reverse complement strand
TTGTTGATGGCGAGGTCGACGACGCGCCGGGCCAGGTGGGCTGCGGTTTCGTACGCGTCCGGGTTCTCGGCCGCGACCGAGACGGCAACGGCGCTCACCCCGTGGATCATCGCTTCAAAGGCGGCCGCGATCGTTCCGCTGTACAGGACGTTCAGGCCCACATTGGGTCCCGCATTGATGCCGCTTACGACCAGGCCGGGCGGCGTTTCGCAGTGGCACTTGAGCGCGAATTTCACCGCATCGGCGGGCGTGCCGTCGATGGCGAAGCGGGATTCGCCGTGCACCCCGGGCGGAAGTTCGTGGATGTGCACGGGCTGCCGGATCGTGATGGAGTGCCCCACGCCACTGCAGTCCTGGGCGGGCGCGAAGACGAGAACCGGGTAGACGGGTGCCAGGACCTGGACGAGCGATGCGAGGCCCGGCGCGTCGATACCGTCGTCGTTGCTCAAGAGGAGGGTCATGGCGTGCTGTCTCTCTGGGTCTCGTGCGCACGGCTTGTTGCGGCGCGGTCCGTAGGGCAGTTCCACCCGCGAGATCTCGCGGGTAGTGCCCATGGTATCGTGTCCCCCGCTCGCTTGACAAGGGGAAAACGTGCGGTATAGTGTAGGCGCGAAATGGGGAAAAGGCCACGAGAGCTCTCGCAATGGCGACACACACGTCCAAGACGGCCTCTACGCGAAAGAACCGGAAGAGCACGCGTGTCGTGCTTACGGCGGAGAATGAGAATCTCCGGCGGCATCTCCAGGGATATCAGGCGATCGGCGCGATGGGGGATCGCCTCGCGCGGGGCGAGTCCTTCGCGTACATTGTCAATGAGGCTGCGCGTGATTGCGCGCGAACGTTCGAGGCCGACCTGGTGTGCATTCTGGTGCTGTCCGAGGACGGCGACCAGCTCCAGGTGGAAGCCTCGATCGGCCTGGACAGCACCCGCGTGGAACCCGTGCCCGCCGATCCCCACCAGACGCCGCTTCAGATGGCACGCCAGGCGGTGCCGCGGTGGGCCGAGCAACCCGCGGGTAGGGGCGCGTCGCGCTCGTCTGAGGAGGACGCGCTCTTCGTGCCCATGGAGTTTCAGCGCGTGCCGGTGGGGGTGCTGTGCGTTCGGCGCGGTCCTGCAGCGCCTCGTTTCGACCGCGTCGAGAGCGAATTGCTGCACGCCTTTGCCAGCCAGTTGGCGATCGCTGCCTTCATGCGTGGGCCCGCGCGGCTCATGATGCACCGGGAACGCATCGAGCACGAGATGCACTTCGCGCATGCCCTGAAGGCGCGTCTGATGCCCCGTTCCGCGCCGGAATGTCCCGGATTGCGCATCGACGTGCGTCATCTGCGATCGCTCGACGGAGGAGGGGACTTCTACGACTTCATTCCTCTTGAGGGCGACCGCCTGGCCGTCGTCATCGGCGAATGCTCGGGTCGCGGCGCCAAGGCAGCCCTGCATCTGGCGCACATCATACCGGCGATCCGCGGGAGTCTGGCGGCCGGCGCGGGCCCGAGCGAAGCCCTGGTCGATCTGAACGACGGCTTGGTCCGCCAGGGGCAGCGCGGGCAACTCGTAAGCCTTTGCTTCGCTGAGCTCGACCCCGGGGCCGGCCGCATGCGTTTGGCACAGGTCGGAAGCACCGCGACGCATCTGCTGGAGGGAGATGAGGTGCGGTCGCTAGCCGCGACGAGCGGCACGCCTCTGGGGGTACTCGCCGACTGCGACGTGCCGCTGGGATGCCATGCCCTGTCGCCAGGTGCAGGTTGGGTCTTCACCACGGATGGGTTGAACAAGAGCCACGATGACAGAGGCGTCGCGTTTTCGGGAGAACGTCTGCGCAAGATGCTCAGTCAGATCCGGCCGAAGGCCGACGCAGGCGCGTCCCTCGCCGGGGCCCTGGCCGAACACATCGCCGAGGATGCGCAGCCCGACATTCTGACGGATGATGTGACGATCCTGAGTCTCGAGTGTCGCGCGTGACCGCCCCCCTCTACCACCGGTACAGCCAGGATCTGCGAAAGCGCTTCGGCGTACGCGTCCAGAAGGTGAGCGTCGACGCGGGGTTCTCCTGCCCCAACCGGGACGGTACCGTGGGGACCGGCGGATGCAGTTATTGCGTCAACGCCGCCTTCACGCCGGCAACGGCACGCCGGACGCCCGGCGTGCGCGCGCAACTCCTCGCGGGCGCGGCGCGCGTGGCCCGACGGCATCCAAACGCCGGCATCCTGGCGTATTTTCAGCCCTTTTCCAACACGCACGGGCCGGTCGAATATCTGCGGTCTGTATACGAAGAGGCGCTGGCGTGCGAGGGGGTCGTCGGCCTGGCCGTGGGAACGCGGCCGGACTGCCTTGACGGGGCGAAGATCGACCTGCTCGCATCCCTTGCGGAACGGTGTTACGTGCAGCTGGAACTCGGTCTTCAGAGTGCGCGGGACGACACCCTCCGACGGATCAACCGCGGGCATACGGTGAACTGCTTCCTGGAGGCCATGGCGCGCTGCGCGGGCAGGGGCTTCGACATCTGTGGCCACATGATCACCGGGCTTCCGGGGGAGACGCGGGCGGATGCGCTCCGCACGGCACGGGTGATGGCCGACGCAGGCATCACAGGCATCAAGGTGCACAGCCTCCACCTGGTCCGGGGCGCTCCCCTGACCAAGGAGCACGAACGCGAGCCATTCGCACTCTTGTCGATGCAGGAACATGTGGGCGTGGTATGCGACATCCTGGAACGGCTTCCATGGCGGATCACGATCCAGCGCCTCTGGGGGACGGCCCCTGCGTCGTGGCTGGTGGCGCCAGCGTGGTGCCTCCGGGGGCATAAGGTTGAGCAGGCGATCACAGAGGAACTGCGCCGCCGGAACAGCCGTCAGGGAGCATTTTTCGCGAAGGAGTTGGGCTTCAGGCCCACAGATACCCGTGGATCGCCCCGCTCTTGACTTTCCGGGCGAAGCTTTGTATCGTTAAGATAGCCCCCGGTTGCCGGGGCAGCCTAGGAGGAGTGGACATGGCAGGGCAATGCAAGTGGGCGGTGGCTGTTATCCTGGCGGCGGCGCTTCATTTCTCGAGCGGATGTACCGACACCCAGAAGGGCGCGGCCATCGGCGCGGGTGTGGGCGCAGCGGGCGGCGCGGTCATCGGGCACCAATCGGACCGCGCCGGCAAAGGCGCGCTCATCGGTGCGGGTGTTGGCGCGCTGGCTGGAGGAATGATCGGATCCCAGCGCGACAAGGAGAAGCTGGAGAAGGAGAACGAGGAACTCCGGCGCGAGACCGAACGCCTGCAGTACGAACGGGAACTCGACCGACTCCGGGAAGAGAATCGCCGCCTCAAGGACAAGGCGGACCGGTAACGATCCTCGACCGGGCGCATTACCGGTCCGCGGGACGAAAGCGGTCGTTCCCGGCGCTTCGCCTGCGTGCGGCGGGCTTTGCACCTGACAGAGAACAGAGAGATGGCGAATGCGGACGCTGGGAGGCGTCCGCGTTTCGCATTCCTCGTTCCGTGGGTGCTTGGCGGGTCGTCAGCCTAGCCAATAGAGCAGGTCGTACCACGTGACCGTGAGGATGAGGGCCAGGATGCAGACGATGCCCACATACTGTGCGTATTCCTTGATGCGGTCGCTCGGTGGACTGCCCTTGACCCATTCCACGAAGAGGAAGAGCAGGTGTCCGCCGTCGAGCACAGGAAAGGGCAGGAGGTTGATGACCCCGAGGTTGACACTGATCAGGGCCACGAGATAGAGCACCATGCCGAAGCCCACCTCGCTGGCGACCTGGATCGATCGAAAAAGCAGCACGGGCCCGCCCACGGCGTCCAGGGGAATGCGACGCGTGGCCAGGCGATGGAGCACGGTGTAGATCAGGCCCGCCATCTCGACCCAGGTCTCCGCCGCCTTCTGCATGGCGGCCGGAATGCTCTCGACGCTGACGATCTCCCGGGCCTGCTCGACCGAGAGATAGAGATGTCCTTGAAGGCCCGCGGCCGTGCGGGCGTTGAGATCCCGCACGATGGGATCGGGCGTGTCGAGCAGACGGGTCTGCGGTCTTCCGGTCTCCGGATGCACGAACTCGATTGTCGTGGTCTTGAGGTCCTGTGAAATGTCGAGGCGTAAGACGCGTGTGCCAGGCTCGACAAGGCCGTGCCAGCGTTCGTGCTGGAAAGGGCCGGGGGCGACGTGCGTGATCGTCTGTCCGGTCACCGGTACCAGTCCGATGAGTGGCCGTCCCAGCTTGGGATGGATGCGCGGCCGCACCGGGACAGGCCGAGCCGGGCCTTTTCCGCCCTTTTTCACGAGGAGCACGAGCGTTCGGGCAGCCGCCTCATCGATCTGCCGGCCCAATGGCCGATCGGGGTCCACGGTTTTGCCGTTGATGGCCGTCAGGATGTCGCCGGTCTGCACGCGGTCTGCGACGGGCTTTCCGGAAAACACCTCGACCACGCGGAATCCCTTGACGGAAGCCTCGACCACCGGCTCGGCCAAGAGGCCGAGGAGCGTATCCGCCTCGCTTGGCATGCGCGGATCCCCGGCCATGGGGGCCGGCACGATGTCTGCAACGCGTCGCTCCTCGCCGTTGCGCTGCACCGTGAGGGTGATCGGGGTCAGCGCATGGCGGTTGATGCGCTCTCGAAAGGAGGTGTCATTGCGGAGAAAGACCACCTTGCCATCCTGCCGAATCGCCCAGATCACGTCGCCCCGCTCCAGGCCCGCGTCGGCCGCGGGGAATCCGTCCGTGACTTTCGCGATGGGAATGTCGAAGCGCAGGCCGAGGTCGTAGTGGGCGTAGTCGGTGTACACGGCCACGCGCACGCGTACCGTTTCCTTCGTGCCATCCGCATGCTCCACGCGAACGGAGATGCGCTCCCCAGGCAGGTTTTCGACCAGTTCCTGGACCCGGTGGCCGTGGTACTTGGGGATGGCGACACCGTTGATGGCCAGGATCTTGTCTCCCGGCTGGATCCGCTCGCGCAGTTCGGGTTGCGTCCCCCCGGGGTCGACTTCCGCGACCTCGCGCGTGGCCGCGGGCGCGGCCCCGATGTAGGGGATCTTGCCGCGCGCGCCCTCGTTGGGCACGGCGGACAGCTTGCGGGTGATGATCTTCTTGCTGCCGTCTGCGGGTTCGCGCTGGACCTTGAGGACGAGCTCCTCGTCGGCCAGGTCGAAGATCGTGGAGGAGATGTCCTCGAAGGTGCTCACCTTGCGGCCGTTGATGGAGAGGATGCGATCGCCCGGCTCCAGATCGTGGGTGTCGGCCTGGCCCTTGTCGAGGAGTTTCCCCAGAATCGGAGGAGTGAAGGGGATCCCGTACAGATAGGCGCAGACAAGGAGAAGGTAGCCGAAGAGGAAGTTCATCAGAACGCCGGCGCTGAACATGAGGGCCTGAGCGGGAAGCGACTTGGACGGCAGTTCGTCGGGGGCGCCGGTAATGCGCTGCTGGCGCGGGTCGTCGGCCTGACCGGCCGGTTTGACGTAGCCGCCCAAGGGAATCACGCCGATGCCGTAGACCGTGCCGTTGATCTTTTTCTGCAGCGCGAGGCCCCAGGCATCGAACCCGATGAAGAAGCGCTCCACGCGGACGCCGATGAGGCGGCAGGCGAGGTAGTGTCCCAGTTCGTGGACGAAGATCAGGGCGGAGAACGAAAGCAGAACGAGCAGGAGGGACCAGAAGGTGTCAAGGCCTGGAAGGTTCAGCATGAGTCGATTCTCTCTCTCACAAAGGCGGTTGCACGACGCTGCATGGCGAGAAGTTTCTCGAGGCTTCCGTCGTCTTCGGTGGGCAGGGCCTCCAAGGCCGCGGCGACGAGGGCGGGGATCTGGGGAAATCCGATGCGGCCGGCCAGGAACGCCTGCACGGCCTCTTCGTTGGCGGCCGAGAACACCGCGGGCGCTGCGCCCCCGTCCTGTCCGGCCTGGTAGCCCAAATCCAGCATGGGAAAGGCGGAACGGTCCGGCGGCTCGAATTGAAGCGTCCCGACAGCACAGAGATCGGGGGGTGCCCAGGGGGACGCCAGGCGTTCGGGGTAACTCAGCGCGAATTGAATGGGGATGCGCATATCAGGCACCGCGAGCTGAGCGATGGTTGTTCCGTCCACGTACTCCACTAGGCTGTGCACCAGGGATTGCGGGTGCACCACGACGTCAATCCTATCATAGGGCATTTCGAAAAGCCAGTGCGCTTCGATGACTTCGAGAGCCTTGTTCGCGAGCGTGGCCGAATCCACGGTGATCTTGTGTCCCATGGACCATGTCGGGTGGCTGAGTGCATCCTCCGGACGCACGTCTGCCAATTCGTCTGCGGTTCGCCCCCGGAAAGGGCCCCCCGAGGCGGTCAGCAGGATGCGACGCACAGAGGCCGGATCGGCATTCGCCAGACACTGGAAGACCGCGTTGTGCTCGCTGTCCACGGGCAGCAGCCGGACGCCGCATTCCCGCACGCGCTTTGTAAGGATGTGGCCCGCGGCCACGAGCGCCTCCTTGTTGGCCAGGGCGAGGTCCATGCCTGCGTCAACAGCCCCCAGGGTAGGGAGCAGGCCGGCGGACCCCACGACAGCGGACAGGCACAGGTCGGCACCGCACGAGGCCACGCACTCCAGAACGCCGTTCGCACCAGCGAAGACCGAACAGGGGGCTTGCGCGAGATGCTCCCGGAGAGCGGGCACGTGGGTGGGGTCGCCCAGGGCAACGAAGCGGGCGTCAAACTCGAGCGCCGCTTCCGCGAGTAGCCGCGCGTTCTGGCCGGCCACGAGGCCGACGATGCGAAAGTGCTCTGGATGGGCTCGCACCACATCGAGTGCGCTGCGGCCGATGGAGCCGGTGGCGCCGAGGATCAAAAGGTCCTTCATCTGTCTGCCTTCCGTTGCTCGTCGATCTCTCGTACGGCTTGGAGCAGGACGTCGAGCGCTTCCTCAACCGCAACGGTGCGCTCGCGTTTCCCGTTGCGGAAGAGCACCATGCGCCCGCCCGCGGCCGCAAGCCCGACATCAGCATCGGAAGCCTCGCCCGGCCCGTTAACTTCACAGCCCATGATGGCGACGCGGATGGGTACACGCAGCGTCTGGAGGCGTTGGCGCGCTGCTGCGACGAGGGGCCGCAGATCCACGGAGCAGCGACCGCAGGTTGGGCAGGAGACGAGTACGGGGCGATCCGCCAGCCGATCGGCCGCCCGCAGGAGATCGTATGCGGCCGTGACCTCCTCACCGGGGGGACCTGTAAAGGAGAGGCGGATGGTGTCACCGATGCCTTCGGCCAGCAACGCGCCCACGCCGATTGCGCTCTTGAGGAGCGCTTCTTCCCGCGGGCCGGCCGCTGTAACGCCGAGATGCAGGGGACAATCGCACCGGGGAGCCAGATCGCGATTGGCGGCCAGCGTCTCGGCCGCGCTGGAGGCCTTGACGGAGAGCACGATGTCGCGGAAGCCGAAGGACGCGAAGCGCGAGGCATAGGCCAGCGCTGTTTCCGAGAGGAGCTGCCAGGTCGGGCGAGAGTCGTCCGCGTCGTCATGCTTGACCGAGCCCGAGTTCAGCCCGAGGCGGATGGGAATCGACCGTTCGCGCGCCGACGTGGCTACACGTTCAAGCGCGCCCCAGTCGGACATATTCCCCGGGTTGATGCGAATCTTGTGGGCGCCGGCCGCAATGGCTTCGAGGGCGATGCGGCAATCGAAGTGGATGTCCGCCACGAGCGGCACGGGGCTCTCACGTACGACCGCGCCGAACGCGGCTACGTCCTTTACGGTTGGTACGGCACACCGAACGATGGCGCAGCCGAGATCCGCGAGCTCGCGGATCTGGGAGAGGGTGGCTTCAGTATTGCGGATGTGCGTCTTGGTCATGCTCTGCACGGCAATGGGAGCGTCGCCGCCGATGGGCACGCTGCCGACATGCACCTGCCGGGATGTACGACGTGGAGCGATCATGGAGCTGACCTCCAGACGAACCGCGTGCGATCTCGTTGGGAGTCTAGTGGTTACCGCGCTTCCTGTCAACGCCCCGGGCGAAAGGGACCGGATGGGGCCACCCGCGCTGCTTGGCGAAGTTTCGGGATAGGAACGGGTAAGGCTGGGGCGGGGGGGGGCGGACAGGAAGTGGGACGCGGGCGGAAATCCGCGCAAATTGCGCTTGCGCGGGTCAGGCCGGCTGGTAGAGTAGGCCGGCATGCACGTCGATCGATCGGATCGACATTACCGTTATGGGACAAGGAGAGCACCATGAAGCGGTTCAAGAAGGCCAAGGATGTCCGCGTGGGCGTAGTCGGTTATGGCGGAGCGTTCAACATGGGACGCGCCCACCTCAGCCAGATGCAGGAAGCGGGCATGGTTCCCACGGCCGTGGCCGAGATCGATCCCGCCCGGCTGGAGGTGGCGGGCGAGGACTTCCCGGACATCGAGACGTACAGCTCCGTAGGCGAGATGCTCAAGAAGTCCGACGTCAATCTGGTCGCCATCATCACACCGCACAATACGCACGCGAAACTGGCGGTCCAATGCCTCAAGGCCGGCGTACACGTGGTCTGCGAGAAGCCGTTCGCCATCACGACAGGCGAATGCGACGCCATGATCCGCGAGGCCAAGAAGCGACGTCTGCTGGTGACCGCCTACCACAACCGGCACTGGGATGGATGCATCCTCAATGCGGTCAGCCAGATCGGCAAGGGGGTCGTGGGCGACATCTATCGGATCGAAGCCCACATGGGCGGGTACGGCCAGCCGCGTCCGTGGTGGCGGTCGAGCAAGTCGCTCTCGGGCGGCATCCTCTATGACTGGGGCGTGCACCTGCTGGAGTACGCGCTCCAGCTCATCGATTCGGATGTCGTGGAGGTGGCCGGCTACGCCAAGACCGGACATTGGGCGGCCAAATGCGACTGGAAGAAGGACACCAACGAGGATGAAGCGTTTGCGGTGGTGCGGTTCAAGAACGGCGTTTGGCTCACGTTGAACATGAGCAGCCTGGACGCCAATCGCAAGCCCGGACAGCTGGAGGTCACCGGCACCAAGGGAACATATCTCTTCGATGGCGGCAGCTGGACCACGATCCAGCCACGGGACGGTACGATCGTCACCACCAAGGGTGCGAACGGTCCGTCGGAGGGCTGGCGCTTCTACCAGAACGTCGCGGACCATCTGGTCAAGGGCAAAGACCTGGTCATCACGCCGGAATGGTCGCGCCGGCCCATCCACATCCTGGACCTCGCCGACCAGAGCGTCCAGAAGAGCCGCGCGATGAAAGCGAAGTACGCGTAACCGGGGAGCAGGGCCGCGGCGGCGTCATCGCGCCTTGGCTCCGCTGACCCCGTAAAGGCCGTGAGCCTGGATGTAGGCTCGGACGCCCGGCGTCAGCCAGGAGGAG
>CAZBZG010000083.1:0-2046 GCA_964496245.1 uncultured Planctomycetaceae bacterium | reverse complement strand
CGGCTTCGCCCTTCTCCAGGGCGGCGCGGATGCGCGTGCTCGAGATGTCCACGGGTGGCATGCAGATGCGACCGGCCGCGAGAAGTCGGCGCATCTCGGCTGACATTTCGCCGACACCGTGCGTGCCGCGCTCGCCGGGCACGACGCTGCCGGGCCGGTCGGCCACGAGGGGAGGGGCGAGCTGCAGGAGGCGGTCGGCTTCACGCCACTGCCCGAACTCCTCCGCCATGTCCGCCCCCAGAATGAGACGGTAGCGGACCCCGGGGTGCTCCGCGATCAGAGTGCGGACCGTATCGATGGTGTAGCTGGTGCCGCCGCGACGGAGCTCCAGGTCGCTCACCTCAAGCCCTGCATCCTCGTCCGCGAGGCGGCGCGTCATGGCGAGCCGGTCCTCCTGACTCGTATCTCGCGGAGTGGCCTTGTGGGGCGGGACACAGGTTGGGACGAGCAGCACCACATCCAGCCCGGCTTCGCGCCGGGCCGCTCGGGCCAGTGCCAGATGGCCCCGATGGGGCGGGTCGAATGTGCCGCCCAAAATGCCCACATGCCCCGGCATGGCGCGCCTCCTCGGCCGCCCGGCGCTGTACGTCACGGTGCCGCGTTGTTGACAGGTTCCTGTGTCGCGGCAGGCGCTTTGTCCTTCGGCCCGGGCGTTGCGGCTTGACCGTCCACAGGGGCCTCGCGCGCTGGAGTTGCAGTCTCTTTGAACGGCGGCTCCGGGTCCGGAGAAATCTCAGGGCCCTCCGTAGAAGGCGGTGCCGCATCCCGCGATTCGCCTTTGCTGCGCCGGTAGGTTTCCAGAAGCGAAAGCAACGCTTGCGCCCTCTCTCGCAGGGGATTGGAAGGGACGTCGCCGTTCGGGGGGGCGGCAGTCACGAGCGCGCGCACCGGCGCCAGAGATTGCCCTTCGACGCTCTCGCGCAGGGCTCTGGCGAGCGCATCGGAGACGGCGTCCGGCCCTCCCCGCAGGATCTGGTAGAAACGTTCCACCGCATGCAGATGGCCGGGGAAATCGAGGAGTCCCAGGGCCGAGACGGCGTCCTCACGCACCACGAGGCTGCGCGCCCACATGCCGTAGCCGGAGAGCGCCACCTCTAGATCGGTAAAGGACCAGAGAATCCTGCCATCCACGTCACGCAGACCGTTCGTCTGCACAACGTGCCCCGGCAGCATGAGGCGCATGTGGCATTCGATGCGTGGGTTCATGGGTAGCAGCGAGACCTGGGAGACGAGAAACGCACCGAAGATGCGCGGGAGGAGTGGACCGATCCTCGCGGTAAAGGCTTCGACCGACCCGTGTCGCTTCTTGAGCGATTCCTGCAGGGACGAGAGCAGATCCATGCGCACCGACCTTCCTTCGAAGCGGTTGGCTGTGAGCGGCGGGACATCCGGCCTTCGCGGCGCGGTCAACGCACGCAGTTTCATGTCCAGAAATCGCATGGCCATGCTCTTCAGTCCCTCCCCTTCCTGCTCGGGCTGTGGCGGAGGAGGGGTACCGAGGCGGACGAGCTCTCGCGCCAGGCAACGCTGCCATTCTGCCGATTCGGGCGAGGCGTCGAGGCCTCCACGCCGTGCCCGCCGCAATTCCCAGAGCGCACCGTAGAGCCGCTTGGCGACCTCCGGCCCTTTGTCACGCAGATAGGACTTGAACGCACTCAAGTCATAGTCGGCGCCGTACCGGTCCTCCAGAGCGCCGAGCAGCGCCTCCAGGATCTGACTGACGAGCTTGTCGAGTGCCGCTTCCCCTTCCGCGCGGGTGACGATGTCTTCCATGCGCTCGTCGTATTCGAGGACCTGGAGGAGCACGAGATCCACGTGCCGGAAGAGGATGCGGTTGCGAGCGAGCCGTTCCGTGTGCGGTGTGAGTTTGGCAAAATCGGCTGGAAGACGTTCCGGCGAATCGAAGACACCGCTGAACATGACCCGGTTTGCGGTCAGTACGAACTTCTCGTATCGTTCGGCGTCCGGAAACTTGAGATAGTCCCGCAGCTTGACGCGGTGATTGGGCAGGCGCTCGCTGGGGCGGCCCGTGATCACCGCCTTCCG
>CAZBZG010000082.1:0-16206 GCA_964496245.1 uncultured Planctomycetaceae bacterium | reverse complement strand
TGAGTCTCAAACATCGTGAGATGTGAGTCTTATCGGATGCGAGACGCGACAGTCGCTGCGCGCAGCCTCGGTATCGCCCCCTTCCTGCAAGTGCCGGCTCTGGGGGAAGAAGCTCAACGCGAAGTCCAGAATGCGCTCGGCCGTCTTCTCGGGCGAGAAGAAGTCCATCATCTGCTTGAGCGGATCGGCCGATGCCGCGGGCGCAGTCTCGCCCCACGGAACCGGTTCCTGTCCGGACGCGACTTGGAGCGTCTCAAAACTCGCCCGCAAGGAGAAATGGAACGCTTGGGTCTCCACGCCCTGGGCCGTGTTGATGGCGCGCAATGCGCTGACGTTCACCTCGAATTGCGAACGGGCGTACTGGAGGCTGAACGCGGTCTCCGGGGAGATGTCCACGCGGTCGGGCGCTTCGCCCGCCGCTTGCGGCCGCGCTGCAGACCCGAAGGGGACAGCCGGCAGCAGACCGGCCGCTCCCGAACCCTTGCTCTCCCCCGCGCCCTCGCCCGCAGGTGCGAGGAGAGATGCCAGCGATCCCGGTCCATCCGGTTCCTTGGTTTGCCCCTGCGCCTGCCCGTTGGAAAACAGGCCCTGCACCCATCCGGGGAGTTGCCCCGCCAGATCTGCGATCATGTTTCTCTCCCAGTCCCTCACTTGAATTGTGGACGACAGCCTCCCTGCTCTACTCATTAGCGGACGTGGATACGCGCCGCTTGACGGAAATCCGCCCGAAACCGCATCCGCCCCAGGCGCAGGCTCGGCATCCCCTTGCCAGTGAGTCGGTTGCACGCAACCGGCGGCCGGGACACCCGCGGGTCCACGAAGGACCCGACCGACCGCGCGATATGTATTCCGCGGATGGGGGCGGGACCCGCAGACCATCGCATCCGTACGACGGTCCCGGGCTCCAGCAGGCCAGACAGGCCGCGCGCCATCCCCGATCCTGGTTTCGGCTTGACGAACGGGAGCCTGCAGGCGAGAATACGCCCGGAGCGAGCGGACAGGAGCGCAAGCATCCCGATGCGCGTCCCGCGACAATTCCTTGTCCGATAAGAGGAAACAAGATGGCGCCCGTGGATGCGTCTCTGGTGGACCGGCTGGCGGGTACATGCGTACTTGTGGCCGGCGACGCCATGCTCGACCGCTACACCGTGGGCTCGGTCGACCGGATCAGCCCCGAGGCCCCTGTGCCCGTTCTCCGGGCGGAGCGCGAGTTCGACCGGGCCGGCGGCGCGGCCAACGTGGCCGCCAACATCGCCAGCCTCGGCGGAGAGGTCGAGCTGGCCTGCCTGGTGGGCCGCGACCGGTCCGACGGGCGCGACCCCACGGCCGAACGCCTCATCCGAATCTGCGAGGATCTGGGATTCACCCTCACGCCGTTCCGCTTTCTCCCCTGCACCATCTTCAAAGTACGCATGCTCGCAGGCCGTCAGCAGGTGCTGCGGATCGACTGGGAGCAGCCGTTCGGCCGGACGACCGAGGAGCAGGAACAAGCCGCAGCCGCCGGCCGGGCATGGGCGCCCCTTCCCCTGTCAGCGAGCGCCATCGACGGACGCCGCGAAGCGCTGGCGCCGCTGCTGGCATCGAGTCAGACCATCCTGGTCAGCGACTACGCCAAGGGCATGGTGGACGAACCGCTGATGGAGCAATTCGGCGCCAGTGGCAAACCCGTGGTCGTCGACCCCCGCCCCCAACACGCCCCGCTCTACACGAACATCGACTTGATCACGCCCAACCGCATGGAGGCCCTCGAACTGCTCGGTCTCGACCCGCGGCTCAGCCTGCCCGCCGAAGAACTGGCCAGGCGGATTCGGGACCGGTTCGACTGCCACGCCCTGGTGACGTTGGGCGGCGAGGGCATGTGCCTGGTCACGAAGGACGACGACGTGGAAAGCATCCCCGCCTACGAGCGGGAGGTCTTTGATGTTACGGGCGCGGGCGACACCGTGGCCGGCTGCATGGCGCTGGCGGTGGGCGCCGGTCTCTCCCTGCCCGAGGCCGCGCACCTGGCCAACGCTGCAGCGAGTTGCGTGGTGAGCCACATCGGCACGGCCCTGGTCCGGCCCGATGAGCTGCGTGAGGTGTTGCAGCAGCACACGGACTGACGCGCCTTGGCGATCCGGAGGTCCCGATCATGCATCGCAATCCCATTCGGCTCTTCGCATTTGCACTCCTGGCCGCCGCCATCCTGGCTCCGTCCGTGCCAGCCGCGTCCAGGACGGCGCGGGAGGAGGCCGCGCTCATCCGCAGGGCCCAGGAACTCTCGGACGCGTTCGCCATCATCGCCCGGCGCATCCGTCCTGCGGTGGTGAACATCAAGGTGGAACGTAGGAGCGCAGTCGATCAGCAGTACAACGATCCGCTCGATCTCTTCCGCGAGTTCTTCGGCCGTCGTTTCCCGCGCCGCCTGCCCCGCGAGCGCAAAGACGTCGGCCAGGGCTCGGGCGTGATCGTGGACGAACGCGGGTACATCCTGACCAACAACCACGTGGTCGGGGACGCAGAGACCATCGTGGTCAAGCTGGCCGACGGCCGCGAGGTCTCCGCCGAGCTCGTGGGGTCGGATCCCGATACGGACGTGGCTGTCGTGCGCATCGAGGCCGAGCGCATCACGGCCGCGCCCATGGGCAACTCCGATGCCGCCCGGGTCGGCGAGTTCGTGCTCGCGGTGGGCAACCCGTTCGGCCTGGAGTCCACCATCACCAGCGGAATCATCTCGGCGCGCGGCCGCAGCGGGGTCAACATCGTGGAGATCGAGGACTTCATCCAGACGGACGCGGCCATCAACCCGGGCAACTCGGGCGGCCCGCTCGTCAATCTCCAGGGCGAGGTCATCGGCATCAACGCCGCCATCTACTCCAAGAGCGGCGGCTACCAGGGCATCGGCTTCGCCATCCCCATCAACATCGCCCGCACGGTCATGCGAGGCATCATCACGAACAAGAAGGTCACTTCGAGCTATCTGGGCGTACAGGTCATGCCCCTCTCGGCCGATCTGGCCGAGAAGTTCGGGCTCGAATCCAGGCGGGGCGCCCTGGTGACCGAGGTGCTGGCCAACACCCCGGCCGCCAAAGCCGGCCTCCGGCCCGGCGACGTGATTCTGCGCTTCCGCAATCGTCTCATCCGAGACGCCCAGCAGCTGCGCAACCTGGTGGCCACCACGCAGCCGGGCGCCAAGACCGAGGTGCTCTACGTACGGCGTGGCCACACCAAGACCGCGCAGGTCCGGGTCGAGGCCGTGCCCGAAGAGGTCACCATCGCGCGCCGCAGCCAGCGCATTCTCGAAAGCATGGGCATCGAGATCGCCGCGTTCGACAATCGTCTGCGCCAGAAGCTGGGCTACGACCACGACACCTGGGGGGTTCTCGTGACCAAGGTCAGCAATCCCAAGACCCTGCGCCTGGGGTTGCGGCCGGGCAGCCTGATCCTCCGGGTCAACGAGATCGAAGTCCGCAGCCCCACGGAGCTGATGGTGGCGCTCGCCGACGCCGACACGCGCGAGGGGCTCGTGCTCCTCTGGCGGACGGGCCGGTATCTGCTGGGGCCGGTGCGGCTCCGTTTCGAAGACTGATGGCCGGCCTGCACCGGCCCCCTCCTGCGGAGCCTGTCTCCTTGATCGCCGTGCTCGACTACGAAGCCGGGAACCTGACGAGCGTGGAACTCGCCGTGCGTCACATGGGCGGCAACGTCCGGGTCACGCAGGACCCGGCTGTGGTCGAACGGGCCGAGCGGGTGATCTTCCCGGGCGTGGGATCGGCTGCGAGTTGCATGGCCACCCTGAAGCGGCTTGGCCTCGACCGCGCGCTTCACGAGGCATTCGAGGCGGGCAAGCCGATCCTCGCCATCTGCATCGGACTGCAGCTGCTCTTCGACCGCTCGGCCGAAGACGACGGCGTGGACTGCCTGGGACTCCTGCCCGGCACGGTCGAGCGCTTCGCCTTCGCCCCCGGCGCCACAGCCAAGATCCCCCACATGGGCTGGAACGAGGTGGCACCGGCCCAACCCCACCCGCTGCTCGCGGGATGCCCCGCCCACGGCGAGTGCTATTTCGTGCACAGCTACCACCCGGTGCCCACCCGGCCGGAGGAGGTGTTCTGCGAGACCGACTACGCGGGCGTCCGCTTCTGTTCGGCTGCGGGCCGCGCCAACCTCTTCGGCACCCAGTTCCATCCGGAGAAGAGCGGGGAGATCGGTCTCGGCATTCTCGAGCGGTTTCTGGCGTGGTCGGGACGGTAAGGGGGTCGAGCTGGGCCCAGCTCAGGCCTCCAGCAAAATCGTCACCGGTCCGTCGTTGGTCAGGCTCACGTCCATGTGGGCGCCGAAGACACCGCGCGCCACGGGGAACCCCGACCGCTCCAGTTCGCTGCAGAAAGCCTCATACAGGGGTTCGGCCATCTCGGGCGGTGCTGCGTCCGCAAAAGAAGGCCGGTTCCCCTTGCGCGTGTCCGCGAGCAGGGTGAACTGGCTGACCGCGAGCACGGCACCGCCGACCTGGGCGAGCGACCGGTTCATCTTGCCGTCTTCGTCCTCGAAGACGCGCAGCTTGGTTATCTTGCCGGCGAGCGTCGTGGCGTGAACCTGTTCGTCTTCCCGGCCCACGCCGAGCAGCACCAAAACCCCCCGGTTGATCCGGCCTGTCACCTTCCCTGCGACCGCGACCTGGGCGTGGCTTACCCGCTGAATCACCGCACGCATGGACACCTCCATTTCCAGCCAGTATGCCAGAGGCCCCTGCGCCCCTGTCCGGGGTCTTTCTGGACGCGCACCCCCGGATCTGAACCACCTCTGTCCGAGATCGTATACACTATAATGGGGGGCCGGGCCCTGCGGAAAGGAAAAAGCCCTGCGGACAACAGGTTCTGCGCATCGCGCCGGGCCTGCAGTCGGCTGCCGGGGCCGGACGACCACCTGCAAATGGCGTGAAAGTTCTTTCCACCGGGCCGGACGATTGCCAGCTACTCCTTTGTTCTCATCTCCTTGCGTCCCCAGAAAAAATGCGAGAAATCGGTGAGAAACGAGTTGACAGCTTCGGACCCTTCATTACAATCCAGGGTCCCCAATGAGGCCCTGAGCCGCGCATAATTGTGGGGCTCGAGCTGCATCTTGCGGCTTGAGAGAAAATTATGGCCGCGCGCTCAGACAGGATGCGGGACGGCACCGGTGCCGGTTCGCGCATAGGCATGCGGAGCTGTTTCGAGTTGGGGATTTTTTTTTGGCAAGCGCTACTGAGGCCCGTCCCATGGAACTGCCTGTGCACGACAGACAAGGCAACGTAGTCGAGACGCTCGACTTCGACACCTCGTGTCTGGGGAAGTTCGTCAACATGCGTCTGCTGCACCAGGCCGTGGTCATGTATCAGGCCAACCAGCGACGCGGCACCGCTTCGACCAAGGGCCAGCGGGACGTGGTGGGCACCACGCGCAAGCCCCACCGGCAAAAGGGGACAGGGCTCGCCCGCATGGGAAGCCGGCGGCGCGTGGGCAGCCGGGGCGGAGCCATCGCCCACGGCCCCAAGCCGCGTAGCTATGCCCAGCACATGAGCAAGCGCGCCCGTCGCGCCGCCACGCGGAGCGCCCTGCTCGGCAAGTTCCGGGACGGCGAGGTCGTGGTCGTGGACGAACTCGCCATGCCCCAGCCCAAGACCAAGGAGATGGCCGAAGCCCTGCGCAATCTCAAGGTCGACGGGGGGTGCCTGGTCGTGGTAGACGCCCGTAGCGAGCCTCTCTGGAAGAGCCTCCGCAACATTCCCCGCACCGACCTCTCCCTCCTCACCGAACTGAATGCCTGCGGCGTCCTGCTGCGCAAGAACATCCTGATCACCAAGGCGGCGCTGGAAGCGATCCCCAAGGAGCTCTGCTGATGGAACCCCATCGCGTGATCCGGCGCCCCCATAGTTCCGAGAAGGGACATCGATACGTCGAAGAACACAACACCTACGTGTTCGAGGTCGACGCCAACGCCACCAAGACCGACATCCGCGCGGCGGTCGAGGCCATCTGGCACGTCAAAGTCGTCGGCGTGCGCACCGTCATGATGCCCTCCAAGCTGCGCCGGTACGGCCGTCTGTACGGCCGGACCCAACCCTGGAAGAAAGCCATCGTACGCCTGGACAAGGAACAGGCCATCGAAGCATTGCGGTAGGAACGGGAGTCTCCATGGCCATCCGGAAATACAAGCCCGTCACGCCCGGCCAGCGGCACAAGACCACGCTCGACTTCTCCGAGATCACGAAGAAGAGCCCGGAGAAGTCCTTGGTCAAGTCCGTTGCCAAGACGGGCGGGCGCAACCACCGCGGCGTCATCACGGTACGTCACCGGGGCGGCGGTCACCGCCGCAAGATCCGGCAGATCGACTTCAAACGCAACGACAAGGACGGGGTGACGGCGCGCGTGGCCGCCATCGAGTACGATCCCATGCGCAGTGCGCGCATCGCCCTGCTACACTATGCCGACGGCACGAAGCGCTACATTCTGGCGCCCGTGGGCCTCACGGTCGGCACCCACGTCATGAGCGGGGAAGACGCCGAACCCGAAACGGGCAACTGCATGCCGCTGGCGCGCATTCCCATGGGCCTGAACGTCCACAACATCGAACTCGATCCCGGTCGCGGCGCCAAGCTCGCCCGGTCGGCCGGCATGCAGGCGACGCTCATGGCCAAAGA
Organism: uncultured Planctomycetaceae bacterium; assembly: GCA_964496245.1. GTDB lineage: Bacteria > Planctomycetota > SZUA-567 > SZUA-567 > SZUA-567 > CAZBZG01. Next base: position 9,548 of record CAZBZG010000082.1, on the reverse strand, counting down.
GGGCGCCCACGCGGTGCTGCTCCTCCCTTCGGGTGAGATGCGCCGCGTGCACCAGCGCTGCCGCGCGACCATCGGCATGCTCGGCAACCTGGACCACGCCATGGTCAAGGTGGGCAAAGCCGGCCGTTCGCGGCACAAGGGACGGCGGCCCCGCGTGCGCGGCAGCACCATGAACCCCGTGGACCATCCTTTGGGCGGCGGCGAGGGACGCCGGGCCGGGGGACGGGATTTCGTCAGCCCTTCGGGTGTCTACGCCAAAGGAGGCCGCACCCGCAAACCCCGCGCCCGGAGCAACGATATGATCATCAACCGGCGCAAGAAGAAGCGAGGATAGAGCATGGGTCGATCCGTCAAGAAGGGTCCCTACGTCGACGAAAAGCTCCTGAAGAAGGTGAGCAAACAGCAGGTGACCGGCGCGCGCGACCCCATCAAGACCTGGGCGCGCGCATCCATGATCGCGCCCGAGTTCGTGGGGCACAACTTCGCCGTGCACGACGGACACAAGTTCGTCGGCGTTTTCGTGACCGAGTCCATGGTGGGGCACAAGTTCGGCGAGTTCGCCCCCACGCGAGTCCACCGCGGCCACTCCCGCACCGCAGCCCGGCCCGCAGGGAAGGAATAGAGACTCTTATGCCGTACGTCGCGCGTCACAAACATTCCCCGGTGTCCCCGCGCAAGGCGCGGCTGGTGATCGACCTCATCCGCGGCAGGAGCCTGAACGACGCGCTGCGCACGCTGCAACTCCAGCCGCAACGCGCCGCCCGCATGATCACGAAACTCCTGCGTTCGGCACAGGCCAACGCGGAAGACCGGGGGGTGACGGACGTGGACAACCTGTACGTGAGCAAGGCGCAGGTGGACGACGGGCTGCGTCTCAAGCGCTGGCGGCCGCGCGCGCGTGGATCGGCGGCCCAGATCCTGCGGCGGCGCAGCCACATCACTGTCGAGCTGAACGTGCTCGAGGAAGAGGAGTAGGCGCCCCCCCCGCACGGGGACCCTGCACAGCGGAGGACATCGTGGGACAGAAGGTTCACCCCATCGGCTTTCGGACCGGCATCACGCGGGACTGGGATTCGCGGTGGTACGCAAACAAGAAGGACTTCGGCCGGTACCTGGTGGAGGATTACCAGATCCGGCGGTACCTCAAGAAGAATCTCGCGTTCGCCGGCATCGCCAAGACCGAGATCGAGCGGACCGAGGACGAGGTGGAGGTCCTGATCCACACAGCACGGCCAGGCGTGGTCATCGGCCGCCGCGGAGCCGAGGTGGACCGGCTGCGCGAGGACCTCCAGCGTTTGGTCGACAAGAAGGTCTCCATCAAAATCCGCGAGATCACGCGCCCCGAACTCAACGCCCAGCTCGTGGCCGAAGGCATCGCCGAGCAGCTCTCCAAACGGACGAATTACCGCCGAGCGATGAAGAAGGCCGTCGAGACCAGCCTCCAGGCCGGGGTCTCCGGCATCAAGGTCCGCTGCTCGGGGCGTCTGGGCGGCGCGGAGATCGCCCGCTCCGACGGCTACACCATCGGCAACCTGCCGCTGCAGAAACTGCGCGCCGTGATCGACTACGCCTGCGTCGAGGCACGAACCACCATGGGCCACATCGGCGTCAAGGTCTGGCTGTACAAGGGTGACGTGGGCGAAGAAATCGTGGAGGAGAAGTGACGTGGCACTGATGCCCAAACGAGTCAAGCACCGCAAGTTCCACCGCGGACGTCTGCAGGGCAAGAAAGCCACGTCAGGCAACTATGTGGCGTTCGGCGAGTACGGCATCCAAGCGCTCGAGCCGGGCTGGATCACCGCCAACCAGATCGAGGCGGCCCGCGTGGCCGCCACGCGCGTGGTGGCCGGGAACGGGAAGCTCTTCATCCGCATCTTCCCCCACAAGTCGGCCACCAAGACCGCGGCCGAGACCCGCATGGGAAAAGGCAAGGGCGAGGTCGATTACTGGTTCGCACCGGTCAAGGCCGGGACCATCCTGTTCGAGATCGGAGGCGTGGATGAGGAGGTGGCGCGGGAGGCCTTTCGGCGGCAGGCCTACAAGCTGCCGGTAAAGACCTGCATGGCCCTGCGGAGGCACGCACTGTGAAAGCACAGGAATTCCGCCAGATGGACGACGCGACGCTCCGCGAAGAGGTCGAGAAACGCCGGCAGGAGCTGCTCGACCTCCGGTGCCAGGTCGCGCTCGGAGAAGAGGTGCGTCCGCATCAGATCCGGACGCTGCGCAGGGACATCGCCCGCATGCTGACGGTTCTGCGGGAACAGGCGGAAGCCGCCAAGGGAGCGGAGGCATGACCGAATCGACGACCACCCGCAACCAGCGCCAGGCCGTGATCGGCGAGGTCACGAGCGACAAGATGGACAAGACCATCAAGGTCCGGATCCAGCGCCAGGTCAAGCACCCGGTCTACGAAAAGCGCATCCATCGGCGCACCACGTGCACGGCGCACGACGAAAAGAACGAAGCGAACGTCGGTGACACGGTGGAAATCGCAGCCACACGCAAGCGCTCCAAGTCCAAGTGCTGGCGCCTGGTCAAAATCTTGAAGCGCGCGGAGTAGCGAGAGGACGGCGGCAGCCGTACGCGGCGCGCCGACGCGGGGCACCGACCCCATGAGGAGCAAACGGTGATTCAAACCGAGAGCATGCTGGACGTAGCCGACAACACCGGCGCCAAGCGGGCCCTGTGCATCCGCGTGCTCGGCGGCACGCGACGGCGGTATGCCTCGCTGGGCGACGTCATCGTCTTGACGGTGAAGAAGGCGGTGCCAGGCTCCGACGTCAAGGCCGGCACGGTCCTGCGCGGCGTCATCGTACGCACGCGCAAGCCGGTCCGCCGGCCCGACGGCTCCTCGATCCGCTTCGATTCCAATGCCGTCGTGCTGATCGACGCGGAAATGAATCCCCGCGGGACCCGGATCTTCGGCCCCGTGGCCCGGGAACTGCGGCAGAAGAACTTCATGAAGATCGTCTCATTGGCCCCCGAGGTGGTGTAGAGGCAAGGAAATGTCCATGGCGAAGCGATCGACAAGGGCCAAGAAGCGCACACGGACACGCATTCGGCGGGATGACATCGTCCAGGTCATCGCCGGAAAGGGCGGTGCCGGCCTCAAGCGACGCCTGGCCGAGGGCGAGGACGCCAAGGATCGCCAGGCCCGCGGCAAGGTTTTGAGCGTCGACCCGGAGAAGGGACGCGCTCTGGTGCAGGGAATCAAGATGGTCACCAAGAGCCAGCGCGCCCGCGGTCAGGATCAGCAGCAACCCCGCGAGCGGTTCATCGAAAAGGAGTCGCCGATCGTGCTCTCCAACCTGATGCTTGTCTGCCCCGCCTGTGACGAGGCGACGCGAATCGGCATCCGCCTGGAGAAGCACGAACACGAAGACGGACGTGTCAAAGACCGCCGCATCCGCGTCTGCAAGCGCTGCGGCAAGGATATTCCGGAGAGGAGCTAGCGGTGGCACGGCTTCTGGACCACTATCGCCAGACGGTGATCCCCGCCCTCCGCGAGGAGCTGGGGCGGTCCAACGTCCTGGACCTCCCGCGACTCAAGAAGATCTGCCTCAACATGGGGCTCGGGGAAGCCATCGACGACGCCAAGGTCATGGACGAGGGGCTGGCGACCCTGGCCGCCATCTCGGGTCAAGCGGCGGCGGCGACGCGGGCGAAGATGTCGGTCTCGAACTTCCGACTGCGGGCCGGGACCCGCATCGGCTGCCGCGTGACCCTGCGCCGGGCACGCATGTACGAGTTCCTCGATCGGCTGATCAACGCGGCCATCCCGCGCATCCGCGATTTCCGCGGCCTCACGCCCAAGTCCTTCGACAACCAGGGCAACTACTCGCTGGGCGTGGACGAGATCACCATCTTCCCCGAGATCGATCCCGACAAGGTTACCTATCCGCTGGGCCTGGACATTACCATGGTCATCGCCAACGCCCGGACCCCGGACGAGGGACGCAGCCTGCTGCGGCACATGGGGATGCCGTTCCGCGAAGCCTGAGGAAGGAGCCGCCGGTGGCGAAGACGAGCCTCGTTGTGAAATGCAGACGTCCAGCCAAGTTCGCGACGCGCGCCTATACGCGCTGCCAGCTCTGCGGACGGCCGCGCGCTGTCTACCGCAAGTTCCAGATCTGCCGGATCTGTTTCCGCAATCTGGCCAGCCGCGGCGAGATCCCCGGCGTCCAGAAGGCCAGCTGGTAGAAAGGAAGATACGGGATGAGCATGACCGACCCGATTGCTGACGCGCTGACCCGGATTCGTAACGCACTGGGTATGTCCCGGGCCACGGTCAGCCTGCCCTCCACCAAGATCAAGTTGAGCATCGCCGAGGTGCTCAAGCGAGAAGGATACATCCGGGATTTTTCGATCGAAGAGAAGCCCGTGCAGAACGAGTTGAAGATCGTCCTCAAGTATGGACCGGAAGGCGAAAAGGTCATCAACAAGATCGAACGGACCTCGAAGCCAGGCTGCCGGATCTACCGGAGCGTTGACGATCTTCCCCGGGTCCTGAACGGATTGGGCATCGCCATCGTCAGCACGAACCAGGGCGTGCTCTCCGACCGGGAATGCCGCAAGCAGCACGTGGGCGGCGAGGTTCTCTGCACCGTCTATTGACCGAGGCATGCATCATGTCACGTGTTGGCAAACAACCAATTCCGATTCCTGACGGCGTGACCGTCACGGTGAGCGAGAGCGACGTCCGGGTCAAGGGCCCCAAGGGCGAACTCCAGCAGGCGCTGGTCCAGCCCATCAAGGTCTTGATCGACGAGGACGCCAAGCAGGTCCAGGTCGAACGCGCTTCCGACAGCAAGCCCCATCGCGCGCTCCACGGCCTCTACCGGGCCCTCATCAACAACATGGTCGTCGGCGTGACCCAGGGGTACGAGAAGCGCCTGCGCATCGTGGGCACGGGATTCCGCGTGGAACTCCAGGGGCAGACACTCGTGCTCCAGGCGGGCTTCTCCCACCCGGTCCATTTTCCCATCCCGGCCGGCATCGAAATCGAGGTCCCCAAGGCGACCAGCCGAGAGCACATGGAGTTCATCGTGCGAGGCACGGACAAGCAGCTCGTGGGGGAGACGGCCGCCGAACTGCGGCGGATTCGTCCCCCGGATCTCTACAAGGGCAAGGGCATCCGCTACGCGGACGAGCACGTCCGACGCCTGGAAGGCAAGAGCTTCACGACGGCCGGCTAGAAACGGTCGACGACGGGAGGATTCCGTTCCCATGGATCCCATGAAGAAGAAGCGACAGGCTTTGCAGAAACGTCACCTGCGGGTGCGCCGCAAGATCGAAGGGACGTCGGAGCGTCCCCGGCTCGCCGTCTATCGCAGCCTGCGACACCTGTACGCCCAACTCATCGACGACACTACGGGGCGGACGTTGCTCAGCACGTCGACGCGGGACGCGGATTTCCCCAAGGACAAGGGAGGGAGCAACCGCGAGGGTGCCGCCGAAGCGGGACGAACCATCGCAGAGAAGGCCAAACAGCAATCGATCGCGACCGTCGTGTTCGATCGGGGCGGGCGGAAGTACCACGGCCGCGTCCGGGCCTTTGCCGAGGGGGCCCGCGAGGCCGGGCTCAAGTTCTGACGGACGGATAACGAAATCCATTCGGAGTCCCATGATGCCAGAGGAAATGGACAACGGGCCGGCCGACCAGGGCGAGGCCACGCCCAAGGCCGAACCTGCGCCCGAGGCCACATCTGCCGCTTCGCCCCCGGCTTCTAGCGCGGAAGCGGCGGCGAAGACGAGCGATGCGGGAGGGTCCAAGCCCGATCCCGCTACGCGCGACGATCGCTCCGCCCGGCGGCCCAGGGGCGAAAAGCGCGGCGGTCGATCCCGGGACCGCTCGCGCGGAAGCCGCGACAAGCGGGAGCCGGACGAGCGCGAAGCCCCCGAGTTCCAGGAGACGCTCATCGACGTCTACCGGTGCTCGGCCACGGTCAAGGGGGGGCGGCGGCTCTCGTTCGGCGCCACAGTAGCCGTCGGCGACATGAACGGCCGCGTGGCCGTGGGGTACGGCAAGGCCCGCGAAGTGCCGGGAGCCATCCAGAAGGCCATGCAGCAGGGCCGCAAGGACTTGAAGCGTTTTCCCATCGTGGGCGAAGGCACGATTCCGCACCAAGTCACGGGACGATTTGGCGCCTCCCGGGTGGTCCTGGTCCCCGCGCGCCCCGGTACGGGACTCATCGCCAATGCTGCGACCAAGGCCATCCTCGAAGCCGGCGGACTGAGCAACGTACTCACGAAGAGCTTCGGATCCAACAATACCCGGAACCTTGCGAAAGCCGTCATGCAAGCGCTCGCCTCGCTGCGAAACCGGGAGGAGGTCGAGCGGCTGCGGGGCGTCTCCCTGGAGCAAAAGTCCTCATGAACATCACCGACGTCAACAAGAACAGCCACAGGCATCGCCCCCGCCGCCGCCGGGGCCGCGGAGCCGCAGCGGGACGAGGCAAGACCTGCGGACGCGGGCAGAAAGGGCTGGGATCGCGCTCCGGCGCCAATCGGCTCAAGGGATTCGTCGGCGGCCAGACCACGCTCATGATCCGCTTGCCCAAGCGCGGGTTCAACAACGCGATCTTCCGCAAGCAATACGTGCCGGTCGACATCGGCCTGCTCGAAGCCAAGTGCAAGGACGGAGACGAAGTGACTCCGGAACACCTGGTGGCGCAAGGCGTCCACCTGAACCGGAACGAACGCATCAAGATTCTCGGGTCAGGACAGCTCTCCAAAAAGCTGCACATAAAAGCCCATGCCTTTTCCAAAAGAGCTCGCGAGACGATCGAAAGCGCGGGAGGCACGGCCGAGGTGATTTCCTGACGGCGGGCGTACGGAAGGCGTATGCGGTCTCCTCCGCCCCCCCGGTAAAGGGAATCGCCGCACGGCTCGGACGGTATCATGTTTGAGACACTGGCCAAAATCGCGAACGTACGTGAACTCCGGGGCAAGCTGGTGGCCACGGGCCTCTTGCTCGTCGTCTTCCGTGTGGGGAAATTCATTCCCACGCCCGGGATCAACGTACGCGAACTGACCCAGACGATCACGAGCCAGACCGGTCCCCTGGGCAGCGTACTCTCTATGGCCGACATGTTCACCGGGGGTGCGCTCTCGTCGGGCGCCATTTTCGGTCTCGGCATCATGCCGTACATCACCGCCTCGATCATCTTCCAGCTGCTCGTGGCCATTGTCCCGAGCCTGTCCCGCATCGCGCACGAGGGAGCGACCGGCCGGAAGAAAATCACGCAGTACACGCGCATGGCCGCGGCTGGCCTGTGCATCGTTCAGGGGTCCATGATCTGCGGCGGGCTGGTCGCCACCAATCCGAAGCTGGTCTCGCCGTCGATCGATCCGTGGCAGTTCTACTTCTTCGGCGTGCTGTCTCTGACCGTGGGCACGATGTTTCTCATGTGGCTCGGCGAGCAGATCGACGAATTCGGCATCGGCAACGGCATCTCCCTGATCATCATGGCCGGCATCATCTCCCGCATGCCCTCGGCGGTCAAACGGATCATTCAGGATTTCGATCCGGCCACGCCCGAAGGCATGTCCGTCGGCAAGCTGACCGTGATCCTCCTCCTGTTCGTCGGCATGACCCTGGCTGTCGTGCTGATCACCCTCGGGACGCGCCGCGTCACAGTGCAGGCATCGAAGGCCACGCGCGGCCGGAAGGTCTACAGCGGACAGCGGCAGTTTCTTCCGCTCCGCGTCAATCAGGCCGGCGTGATCCCCATCATCTTCGCCCAAGCCCTGCTCCAGCTTTTCACGCTATTGGGGCGTATCTGGGAACCGCTGGGGATCTACTTCATCCCCGGCCGCTTCTGGTACACGGTGCTCTATGTCGTGCTCATCATGTTCTTCTGCTACTTCTATACCGCCGTCACCTTCAACCCCAACGAGATGGCCGACAACCTCAAACAGAGCGGGATGTACATTCCTGGCATCCGGCCGGGCAAGCGCACGGCCGAGCATCTCGAGAAAATCATGACCCGGATCGCGCTGGCCGGCAGCATCTTCCTGGCGTTCGTGGCCATCGTACCGCAGTTCATCAACGATGCGTTGAAGGTCGACTACACCATCAGCAGCATGCTCGGCGGCACGGGCCTCCTGATCGTCGTCGGCGTGGCCCTGGATATCGTGCAACGCGTCGAAAGCTACCTGTTGATGAAGGACTACGAAGGATTCGGTATCGCGGGCGGTCGCGTGAGAGGACGGAGACGATAGATTCCGGACGGGACCCAGTCCGCGTGAGACAAACGTATGGGTACGCCAACGCTGAAGTCGCCCGAAGAAATTGAGGCTATGCGTCCAGCCGGGCGATTGGTGGCGAAGGCCCTCGCACTCGTAGGCGAGATGGTCCGGCCCGGCGTGACGACAGCTGCGCTTGACAAGGCTGTGGAGGATTTGTTCCGAAAGGCAGGCGGGATGCCGCTCTTCAAGGGCTATCCCAGCCCGTCCGCGGGCGTGGCGGATTTCCCGTCCACCATCTGCGCCTCGATCAACGAGGAGGTGGTCCACGGAATCCCGAGCGAGCGCACCCTGCAGGAAGGAGATATTCTGAGCGTGGACGTGGGGGTGAAGCTGGATGGATGGTGCGGAGACGCCGCGCGGAGTTTCCCCGTGGGCGAGATCACGCGCAAAGCGCGGAAGCTTCTCCGCGTGACCGAGGCGTGCCTCGCCAAGGCCGTCGAGGCGCTCCATCCGGGCGTGCTCCTGAAGGAGGTGTCCGGCGCCATTCAACAGCAGGCCGAGAGCAACGGGTTCGCCGTGGTGCGCAAATTCGTCGGACACGGCATCGGACGGCAGATGCACGAAGCGCCCCAGGTACCGAACTACGTCGCCCGCTCGTTCCGCGACGGACGGCTGGCACTGGACGCCGGCACGGTTCTCGCCATCGAGCCGATGGTCAACATCGGCAAGAGCGATGTGCACGTGCAGCGCAACGGATGGACGGTCGTGACCAAGGATCACAGCCTGTCGGCGCATTTTGAGAACACCGTGGCCATCACGCCCCACGGCACGGAGGTTCTGACGGCAGATTGACGCCGACGCACTTGCATGCGACGCACCATGATCGAAGAATCGAGAGTCGAATGGCCAAGGAAGAACCGATTACGGTAGAAGCGGTCGTCAAGGAAGCCCTCCCCAACGCCCGGTTCCGCGTGGCGCTGGAGGACGGCCATCTGGTGCTGGCCCACATCTCGGGCAAGATGCGCCGGAACTTCATCAAGATTCTGCCGGGCGACAAGGTCACCGTGGAGATCTCCCCCTACGACCTGACGCGCGGCCGGATCGTGTACCGCACGTGAGCTCCGCTTCGCCGAGGAGGAAGTCCGATGAAGGTGCGGCCGTCCATACGGCGCCGGTGCGAACACTGTCGCCTGATCCGCCGCAAGGGCGTCTTGCGCGTGATCTGCAAGGCCAATCCCCGGCACAAGATGCGCCAGGGATAGACGGGAGAGCGGGACAGGACCGACCCCGCGGCCGGAAGCGCAAAGCCGCAGCCGGCCCGCCCGGTCCACGAACAGGATCTGCGAGAAGGAGAACCA
>CAZBZG010000081.1:15057-16320 GCA_964496245.1 uncultured Planctomycetaceae bacterium | reverse complement strand
TACGGCGCCCTCATGGGCCACATCACGGGGTACGTGGGCAAGCTCAACCGGGAGGAATACCGTCAGCTGCGCGGCACATGGAAGGACGGCGAGCGCGTGCCGGGGACCGGCCGCATCAAGAAGCAGGGTCGCGTCTTCTTCTCGGTGCTCCCCGAAGACGCGGACGCCCCCCCGCCGTGGGCGCCCGCATCGGCCGAGATGGAGATCATTCAGCTCATCGAACGGCGCCACGGCGGGCGCATCCAACGCTATGCCGGCTACTTCCGCAACGAGATGGTCGGCCGCAGCGGCGTGGAGCAGTACTACAACCAGCAACTCCGCGGCCGCCACGCCCGCCGCTACCTGCGCCTCGAACGTCCAGACCCCGATGGGCCGCGCCGCCTGGTGGCCGTGGGCACGCGCGGTCAGGTCCGCAACGGGAAGACGGTCGCGCTGACCATCAACATCGACGTGCAAAGGAAGGTGCACCGCACGCTGCAGGTGGCGCTCAACGGTCCGCGCGACGAGGCCGAACGGCTGCAGTACGGCGACATGCTCGAGAACCTCAACTCCACGCACGGACTCCGAAGGGACAAGCCGGGTGGCCGCGGCCCCTCCACGGCCGTCTGCGTCCTCATGAACGCGCACAACGGGCGCATCTACGCCCTCGTGAGCCTGCCCGGCTACGATCCCAACCGCCTCCACGAAGATTTCGCCGAGCTGGCCGTCGACACATCCAAGCCGCTTCTCAACCGCGTCATCGCCGGGGAGTACCCGCCGGGGTCGGTCATCAAACCGCTGATCGCCCTGGGCGCGCTGCAGGAGGAGCGCATCACACCCGAGACCGAGTTCCTCTGCGAAGGAGCGATCCATCTGGGCCGGCACTCCTACACCTGCATGCACAATCACGGCCACGTCAACGTGACCGAGGCGATCATGCTCTCCTGCAACATCTTCTTCTACAAGGCGGGCCAGGCCCTCCGGGGGCGCGGCATCTACAACTGGATGTGGGACCTTTCGCTCGGCCACCCCACGGGAGTGGACATCGCGGGCGAGCGCCCGGGGCATCTTCCGCATGCCGCGCAAACCGGCCGCGGCTGGAGCCTCGGCAACACCTACCACCTCGCCATCGGACAGGGACCCATCACAGCCACCCCCCTCCAGATCGCGGTGGTCACGGCAGCCATCGCAAATGGCGGGATCCTCGTCCAGCCCCACGTCTGCCTGGACAATACGGCGCTGGACCGCCCGCGCGCCCGCATGGCCCTGGATCCCGAAGCTCTC
>CAZBZG010000081.1:5428-15047 GCA_964496245.1 uncultured Planctomycetaceae bacterium | reverse complement strand
CTCTCGCGATCGTGCGCCGCGGCATGCGGCAGGTCGTAGAGGGGGATGCGAGCACCGGCCGGCGCGGAACGGGCCACCGGGCGGACATTCCGGCCATGACCTTTGCGGGCAAGACAGGCTCGGCCGAATGGCGCGGCCCGAACACGCACGGCTGGTTCGCATGCTACGCGCCATTCGAACAGCCGGAGGTGGTCTGCGTGGTGCTCGTGCCCGGCGGCGGCTACGGAGGCAGCACTTGTGCGCCCATCGCGCGGCAGGTTCTGCTCGACTTCTTCGATCTTCCGGTGACAGACGATGGGGAGGGCTCCATTGGTTAGGCCCCTGCTCCTCCGCCTGGACTGGATCCTGCTTCTGGCCGCACTGGGCGTGGTGGCCGCCGGTCTGCCCTACCTCCATTCGGCGGACGCCGAACGCTTCTACAAGCAGATCCTCTGGGTTCTCGTCGGTTTCACGGTCATGGGCGGCATGATGGTGATCGACTACCGCGTGCTGCTCCGCCATGCCTACAAAATCTACGCCGTTGCCCTGCTCCTCCTCGTGGTGGTCCTCATGCTGCCGCCGGTCCGGCACGCCCACAGCTGGATCCGGATTCCCGGCGTACCGTTCAGCATTCAGCCCACGGAAATCATGAAACTGGCCCTCATTCTCATGCTCGCCCGTCACCTGCGGCATCGCGAGACGCAGACCACGCTCAAGGGTCTGATCGTTCCTTTCCTCCTGACGCTGATTCCCGCAGCCCTCATCCTCAAGCAGCCGGATCTCGGCAGCGCCATGCTCCTGCCCCCGGCGCTCTTCGCGATCGTCTTCGCCAGCGGAGCCCGCGTGCGGCACCTGGCCGCGATCGCGGCCGGGGGGCTGATCAGCATCGTACCGTTGTGGATGGGCTTCATGAAAACGTACCAGAAGCGCCGCGTGCTCGCCTTCCTCAACCCCGAATACTACGAGGCGCGCGAGGCCTACCAGCTGATCATGAGCCGCATCAGCATCGGCTCCGGCGGACTCTTCGGCCAGGGGTTGCACAATGGACGTCTCAACGAGCTCGACCTGCTGCCCGACAAGCATACGGATTTCATCTTCGGCGTGATCGCCGAGGAGGGGGGATTCGTGGTCGCTGCCCTGCTGCTCGCGCTGTACGTGGTCGTCGTCCTCGAAAGCCTGCTCATCGCGTACCAGACCAAGGAGCCGGGCGGACGCCTGCTGGCCGTGGGGTGCGCGAGCATGCTCGGCATCCAGGCGCTCATCAACGTGGGCGTGGTGACGGCCCTGCTGCCCACCACCGGCCTGACCCTGCCGCTCGTGAGTTACGGCGGCTCGAGCCTGGTGGTCAGCCTGGCCATGGTGGGGCTCGTGCTCAACGTGGGTACCCGACGTCCTCTTGTGGTCGGGCGCGAGTCCTTCACAGGGGAACTGTCAGGCGAATAGCCCCCCTCCTCCGGCTCGGTCGCTCGGACCGCCGGACGCCGGACGCGCTCACGCTTTCGCCTGCACCGCTCGTCACATCTCACGATGGCGTCGATAGCGCTGAGGGGTGCTGCCCACAGCCGCGCGGAACGCACGGTAGAAGAACGCGAGGTCTGCGAAGCCGCAGGCCCGGGCTACGCGTTTGATGGGCTGGTCGGTCGTGCGCAGCAACGCACACGCCCGATGGATCCGCTGCCGACGCACAAACGACGCCGGACCTGTGCCAAAGGCTCGCCGGAAGAGTTTGCGCAGGTAGACCTCGCTCACGTGCACGGCTTCGGCCAGGTCGCCAACGCGCAGGCGCGGGTCGTCCAGACGACTGTGGAGAGCATCCAGGGCCGGCTGCAACCGCGCGAGATCGCGCGCAGGCGCGTCGCGCATCGAGGCGTGCGAGCCCGTCAGCACCTGCCGCAGCGCATACAGAAGGACCTCCCACAGGGCGGCCCGCATAGCCTGCTGCCACCCCGCAGCCTGGTGCGCGTATTCCCGGGCCAGGGTCTCGTTGGCGCGGCCGAACGGAGCGTCGCCCGTTCCTTGCCAGACGCCGGCCAGCTTGAAGAGCGACAGCAGATCCACGGACCCATAGGCCTCGGCAACGAAATGCACGGTGTAGAGCGTGAAGCGCACGCCCGGATCGGGCCGGACGTGCTGGTCGATGTCCCGCGGGATGAGGACCAGGTCGCCCGGTCCGACCGGTTCGGCTGCCTCCGGCTGGTCCACCCACGCCACGCCCGTGCCCGCCTGGATCCAGAACCACATGTCATCAGCCAGCCGGCGTGTGACCTGCCATGCAGGCTCGCAGTCCCAACCAAAGGCGGAGACCGGTGTCACCGTCGCAGCCTGGAGCCAAGTGGCCCACGGATCCGCGCGATCGCTCCCCGGAACGGGGGCCTCAAACGCGGATGCGGGCCAGCAATGGGCAGTGGAACGCTTGTCCGACATGGTGTTTCGAATTATACAATATTGCGACCGCGCTGTATACTGGCATCACCCTCATTTTCTAGTACGATAACATCCAACCGTGTTTTCTATATCGAAAGGGACACTCCCATGGCCGCCGCCCCCCAGCCCCAGACCGACCGCCAGCCCCGTCAGGCCGACCAGGAGCGCGCCTGGGTGCGCGAGCTGGCGCGCCGCGTGGCCGCCATTGCCACCAGCGATGAGAACGCCCGCATCTGCCAGCGGTGGCGGGATGTCAACGCCCTGCGCCAACCGGATCGGGCGCCGGTCTGGTGCCGGCCCGTCGGGTGCTGGTCCGAGATCCTGCCGTTGGACGCCTTGCGGTGCGAGGATCCGTGGCTGCGTGGCATCGAGTACGGCTTTCGTCAGATCCTCCACAAGCACGACATCGGCGACGACACGCCTGTGGAAGGCGTCATGCCGGTTCCGGCCGTGTTCGACGTGGAGCCTGCCAATGTCTGGGGCATGGATATCGCTCGGCACCGGCCCGACGAAGCGGACGGGGCCTGGGCCTACGACGCCCCTCTCAAGGAGGACGAAGATTTCGACCGCCTGCGGCTCCCCACCTTCACCTACAACCACGGCGAGACCCAGGAACGCCTGAGCCGCATGCACGAGCTGCTGGGCGACACCCTGCCGGTCGAGCGCGTTTGCGCTCCGCCGCTCAGCGCGACCCTGGGACAGATCGCAGCCAACCTGCGCGGACTCACCGATTTCATGATGGACATGGCCGCCACCCCCGAGCGCGTGCACCGGCTCATGGGGCATCTCCGAAACGGTGTGCTCAAGGCCATGGACGAGATCGAAGCCACGGGGCTGCTCACCCCGAACAACACCGGCGCCATGACGCTGAGCGATCCGGTCGGCCCGTCGACCGAGGATGGCCGGGTGACCTACGCCAACTGCTGGTGCATGCTCAACTCCCAGGAGTTCGACCCTGTCAGCCCGGCCATGTGGGAGACGTTCTGCCTCGACTACCAGCGCCCCATCATGGAACGCTTCGGATGGGTGGGCTACGGCTGCTGCGAAAATTTGACGCACAAGATCGCGGGCGTGCTCTCCATCCCGAACCTGCGCATCTTCACCTGTAGCGCCTGGACCGACCTCCAGGCGGTTTTGGAGGCGCTGGGGACTGAGTACGTGATCATGTGGCGGCAGAAGGCTACGGATGTGGTCTTCCCCGACGATACGCGCACCCTCCGCCGCGACCTCGAAGACGGCACCCGCGCGCTCCGGGGCTCCTTCTACCAGATCGTACTCCGCGAGCTGCAGACCCTGCGCGGCCACGCCGACCGGCTCCACGTCTGGACCGCATGCGCCAAGGAGGAGGCGGCCAAGTACGCGTGACGGCAAGCCGCCTGCAGGAAGGGTCCGGCACCGGGCAGCGGTGATTCGGCATACGCAAACGCGCGACCGTCGGGGCGGTGCGCCCCTCTCACTCGCGTGGGCGCTGCTCCAACTCCTTCAGCAGCTTCCTGGCCTTGTGGACGCTTGGATCCCGCCTGTCCTTGCCGGCCGCAGCCGCCTTCAGGTGCTTTTCGGCCTCGGCATCGGCCTTGGTCTTCAGGAGATGCCGGGCCAACTCCACGCGCCAGGCATTGACCCGCCGGCCATTTTTCTGCGTCTGGATCGCCTTCTCGAGCCATTTCCGGTAAGCCGCGGCGTCGCTGGCGATCTTTGCGAGGTACGCCTTTGCGTAGAAGTATTCACCCGCGCGTCCACTTCCCTTGAAACGAGGGGCAAAGGCCGCCACCGCGCGCCGGGTCGCAGCCACCAGCTTCTCGCGTTCGGCGCCGCCGGTCACATCGTAGGCCTGACGCAACAGATCCCAGAGGCGGGTGATCGCATTGGGGTCCTCGACCGAACGGCCCAGGAACACCTCGACCCCCTCCAGAAAGGCCTCGTGATTCCGCTCGATGTGGTGATGCTCGAGCAGATGCAACAGATAGGTGTTGTTCTCCGGATGCTTCTCCACGAGCGCGGTCAGCGCGCGCGTCCGCTTGTAGAGATGCCCGGGGATGCGCTTGAACTCCTTGAGCAGGAGCGCGGATGCCTCGCCGCCGGCCACCTTCTTCAACACGGCTTCGTTGAAGGCTTCCTGGAACGCGGGATGGCGGTGCTTGTTCCGCGCTTCCCGCTCCAGCTTTTTGGCATTGCGCCGGTTCGGTTCGCTGCGGTTGCCGTGCTCCCCGGCCGCAATCAATCCCCCTGCAAACACGTCGGCCGCCTCCGCGTAGCGTTCCAGCACGTAGAGAAGCTCCCCCAGATCGTTGTAGGCCTGGATATCGCCGGGGTCCGCCTTCAAACGGGCGCGATAAACCGCCACCTGCCGGTGCTTGAGCGCCACGTCCACGCTGGCGGTCTCGCCGGCAGCGATCTGCACGGTCTGCAGGTGGGTGGCGTAATTGGTCTCGGCCACCTCCAGGGCGTGGCGGCCCGGCGGCAGATCGCCGAGCTCCAGCGGCGTGCGGCCGCGGACGTGCCCGTCGAGCACCACGGTCGCGCCGGCCGGGCTGCTCGTCACGCGCAACGCGCCGCCCGGAATCTCAGCGAGATCGACCCGGAGCCGCGCCCCGTCCCGCTCGAGTTCCACCACCTGCCACGCCGTCTGGAAGCCGGGCGCACTCACACGCACCAGATGCTCGCCCGGCGCCAGGCCGTCGACCCGCAGCGGACCGTGGGCGCAACCACGAAATCGATGATCCACGAACACGCTGGCCCCGGGCGGAGACGCCTCGATCACCGCCGCCAGGCCAGCGTTCCACAAACGGGCCGCCGCAAGGCCCGCCACGGCGGCCGCAATTGCGATCAGGAGGTACAGGAGGATCTTGCGGGATGCGCACATGGCCATCGGCCCTTCAATCGGTGGGGCGCGTGTAGATGCAGGAAGATTCGACCGGCACCGGCGCAAAGGGATCCTCCATCCCGGCGAGCCCCGCGCAGGACACGCGGCAACGCGCCACCAGCAATCCGGCATCGTAGGTCCAGATGGCCATCCGCCGGCCCGGGAGCGGCTCGCCGTCCTCAAAGGAGAGGAACAGCAGGCGCTGCTCCTTGTGCGGATCGTTCCGGGGCTGGGTATAGACGCTGAACCGGATCTCCGCACCACGGCGCTCCACCCGCACGCGGAACCACATGCGATGGATGTTCCCGAATCGCCGCACGGGGATCTTGGTGTGGCGCTCCTCCACCACCTCGCCGTCACGTAGAATCGCGCTCTTGGTGTTGTCCCACCCCCCGAAGATGCAGTTGTAGCCGCTGGCCAGATCCTTGCCGTCCCCGCACACGGTGAGGCAGAAGTTCTTGACGCCCTGCCGGTAGTGGACGCCGTGCCGATGCATGGGGCCCACGAAACACTCGAACACGAAGTCCCCTTCGAAGAGTCCCTTGTGCCACAGAGCGGCCAGTTTGCTCGTGCGGTCGGGCAGCAGTTCGATCTGGTGCTTGAGACTCGCAACCTTCCACCGCGCCTCGGGCGTCAACTTGCCCTCGTACCGTTCGATGCGGTCCTGGGCGATGGAGGGCGGTGTGCCGGCCATGAAACTCCAGCGCGGGTCGCACTCCCATCGGTTGGTCACCTCCCACACGCCGCCGGCCCGGCGCCAGTCGGCGGCCGCACGGTTGAAGGAATAGTCGAGCAGCGCCTTGCTGTAGATCTGGACGTTCTCGGGCTCGATGTCGATCCCCTTGGCCGCCCAAGCCACTTTGGGATCGGTGAGCGGCGCCGGATCCTGCCAGGTCAACCGGAGATGATCGTCCACGTACCCGAGGAGGAAAGGGCCGGCCCGCCGGAAGCGGAGCCTGTGGCAGGGCGCCCCCTCTTCCAGCGTCTCGGCGTGAACCTCCTCGCCCTGGCGGATCAGCTGGAGCGACTGTTCCTCGTCTTCGTGCTTCAGGAGCAGGACGTATCCGTTGTTGGCCGTCTCGCTGACCACCGGCTTGGCGAGGCTGAGCGCCGCCTTCCACGTAGTCCGGCGCGCGGACGGCAGAAGGGCCTCGATCGCGGTGTCCCCGTAGAACAGCGCCCGGTGCCAGAAGGCGCGCTCATACACCCCGGCGGATTTGCGGTTGCCCTTCCAGTCCCCGGCCGTACCCGACCAGATCTTCATGAGCCGCTCTTCGTCAAAGATCTCGTTGATGGAGACCACCGGCCGCGGCGGCTCGACCGAGGCCGCCGAGAAAGAAGTGAATGTACAGGGCGTCTCGACGCCCGTTCCGTCCGGCCCCTCCACGAAGATCCCCACGCGCCCCGGCTGGAGCGCGGGCACGAACGCGGCGATGCCGGGCGCGGCGACGTACCCGCGGTCCACGGACAGCCACAGATCCTCCGGCGCGGAGGGAAGAGGGCCTGCGGCCAGGACAGTCTCCTCGCCCTGCCGCACAGCGATCAACTCCACCGCCAGCGCCGCGGGGCGGACGCGGTAGGCCAGGAAGTTTCCCGGGTCGCGGAACCCGGCCACCAGGCCGAACGCCGCCGGAAACCCGTCCGCCTCGATCCGTGTGGCCAGCAGCAGATTCGCCCATGCGTCGCGCCCGGTCACGGCCAGCACCCGATGCGCCGGGCTCGGCTGGCATGCGAGACCGACTTCGCTGCGGCGCCAGGGACCGCCGTAGGTCTGCCAGGCCACATGAAGGATCGAGCTCGTGCCCGTGGCCTGCAGGCTCACGGCCCGGAAATCATCGAATTCGGTGGGCGTCTTGCTGCGCGCGTACAGTCCGGCCCGGCCGCCGCTGAACCAGGGGCTCTCGGCTTCGAGCAGTTCGCGGCCATCCACGAACACACGCACGCATCCGTCGGCCAGGGTCGCTTCCAGGCGATACCACTGGCCCGGCCGGTAGCCGCCGGGACAGCTCGCCAGACACCGCTCCTCGCCCTTGGTCACCTCCAGAAGCGCGAGCCGGGGCACCGGGGCGCCGCCCGCCGGCCCGGCCTCGGGATCGGCCGGCCGGGCATCGGTCTGCGCCTCCCACCGGATCAGCGCATACCGGTCGGGCAGCCCGCCCTCTGCCGACGGGGCGGAGGCGGCGACCACGAGTCCGACCGCACCCCCGGCATCCCCCAGCACGGACACGGCGGCCCGGTAGGCGTCCCAGTAGGGACGACCCAGCAGACTGACGCCCCCGGCTTCGCCCCAGGCCTGGTAGACGAACGCATTGGAGCTCCGCCCGGGGTTGTCCAGGCTCCGCACCTCCCAGTGGCCCTCGCCGGCCTTGGTCCACTGGCTCGACTCCTGCGGCCCACGCATGAAGTCGTCGGTGACCACGAACGTGTCGACCGGCTGCACAAAGGGACCTCGCACCGACACGCCCGGGACCGTGCCCACGCCTACCCGGCCGCGGCCGAATCCCGGATGGTGACTCCGCAACACGGTCTTTCCGTCGCACACCAGTTCGATCGCAGGGGCCCGCCGCTTGACCCTGATCGTTTGCGGAAGACGATCGGCCTGCCCACCCGTGGGTTTGTCCGCTCGCGCGATTTCGCGATAGGCGCCCGCCTCCACAGCGAGAAGCACGGCAGACATGGGTGTAATCTCGAACGCCAGATACTGGTACCGGGGCTTGGCGACATCAGGCCGGCTCACCTCGACGGCATCCACGTAGACACGTACCGCTGCCTCGTTAGCCGCATCGGTCTGATCCGCGTGCACCACTGCATCAAAGGACCGGCCGGCCGGTTCCCGGATGAGCCGGGAGGAGAAGCGCACCCAGTCAGGGTCCGCGCGAAGGGCCTGGGGGTGGGGCCCGCCCTGCAGCGAGCCGGCGAGCCATCCGGCCGAAAAACCCAGGAAAACCGCAACCACAGAAAAGAGAACGCTTTTCATGGCCGCGCCTCCTGCAAGGATCTCACCGGTCCGCTCGTATCAGACGTATGGAGCGAAGGAGCGGCCGGCATATTCGCCCCTGCTGGGAATTATAAACCGGCGCTGTGCAGGACACAAAGGAAATGGCAGACAAAATGGAGCAGAGGAGCCTCCACAAGACCTGTCGAGGCGTTCGCCCGGAGGGGTCCAGAAGGAGCTTGGCAAGCGGCCAAACGTCCTAAAGCCTCGCAAGGAGTTGTGACGATACATACATTATCGGCTGTCGCCGGGGCTCTGAAGGGCCGCGGGCGACGCGGACGCGCGCCCGCAGACGCGTCGGAGAATGGAATGGTGAAAGACGCGAGCACGGACAGGCAGACACGCATCGGCAACGGCCTGGCCCTCCTGCTGACCCTTGCGGCGGTGGCGTTCTTCCTCTTCGTCTACGTGCCCAACCGGCAACAGGCCGAGCAGATCCATGACCGTTCCGAGCAGCTCCGCGCGCGCGTGCGTCGACTCCACACGTGGGTGCGCGCCATGGAACACGAATGCGCGGCCCTGCGGGCCCGCGATCCGGAGGCCGTGCGGGAAGCCATCCGTGCAGTGCTGCGGAAAGGCCCGCCCGGCGAGTATGTGCCAGCCGACTGACTGCAAGGAAGCCGCGGATGCCGGATGTTCTCTCCCAGAACGAAGTCGATGCCCTGCTCGCAGCCGTGGACGAGGGCGAACTCGAAGCCGCCGGTCCAGGCGGCGGCATGGCCCCTGCGGGAGAAGCGCAGGGCGACATCACCATCTACGACTTCAAGCGGCCCGAGCGCGTCAGCACCGATCAGATCCGGTCCATGGAAATGCTGCACGAGGTGCTCGCCCGAAAGCTCGGGGCGAGCCTCTCCTCGTACCTGCGCACCATCATCGAGGTCAAGCTGGCCTCGGTCGAGCAGTTGACCTACCAAGAATTCATCATGAGCCTGCCCAATCCCACGTGCTTCAATCTGCTCAGCTGCGAGCCGCTCGACGGCTCCCTGGTGCTGGAGGTCAACCCGTCGATCGTCTTCCCCATCCTGGACAAGCTGCTCGGCGGCGGCAGTACCGCCGTGCAGATCCCCGAACGGGAGATGAGCGACATCGAGTGGCGGCTGATGAACCGCATCATCAACGAGACGCTCTCTTTTCTGCGCGAAAGTTGGCGGCCCATCCTCGACATCGACTTCAAGGTCACGGGGCGGGAGAGCAATCCCCAGCTCATGCAGATCGTGCCGCCCAACGAAGTCGTGATCCTGGTGTGCTTCGAGGTCAAGATGGGCGAGAGTTCGGGCATGCTCAACCTCTGCATCCCCTTCCCCGTGGTCGAGCCGATCATGGGCAACTTCTCCACCATCCAGACCTGGTTCACCACG
>CAZBZG010000081.1:0-5418 GCA_964496245.1 uncultured Planctomycetaceae bacterium | reverse complement strand
GTCTTCAAGGCGCCGCTCGAAGGCGTGGTCGAGCTCGCCAAGACCCGCATCACCCTGCGCCAGCTCCTGAACCTCAAGCCCGGCCAGATCATCAAGACGAAGAAAGAGAAGAAACGCCCGCTCCTGCTCCGCGTGGCCGGCAAACCGAAGTTCTGCGGCGTCGCTGGCACGTACCACAATTTCCGGGCGCTGCGGATCACGCGGCCCGCGGAAGAAGGTGAGGAGTTCTGAGGCTTCCGGACCATTCGCTGCCCTGTCGTGGAAGATGGATATGCCCGAAGACCCCGCCCAGCCAGAATCGCCCCCCGCTCCCGACGCTTCGGGATCGCAGGACGCCGCGTCCGAGATCCTCAAGGCCGGACGCGCTTTCTGCGAGCAGCTGGTGCGCGGCGGCACCGAAGCGCTCCAGGGACTGCTCAACCGCACGGTCGCCTACGAGCCGGGCGAGACGCAGATCCGCACCGCAGCCGAAGCCCTGACCGATGTCGAGGACCAAGCGGTCTTGAGCACGATCGTCCTCAGCGGCACGCGTGAGGGCCGGCTGCATCTCGTCATGCCCGCACAGGGCGCCAAAGCCATTGCCGCGAGCATCACCGCACTGGCCGAAGGAAGCGAACCCGATCCCGAACACACCGAACTCGACGCCGACGGCATGGACGCCTACACCGAGGCGGTCAACCAGTTCCTCGGCAACGCGGCGCAAGCGCTCCGCGAGACGATCGAGGGGGACGTCAAGCTGCTGGCCGAATCCACGCGCGTTGTGGACTTCGAGGCCTCGCCGCCGGCCGTGGAACTCGGCACGGACGCCTGGATCCACCACAGCGCATCGCTCACCATCGAACGCCTGGACCCGACACCGGCCCACCTGCTCGCGTCCGCCTCGGTCACCGGCCAAGAACTCCCAGCGGATGCAGAAGCGCCCCCCCCAAGAGAGGCCGAGGCCGCGCCCGCCCTGGCGCAGAGCACCGAGCTGAACCGGACCAATGCCATGCGGCTCCAGGTCCCCGTGGTGGTGGTTCTGGCCAACAAGAAGGTGCGCATGGAGGTGGTCCAAACCCTGGCCCCGGGTTCGATCATCGAGTTCCGCAAGCAGAGCGGAGAGCTCCTCGATCTCTGCGTAGACAAGACCAAGATCGCGGAGGGCGAGGTGATCATCACGAGCGAGCACTTCGGCATCCAGGTGCGCAAGCTCGTCGATGTACGCGCGGCCGTCTCTGCCGGAAAGTAGAGACCGCAGAGATCCTCGACAATCGCACCACAGACACCGGCAGAGTCTCATGGCCGCCGGTGCGCTTCCTCCACTCGCGCGAGCACGCCTTCCAGGCTGCCATCGAACGGGCCGGGGCTCTCCATCTTCATGGAGACGAGCGCGGCCGCGAACTTGAGCGCCTCGGCGGGCGTCTCCATGAGGCGCCGCACCATGTACCCGGCGAACGTGGTGTCCCCGCGGCCGGTCCGGCCGGCCTGGCTCCGGTTGGAGAAGCGCTCGTACAGCGTCTCGCCCCGCACGCGGGCCAGCACGCCCTCGGCCTGGGTGATCAGGATCTCCGGACATCCCCAGCCTTCGATCGCGGCGGCGGCGGCCGCGAGGTCGCGGGTGCCGGTGAGGAGTTCGGCCTCCACCACGTCCAGCTTGACGCGGTCCATGAGCGACACGATCTCGGCCTTGTCGGGCACGTCCGCAAACGCGATCTCCCGCGTCTGCGGATCGACCTGCCGCACGAAGCTCTGCAGGTCCACCGACAGACTCGCACCCCGCTCCCGAAGCGCACGTAGAAACGGAAGCGTGAACTCCTGGTCCGTGATCCCCGCGCAGTGGACGAACCGGCCTTCCAGCGGCGGGAGATCGTCGATCACAAACGGCCCGGCGCTTTCCAGCTGCCGCATCTCACGCTCGTCCATGTCGGCCGAGGGATGGACGACCACCATGCGGGTCGTGGCGGGGGCGGGCACCAGCACGCAGTCCACGCCCGCCCGCTCGAGCGACCCCAGCATGGACGCATCGTCCGGATGCATGCGCGTGATCGCCTGCACGCGCGCGCCCACGCGGGCGGCTGCCAGGGCGCCGCACAGCACCGCGCTGCCGACCCGCCGTTCGACCGCGCCCCGGAAGGGCCGGATCTCGTCTTCGCACAGGTGACCGATGAAACTGATGTCGTGGGGAATGACCCATCCTCCTGTCAGCCGCCCCCGGCCGCGGATCAGGGCTTGGTTCAGAACCGGGTCACACCTGAAGGGCGCAGTTTGTAGCACAGGCACTCCTGCCTGTGGAGCGCCTCACGGATTCCGCCCCAGGCAGGAGTGCCTGGGCTACATCCCGCCTCGTAGCGCGCGTGTCACCCAAACCGGCGCGCTTCTGAACCAGGCCCGGATCAGTAGGACACCTCCCGCCGGGCGCCGGGGACCACTTCGACCGGTTCGGCATCGCCGGGCTTGACAACCACCGGGCGTTCGTTCGCAGCGTCGGCTTCCAGCACGATGGTCTCGGGCGTGATACGCATGCGCAGGCGCTGCAGCTGCCAGTGCAGCCTGAACGCGAGAAATCGCCACTGGCGCGGCAGGTTGGGCCGCACCCGCAGATGCTCGTGCTTCGGGGTTACGCCGCCGAAGCCGAAGACCACGGCCTGCCACTCCACGGCTCCGCCCGAAACGTGGATCCCCTTCTCCGCGTCCTGGTTCACATCGTCCAGGTCCATGCGCGTCGAACGCGAGAGATGATAGAGCGCCTCGTCGTTCAGCCCGCACCGCGCAGCCGCATAGGCCATGCCCGGGAAGGAGAGCGACGACCCGTGGAGCGTGCGGGCGTTGTAGAAATGCCAGTTTTGGCGCCGCACTTCTTCGGAATAGAGATCCTCGAACGGGCCGAATGCGGCCAGCACGTCCGGCTGCTTCACGGCCTGACTGTGCTGACAGTAGGTCTCGCAGATGCCATCAAGATCCGGATCAAGGTCGAAGAAGCCCTCAAACTCCTCGAGGATGCCGTCAGCGTCGGGCCCGATGATGGAGAACTTGGACGCCATCTCTTTCCAAGTCGCCACCTCGTCCTGCGAAAGATCGACTCGCTCGCGGGCCGCACCCAGGGCGGGATCGGCGGCGAGTTCGACAGCCCATTCCAGGTTCCACTTGGCCATGCGGCTGATGAAGACATTGTTGTCGGCGAACGTATGGTACTGATCCGGGCAACCGATGTCCGGCAGATCGTAGGCCTTCTTGTCGGGCACCCAGCGCAGGCGGGAGGCGTAGAAGCGCGCGGTCTCGAATGCGAACTCCGCGCCCATGGTGGCAAGCGCCTCGCGGTCGGGCGTGAGCTGGTCGTAGAGCCAGAACATGCGCGCCGCGTCGGCCGAAATGTGGATCTCGCGTTCCTGGAGGCAGAGCCAGGGCGCAGTCTCTTCGCAGCCGCGCGTACTCGTTTCCCACGGCACCTGGGCGCCGCGCGCGCCCCAGGCGCAGGCATTCGCCCGGTAGGCATCGAGTTGATCGTATCGGTAGACCAGGAGCTCGCGCGCTTGCCCGGGCCGGGTCATCAGGTAGTACGGGAACATGTGGAAATCGGTGTCCCAGAAGTTCAGAAAACGGTAGCCCGGACCGGTGAGCCCCTTGATGGGGATGCCCGCGCGTCGGGTCTCGGGTCCGCACGCCATGGCCAGATGCATCTGCCCCAAGCGGAATCCCTGGAGGAACGCGGGCGTCTCATCCACCTCCACCCGGCCGGCCTCCTGATCCGCCCGGAACGCTTCCTCATGCGCGCGCAGGAGCTCGTCGAATCCCTTGCCGGCCGCAGCCGTCGCGTGCTTGCAGGCCGATTCCAGCTCGAACGCCCCGGCCACGGCAAAGAGATCGAGCACTGTGGCCTCGTCCGCCTGCCGGACCTCGCCTCTCTGGGCGACGGCCAGCGGCGCTCCGGTCTCGCGCAGGATGCATTCCCGGGCGGTGAGCCCGTCCTCCTGACGCGATGCACCGCCGTGCCACAACCGATCTTCCGCCCGCACGCTCTCGTCAGCGTGCAGCCGGCCCGCCACGTCAACCTCCGCGTCGTGCCCGAGCGGCCGGACCCGGTAGCGCAGGCAGACGAGATTCCGGTCGGCCATGCTGACGAAGCGCACGGCATCCACACGCGTGCGCCGGCCCTTGCGATCGCGGAAGACGAGACAGCGCTGCACGACGCCCCGCGCCATGTCGAGCAGGCGTTCGTTGCTCAAGACCTTGGCGCGGTCGTAATCGAATGCCTCCCCTCCCACCGCCAAGCGCACGGCGATGGGAAACGGAAGGTTGGGCAGCGTCCAGATGGACGCCTGGTCCAGGGCCTCCAACCGCTCCCGGGTGATGCGGTCCGGATGCGTCAGCACGTGGTCGGGATCGTGGAATCCCAGCAAGCTCGGCGGCCCACCCGCATACGCGCCGGCCACGTAGAACCCGGGCCGTCCCCAGGACGGACACTCCTCGGGCGACCCGCGCAGGCCGAGTAAGCCGTTGGCCAAAGCGAAGAGGCTGCCCAGACGCCCCTCGTCCGCGGGCCGCGTGCTCTGGACCCAGATGTGCCGGCCGGGGTCGCGGAAGGGGAAGGCGTCCATACGCTTCTCTCCTGGGAATCGCCTGGCCATCTGCGGAAAGCGGCCAGAACCTTCAGCGCGGTTCTTATAGCCGAGGTCCCTGCGCCTGTCAATGCAGGGCCCGGCCCTCTGATGCGCTGCCGCGCATTATCGGACGCCGTCCACCGGGGCCGCATCGCACGCCCCGCGTGCCCGCCCGCGGGTTGCGCAGGCCTGCCCTCTTCGATTCTCGCACAGCAGCCCGCCGCAGCCATGCACTTCCCCGAATCCTTTCGGAGAAAATCGCAATTCGCACCGAAAATGCGCGGCCAGAAGGCCGATAAGTAGGTAAGCCCCTGCAGCCCCGGCCCAGGCGCGGCAGGCATTCGTGCGCGGGCCAGTGGCATGCAGGATTTGTGAGGATGACACGGGACATTACGCGAGCAGGTTGCGGTAGACCCGCGGATCGGTAAGGGAGAAGCTATGCAGACGCTACGCAAGTGGACAATCGGGGTTCTTCTCGGCGGTGTATGCATCGGAGGCGTCGCTCGCGCCAACGAGGTCGCCGACCTCCGCGCAGAGCTCGCGGACATGAAGGCCAAGATGGCCGTCATGGAGAGCAGCATGGCCATGGCCCCCGGCGGCGGCGGCGAAGCAGCCAGTCTGGACACCATGAAGCAGAAGGGCGTCCTCACCATCGGAGGCGACGTGGCGGTCGACTGCTACTACCGGCGCCGCGACGACTGGACCAGCGACCACGACGGGGTCATGTCCACGCACTTCCAGACGAGCAGCGCCAACCTGCGCTTCAAGGTCAATGCCACCGAGACGAGCTACCTCTACATCAAGCTCGACCTCGACGACTTCTGGTCGGACGACCGGCAGG
>CAZBZG010000080.1:0-16431 GCA_964496245.1 uncultured Planctomycetaceae bacterium | reverse complement strand
CCGGCTGCTCCCGCCACTTTCCGCAGAACCGCTCCCCCGCCCCGATGCTGGTCAGCACGCCGCCGCCCGCACACGGAAAAAGCGCCTTCATTCGATCAAGCCTCTGCCGAGACCGCCGCTAATCAGGGTATCACGCGGCAGGGAGGCTGCGTATCTCGGACGGTACTGCTGAGGTTCAGGGAGGAACCGCGGCAATACGCCCAGCACGCCTTGGGAGCCTGCTCGGGGTCCAGAAGCCCGAGCCGCTGCCGGCTGCCGGGTTGGAGAGGGGCCTCGGTTTGAGGTGTGCCTCTGCGCTCCCTGTGCTGCGTCCGAGATCTCTTTGGACGTCTCCGCCGGAGGTCTCGGTCTGCGCTGCACGAGCGCCCCGGCGTGCGCTCTCTTGGGGCGACGGGCCGTGTTCCCAGCCCTCTCTGCTCTTCGGTCTTCCGCGCATCCTTCAGAATCCCTGGTCCGCTCCTGGGGGAGGACCGCAGGCGGCGGAAGGCGGCGTTGCCTCGATTCTTCTTGACGGTATCCGCTTCGACTTGTAAACATAGATGGAGCAGGAAGGTGGGAGCCTTCCTCTCTTGGCGGATCCATTGGCGACGAAGCAGGCCAGCGCTGAGCCCCAGCCGCGTCTCGGTACGGAGATCGACCCGTGAACGTCAAATGCTCCGAATGTGGTGCTCAATACCGGGTGCCGGATGACAAGCTCGGCGTCAAGTTCTGGTGCAAGAGCTGTCGCGCTGTGGTGGACACGGGAGCGGCCGCGCGTGCGCAGGGGTTGCCCGCGCCGGCGACCCCGCTCCCCAAATCCCCTCCAGCCGAGGAAGAAGCGCCGCTGAGCGAAGAGGAACGCCTTCGCCGGCAGAAGGTCGAAGATCGCCGCATGAGTCTCTTGCGCATGCGGGCCCACACGCGCGTGCTGGACAGGGGCGCGCCTCGGCAGCAAAAGTCGAGCATGCCGCCCGCCGAAGCGCCCCCAGCGCAAGGGACCGGAGACGAGGAGCAGGCGGCACAGGCACCTGCGGAATCCCCCGCCCCGCCGGTTCCTCCCGCGGACACGGCACCCGCCGAAATAGAGGCCGCTGCACCGCCCACCGAGGCCGAGCAGGCCGAAGAAGACTCCGCACTGATCAGCATCGACGACGATAGCGCGGCCGCCTATGCCACAGCCTTCCAGAAGGAGACGGCCCCGGTCGGTGTACCGCCCGCAGCTCCCCCGGCGCCTTCTGCCGCGGACGCCGTAGAAGCCCCCGCGAACGAGGAGGCCGGGGCAGCTGTCGAGGCGGAGCCCAGCGACGGGGCGGAGGAGCAGGCATCTGCCGGCTCCCCGGAAGAAGCGTTGCCAACCTCGGCCATGGCAACGGAAGCGGCAGACGAAGAGATCGACGTGGACGACATCGAGTCTCTCGTGGCCGAACCCCTCGAGCTGGAAGATGAGGAAGATGCCGCTTTCGTCTCCGAAAGCGAGACAGCGACGTCAGCTGTGGCGGAGGAGGCTGAACCGGAAGCGCCTGCGGCCGAGGAGGCGGAAGCCGAATCGCTGGATCTGGAAGCGCTGCCCGCGGCGCCTGAAGCGGACGAGTCCGAAGCCGTGCCGAGCCTGTCCGAGGAAGCCGAAGAAGCGGTGGCGGAGGCCGAACCGCTGGACCTGGAAGCGCCTGCGGATGAGGAAGCGGAAGCGCTGCCTGCGGTGTCCGAAGCGGACGAGTCCGAAGCCGTGCCGAGCCTGTCCGAGGAAGCCGAAGAAGCGGTGGCGGAAGCCGAACCGCTGGACCTGGAAGCGCCTGCGGACGAGGAAGCGGAAGCGCTGCCTGCGGCGTTCGAAGCAGCCGAGGCCGAGCCGGTCGTGACGCTGGACGAAGAGACCATTGAAGCCGAATCCGAATCCGTTGCTGCAGAGCCTGCAGAGGCAGTGCCGGAAGCCAGTGCGGCGGTGCCAGAAGAAGAATCGGGTGCGGTCATCCTTCCGCCTGAGGAGGAGCCCGCCGAAGAGGAGGAGGTCGAGGCCGCGGCCGACGAAGCGCTCATCGATCTGGGCGGAGTCGAGGCTGCGGAATCCGTGGGGGAAGCGGAGGTGGCCGAAGCCATTCCCGTGGAAGAGGATGCGGAGGTCGAAGTCGATCTCTCCCAAGAGCCCTCTCTGCCCGACGATCCGTCGGTCGCGTTCAGCATGACCGCGGCTGACGCGTCTGCGGCGACACCGTCCGGACTCGCGGCCACGGATCGAAGCCTCAAAGCCTACTGCACGGCCTGCTATGCCCGCTACCGTCTCCCCAGGGACTACGTCGATCGCATGGACCTCAAGTGCGGGCTCTGTGAAGGCGCGGTGGCGATTCTGGAGGCGGGCGAGACGTTTCCGCAGCCGTCCGAAGAAGCGGTTGTTCCTGTGGCGATGGCCGAAGAGGCGGACGATCCGGACGACTCTGAGGCGGTCGACCTCGGCGTTCTGGTGGCCGAGGGGGCGGCTGAGAGTGCAGAGGCGGTTCTGCCTGCTCCGGCTGCAGATGCAGACGAGGAAGTGGACCTGGAGGCCGAGGACGCATTCGACGAGGCTGAGGAACCCGCGGAGCCTGAGGAAGCCGAAGCGATCGACCCGGCCGAGGCGCAGGAGCTCGACGATCTGGACGGCGCCGACCTGGACGGCATGGACGCAGAGGAAGTGGAAGACGCCGTTGACCTCGATGTGTCCGAAGACCCGGGCGAACTCGAGGAACTCGAAGATGCGGAAGCCTTCGAAGAAGAAGACGACAAAACGTAAGCCGCTCCCCCATGCCGGCCGGGAATCGGGCGCCGTGCGCGGTTCAGACCCGTGATCGCCGCACCAGGTATCGCAGCAGCTGCCGCGCGACCGGTTCCTCCGTGACGACCGGTACGTAATCGATCGCGCAGTCACTGCAGATTCGGCGATACCGTTGGCGAAAGGCTTCGATCTCGGATCGATACCGGGTGCGGATCGCCTGGGGGTCGACCTTGAGCTTCTCGCCGGTCTCCATATCCACGAACTCGCTGACGTGCCGATACGGCAGATGCTCTTCCGCTGTGTCGAGGATGTGAAAAAGAATGGCTTCGTGCCGCCGATGCTTGAGATGGCGGAGGGCCTTCATGATCGCCTCCTCTCCGTCCAGAAGATCGCTCAACACGACGACGAGTCCGCGACGCTTCATGCGTTCGGCGGCTTCGTGGAAGGTCTGCGCCAGGGGAGGTTCGCCGCCGGCCCGGAGAACTTCCAGCCGCTCCATGATGCGCCCGAGGTGCGCCGGATGCGCTGAGGGGGCGAGGTCCTCGGCCGCCGCCTCCCGGGCAACCGTCAGGCCCACGGCATCCCGCTGGCGGATTGCGAGGTAGGCGATGCAGGCGCCCAGCCCGCAGGCGTACGCGAGCTTGCTCTGACCCTCCGTGGATGCGAATCCCATGCTTGCCGAGGCGTCGAGCACCAGGCGGCATCGCAGATTCGTCTCCTCGCGGTACCGCTTGACATAATAGCGATCCGTGCGGGCATAGGCGGTCCAGTCGAGGTCGCGGATCGGATCACCGGGCGAATACTTGCGGTGCTCGGCGAACTCGACCGAGAACCCGTGAAACGGGGAAGTGTGGAGCCCCGTGATGAATCCCTCCACGACCTCCCGCGCCAGCAGCGGGAGCTTGCCCATGGCTTGCACGGCTTCGGGCGTGAGATACCGGTAGGGGGACGGCACGGCAGTTCCCCGACAACGGACGAACGGGCAGCCCCGGAACGGGCAGCCGCGGGAGACACAAAGGGCGAGGCAGGCCGGTAAGCCGGCTTCTGTCGAGGGCGGCTATTGAACTGGGAAGGCCGTTGCCGGCCATCTCGAGCACGCTACCCGGACCTTGTGGCGGAACGGGCCGCCCCGCATCCGTCTGCGCCGAAACGCGGGCGGATTCGGTCCCTATTTGCGCTTGCACCGGGAAGGCAGTCGCCGTGCCAGGACTGTCACCAGCCCCGCGGTGGGCTCTTACCCCACCGTTTCACCCTTGCCGTGGCCTGAGGCCATTGGCGGTCTGCTCTCTGTTGCCTGCCCCTAGAGTTGCCCCTGGTGGGTGTTACCCACATCCCTTGCCCTGCGGTGGCCGGACTTTCCTCCGACGCTGCGAGAGCGCCGGCAGCCGCCTGGCCTGCCTCGCATACTGTCAAAGAGCGATGCGCATGCTTCAATGCTCTGCAATCATAACACACCCGCGCGCCGTGCACAACAGGCGTTGTTGCTGGACTGGACGGACGGTCGGTTGCATGGAACCTCTGGCCGCCCTCTTGCGCCCAAACCCACGAGAGGAGAGGGCTGGGACCCGTGTGGCGAAAGCGCGCAAGGCTCTGTACGGGAAGCTATTGCAGCGACAGGATCATGGTTTTTCTGGGGATGGACTGGGCGGGGAAAGCCAGTAACCGCTTTCCTTATAGCAGGTTACATCTTTCGCTTGACAACTTCCGCCGGAAAGCGTAGGATCGTTCTTGCGTTTGGGGGGATTCTGTTCGATACTACATAAAGGGGAGGGGCGGCTCCGCAACCCCATTGGTTGCGGTTTGAAAAGGGGATGATCAATGAAACCGGCGGATTTCTTTGCACGCGTCGAAGCAGCGGATGCGCTTGAGGGGCTGGGCATCGACAGCAAGGACCCGGACGCTCCGGCGTTTGTGGTGAAGCATGGACCCAGCGGTCTGACCACGCGGATTCCCGTGCAGGTTCTCGAAGAGGTCGACTGGGACGTGCTGGAGGCGATTCTCACCGGCCGGCGCGAACCCCTGGCGCTCCAGCACATGACCCGTGTGGTGGGCTACTACTCGCGCGTAGAGAACTGGAACAAGTCGAAGATCGGAGAACTCAAAGACCGGCAACGCGGGAACTACTCGGTGAGCGACGTGCCCGTAGCCTGACGATCTTCGCGCTTTCGCGGCTTTCAACAAAGCTGAGGCGCCCGCAGCTCGTGCGCGGCGCCTCATCGCGCCTTCCCCCATTCGTTCCCATGCCAGGCAGCCCGTGTCCGGTCTGTACGCTGTCAGGCACACGTCCGATTATCTGAAGCGGCGGCGTCTCAGCGCTTCGGCGTCCACCTCCGGACTCCGCCCCAATCCATTTTCGGGCAACGGCTTGGGCAACCGATCTCGGTTGAGTTTTGTCCGCTTTTCGTTGCAGAGGGCGTCGCGCAACTGCCGATAACTATTTCAGGTTGTCTACCCAATCCCTCTGGGAGGAGAGGACCCGGCATGCGTTCCCATTCGGCTCTCGCGCGGATTCTACAATTCGCCATCCTGCTTGCCGCCTTGAATGGTTGCACGCCATCGGACCAAACGGCATGGCGCCCGGAGGCGCCCGAAACGTATGAGATGGCTGCCAAGCAACCGCAGTTCAGGAGCTTTCCGGAGTTCGGCGCGCAGTCGGCGACAGCGGCAGGGCGTGCAGACGGCCGGGGCCGGGCCCCCAAACTGCCGCCGCTCCAACAGCCAGCCACGAGCCGCGCGCGGTCCGGCCTGCGGCCCCTGCAGGTGACGGTCGGCGGGCCGGAGGGCGAACGGTCGGTCCCGCCCCGCCCGAACGCACTGGCGACTGACGGGATGCAGCCGCTCAGCCAGCTGATCTACGGCGGCAGTCATCCCGACCGGGACAGCAGCGGACGATATCAGTTCCATGTGCGCGACCGGATTGCCATCCACGTGGCAGAGCACCCCGAGTTCAGCGGTGAGGTCGACGTGCTGCAGGACGGAAGCGTCAACATTCCGAATACCGACGACTATGTAGAGGTCCAGGGAATGGACGTGGACCAGGTCCGGCGCGCCATCACCGACAAGATCGCACCCTACATCAAAGGCCCGCCGCAGGTCAAGGTCAACATTGCCTTTGGCCGCGGCGAATACTACTACGTCTTCGGCGAGGTCAGGAACCAAGGACGCTTTCCCATGGGGATCACGCCCATCCGGCTGAGCGAGGCGGTCTTCCGGGCCAACTCCAATATCCTGCGATTCGGAGGAGAGACGGGACTCACGCGGGAAGAGCGGTTCCGCGAGGAGATGGAGCTCTCCCCGCGGGAGGGCTACAGACTTCCGACCTACGCCGACCTCATGCACGTCAGCGTGATCACACCCCACCGGAGCCACCCCACGCGGCGGGTTTACAACGTGAAATCCCCCCTGCTCCAGGGCGTGACCGGCAAGGATCCCGTGCTCCGCAGCGGGGAGATCGTGTTTGTGCCGTCGACCGTGGATGCCCGTATCATCCGTTTCTTCAACCGTGTGATCGCGCCGATTGCAGCCGTGGGCGAGGCCGATGCTGAAGCAGCTGGTTGGTATGGCCGCATCACCGGCAACCGGGTCAAGGGGAGACGGCCGAAGGTGTATGAGGTGAAGTGACGCCTCCCATGGGGCGGATGGCAATCCGCGGGGAGATCTTCGAGCCCACGGTTTGATCCGCAACCGTTGGGCTGGCAAGCGCGCGAAACGAGAAGCCATGCCCGTATCGAGTTTTCAGACCACCATCTTCGACTACCTGCGGGTGGTGTTTCACCGGTGGCAGTGGATTCTGGCCATGATCGTGCTGGCCACGATCAGCGCATGGTTCTGGACCGAGTTCATGGCCCCGCGCGAGTACCGCAGCGAGATGAAGGTCATGGTTTGGAGCCGGGACCCGATCGATCGCCGCCTGAAGCGGATGGTCCAAACCGAGCCCCTCAAGCGCGTGATCGACAGCATTCGCAACAAACTGAGCGTGGACCGGCGCCTGCAGAATCTCGCGTGCAATCTCCGGTTCGTGCTCAAGGACCGTTTCTACCGGGAGACAGCGCCGGAGGATGTGGGGGCCGCACTGCGCGCCGAGTTGGAGGCGTTTCAGCTTGAACGCACCTATGGGGTCGAACCGGTAGGATTGCTGGCCCATCTTCCCGGCGGGCTGTCCCGGCCGCTCGGTTTGGAGGAGTCCCATACGCTGGGTTTGGCCGAGATCCCCGAACGGCTCGGCATGCAGGCGCTGGCCCGCATGCTCTGCGAGGACCTGGACGAACCGCCCGACGCCCCCCTCGCCGATCAGGTCATCCTGGAGATGGTGTCCGACGGAGAGGCCGAGCGAAGGGAAGAAACGGAACGGCGCGCGAATGTGATCCCGTATCTCGCTGCCCTGCGCCGCCGCTACGAGACGTCCCTGGGCCCAGGCGCATCGCTCAAGGAGGTCCACGCCGCAGCAGTCGGCGAGGTCCGCCAGCGCCTCCTCCAAGAGCGGGAGACCCCGGGGGCCGGCGGCTTCTCGCTCACGGCACAGCGCGAGCTCCTCAAGGAGTTTTTGGCGATCGAACGCCTCCTCGACCTCCGGCTCTACAATGCCGTGCGCGACCTGTATGCGAACCCGCAGGACGCGCTGCCCGGATGGATCGGACGCCTCAAGCGGGGCCTGAGCGTCGGCTTGGTCCAGCACAATCTGCTGACCCTCAAGTACAGCGCGCTGCTCTACCCCCGGCGCAGCCCCTTCGACCGCTCCGAGAACGTGATCACCCACGTGGTGGTGCGCGTGGCCCATGCCATGGTGGAGCAGGAGTTCTACTCGACCGAGAACCAGCAGTTCCTGAGGACCAAGAGGGCGATCCAGAAGAACGAGACCGAGCTCAAGCGCGCTTTGGATCGGGTCAACGAGGAACTCTACAACCTCAAGGAGTTGCGGGAGATCCAACTGAGCTTCCTGCGGCAGTACCCCCAGACCAGCGAGACCCGGCTGCGCGACCCCGACAAGACGCTCAAGCCCGGTTGGGACGACGCGTTCCGCGGGCTGCCCCAGCACAGCGTGCACATCCGCCGCATCGACGACCTGTACGGAGACATCCAGGAGATCGACGAAGAGATCACCACCTACACCGCGCTCATCCGTTCGCTCGAGCGCGACATCGAGGACCCCGAAAAGCAGACGCGTACCATTCCCCGCAAGGAGAAGGTCGAAAAAGGCGATCCGCCCGAAGTCGTGGCCCTCAAACGCGAACTGACGCTCAAGCTCGTCGAGCTCAGGCAGATGCGGGAGAAGAACACCGACCGCCACCCCTTCGTGGTCAAGCTGAGAGGCAAGATCGATCAGCTCCGCACCGCGCTCCGGGACTACCAGCGGCAGAGCCACGAACCGGGGGAAGAGGAAGAGCGTCCGCTCGAGGTGGAGAATCCCTTTCTGTCCAAGTGGAAAGAGGAGAAGCGGATCGCCGAGCGCAAGCTCGAGCAGCTCCAGGCGCAGCGGAAGATGAAGCTCGCGCTCATCGACGAAGAGAAGGAGAAGGCCGAGGCCGCGATCAAGAAGCAGCGCGAGTACCAGTCGCTGCTCGACCGGCACGCGCGGCTCCGCAAGAAGCTGAGCGATTCCCAGGCCCGCCGCGAGGAACTTCTCGCCCGCCAGGAGATCGGCGAGGTCTTCCAGGTCGTCTTCACCGTGCACACGAAGTCGCGTCCGCCCGCAAGGCACGTGGAGCCCAAAGAGAACCTGATTCTCTTCATGGCTCTGCTCGTGGGCGTTCTCGCCGCCGGAACGGTCGTCTTCCTGTTGGAGTACACAGACCACTCCATCAAGACCACCGAGGACGTCAAGCGCCACATCGGCCTGCCCGTTCTGGGAACGATCCCGGAATTCAGCTTTTCTGCGATCGAACGCATCCAGCGAGCGAGCGAGCGAAGCGTACTTGTTGGAGGCCACCGCCCGCGGTATCCGTATCCCATGCCCCTGGACGAAGCCGCGCCCGAGGCCGTTAGTCATCGGGCCAAGGTGACCGCACGGCGTCCCCAAACGCCCCTGCTGCTCCTGCTTCTCGTGCTCGGCCTGCTCGCGCTCGCATTGCTCTGGCTGGCTCCGTGGGGACGTTTGGCGGACTGGATCCGTGCACGCACCGCCGGCGAGCCGCGTGCCGAGGCGCCGGCAGAGGGTCCGCCGCCGGAGGCAGGCGAAGAAGAAGCGCCGACAGACGAAGCGGGCGAGGCGACAGACGAAGATGGGTCGAGACCAACGCCGGCTGCGGAAGAGACGGCGGAGGAAGCCGAATGAGCGTGGACGAAGCTTTTCGAAGACTCATGGAGCAAGGGAGTGGCTCGGGGCTGCGCGCGGGCGGCGCCGAAGCGGAAGCATCCGCCCCGGCGGCCACCGAAGAACCGTCCGCAGCAGGCGAGCCCTCCGATACCGTGGCTGCTCCGGAGGA
Source organism: uncultured Planctomycetaceae bacterium (assembly GCA_964496245.1). Classification (GTDB taxonomy): domain Bacteria; phylum Planctomycetota; class SZUA-567; order SZUA-567; family SZUA-567; genus CAZBZG01. The sequence goes on along the minus strand of CAZBZG010000080.1, from coordinate 7,281 downwards.
GAGCGCCCCCCCGCCGCTCGATGACGCTCGCTTCCAGATCATCCAGCGGCTCGCCCATCATCCGATCGACCGTCGCAGTCAGATCGCCGAGGAATACCGCATTCTGCGCACGCGCTTGCAGGCGATCAGCCTGCCCAAGCCTTCCGTGCTGTTCACGAGTTGTCACCACAACGAAGGCAAGACCAGTACGGCGCTCAATCTGAGCCTGGCGTTGGCCGGGCGGCAGAGTGCCAGGATCCTGCTGGTGGATTTCGACCTGCGCCGTCCGCGCCTGTACAAGATGCTGGGACTCCCCCGTCAGGGGCCGGATATCGTTTCCGTTCTCCACGACGAATGCGATCCAGAGGAGGCCATCTACTACAGCCGTGACGACAATCTGCATGTCCTGGGCGCCCGGCGGGATTGCGCCGGCGGGACGGATCTGCTGGAGACCGCCCACACGCGCGAGTTCATCGAACGGCTTCACCGCAGCTTCGACTTCGTGCTGGTCGATTCCTGTCCCTGCCTCTCCACATCGGACCCAGCCATTCTCGGCCCCTATCTCGGGGGGGTGGTCATGGTCGTCCGCTGCCTGCAGACGCAGCGCGAATCCATTGAACACGCCATCAACAGCCTGACGGAGCTGGGGGTGGAGGTGAATGGAGTCGTGCTGACCTTCATGCGGTACTTCATTCCCCGTTACCTCTATCGGTACCAGTACTATCACGGATATTACTACCGCGGGTACAACCAGGCCTACGGAGCAGACGCGGCCGAGGAGGATGCGTCTGCAGCCTCCGACGCGGAACCGGTACCGGACCAACCGGACGATACGTCGACACCTGCCTGAAGGGGGCGAGCCGTGTACCTGCCGTATTGGGGCATGCAGATGCGCCCGTTCGACAACAGCCACGAAACCCGGTTCTTCGTGCCGTTGGAGAGCTCCGCCCTGGCGCGTATGAAGCTGCATTACGCCCTCAGCCAGGAGCTGGGGGTCGCCACGGTCACGGGCGTCGCAGGCGTGGGCAAGACCGAACTCGCGCGCATGGTCATGAACGATCTCGCGGAAGAGGGATGGGCGGTAGCCTACGTGGGGACGCTTCCCCAGCGGGTCGAGACGCTCCTGGGGGTGCTGGCGCGTTTCTGGGGCGCGTCTGCGCCGGCCGCCCCGCCGCTCGAAGCCCTGCTCGACCAGTTGACGACCCTGCACGAGGCCGACACGCGCGTGCTGGCGGTCATCGACGAGATGCACACCATCGAGGACGTAGGCATTCTCGAAGGACTGCGCGCGCTGCTCAATCTCGAGGCAGGCGGCCGCCGGCTGGTGAATTTGGTGCTGGTCGGCCAGGACGGGATGGATCGCCTGCTCGCCCGGGCCAGCGCCTTTGCCAGCCATGTGGCGCTCCAGGTGCGCCTGCAGCCCATGAGCGCCGAGGAGACCAAGAAGTACATCCTCTATCGGCTGAAGGTCGCAGGCTGCAGCCGCGGCATCTTCACGCGCCGTGCTGCGGAGCTCGTCTACGAGTTCTCTCTCGGCTTGCCGCGGAACGTGAACCGCCTCTGCGAACTCGCCTTGATGACGGGGTTCGGACTCCAGGCCAAGAAGATCGGCCCCGAATTCGTGCGCATGGCCGCCCAGGAACTGGGGCTGGCGCCGCGCCCCGACGAATCCTCGCCCCCTCCCGGCGGACGGGTGGACATCCTGGCCGAGCTCGCCTCCCCACAAGACTGACCGCGGGACAGATTCCCGCGGCGCGCGCAACGACAGCGCCCCCGCACCTTGGGTGCGGGGGCGAAAGGGGGAATTCGTTCGAATCAGCGTCAGCGTCAGGGGTGACCGGCCCCGGAACCGCCGGATGGCTGGGGGCCCGGCGTGGGCCCCGAGGGACTCACGGGCGTGCTCTCTTTCTTGTCTGCCCCGCAGATCCGCTCCTCCATGAGCTTGCCTGGCTTGAAGGTTACGACCTTTCGCTCCGGTACCATCACCTCCTGGCCGGTGCGGGGGTTGCGCGCCTTGCGTGGCTTGCGCGTGCGGACCTCGAAGACCCCGAAGTTCCTGAGCTCCAACCGGTTCTCCGTGGCCAGCACGTCGATGATGCCATCGAGCGTCATCTGCACGATGCGCTTGATATCGGTCTGGCGCATGCCCATCTCTTTTGCGATCTTCAGTACCATATCATTTTTGGTCACAGGTCTTATCCCCCTTGCCATAAGGTCTTACGGACTATCCGCACGCCCCAACGGTTCTCCTCGATGCTCGTTCGCCCTTGGGAGAAAATACACAAGCACTTATGATAGTTGAGCTTGTGTCCCAGTCAAGCAGAAAGTCCCGAACTTTTTGGCTGAACGGCGGGGCGAGAGGGAAGACCATAACCCGATATTTGAATGAAGGTTGTACGCGGCTGTCGGTGGGAAGGCCTGGCCGGTCTACTCGAGCCGCGCGCTCGCCCAGACCGCAGTGCCGTTCAGCCAGACCCGCCCCCCTGCGACCTCCAGGGTGATGTCTTTGTCTCCGGAGAGCCCGACCGAGACGGGCAGCGGGCTGTGCCTGTATTGCCGCGGCTTGCTGCGGTACAACTCCTCACCGCCCTCCTTGACCACGAAGACCGCCCGTTCGACATGTTCGGCATCCGGGCAGCGCATTGAACGGCCGTCCCATTCGATGCCGACCGAAGCACGGAACCGCTTGTACCCTGCGTTCGCAAAGGTTATGCGACCGGGAAACCGGAAGGCCAGGCCTCGCTCGACCGGCTCGCCGGCCAAATGAAGCGGGTCGCCGTCGAGGTCCCGGTTCCGTTCGAGGCACTCCTTGTGCAGTTCCGTACGGACGGCACAGACGGTGTCGAGATACACCCCGGATCGTCCCGCGGGCGGCTGGGCGTGGACGGGATGGATGCGCGGCTTTACCCGCCGACGCCAGTCTGGCGCACCGTCGAATCGCTGTCCGTCGGCCAGGGACCAGGCTTCCCCGAAGAAGCCCCACGTCAGGAACGTCTCGGGCGCGCGCCCCACCGTACGGTCGTCGAACACGGCGTAATCGAAGTGATCGCGGTAGTCGTACGGGATCCAGTCGAACCAGTTGCCGAAGCGAACGCCGATGTCGGCGTAACTCTCGGGCGTGGTGCCTGCGATGATGGCCACGTATCGCGCGGGATTGAGAGGATTGGGATAGCAGAGCTTCACGCCCGCGTGCGGCCCCCGGTAGCGGCGTTCGGCCAGGCCGATCTCCCCGTCCGGAGCGAAGGAGAGGGGCAGGCGGTCGATCACGCGGGCCGTCCACGTGTTGTCGGCGGGGGTGCCGTAGAGAACCAGATGGCTCTGTCGCACGTCCTGCTCGCGCACGTGCTGGTCGTCGGTTTGGCGCGGCCGTGCCCCGAATCGCTGTTCCCAGAAGCCGCAGAAGCGTTCACACGCCCGGCGCGCCGCGCGCGCGGTGGCCGACGCTGCTGTGGGGGCGACGAGCAGGAAGCGGGCGGTGTAGACGTGTTCGAGCGGCCCCTCGACCGTGGGCGACTTGGGCGGCGGGAAGCGGGACGCGTCTTGGCGGGGCGACGACTGGATCCATCCCCGTTCCGGGTCCTTGCGGAACAAGAGGCGCTTGTGCGGATCGACGTCCACGGGCGTCTGGTCGATGGCAATGCGGCGGATCGGGCCGCTCACCGGAGAAGCCTCGGGTTTGAGGAGCAAGGCGGTTACGTTCTGCGTCTCGATCGTGAAGGGGATGGCATGGGGCGCCGCATGCCCCTCCACGCGGGCGAACCGCAGCCGTTGGCCGATCCCGCGGATGCGGAGCCAGGCCGCGCCGTCGTGCTTGAGCCAGGCGGTGCGGTAGACGACGTCCGCGGGCTTGCGCCGGGCGGGATTGGACGCGAGCGCGCGGTCCATGTCCACGCCGAATCCGTGCGTGACCAGCGGAAGGAGATGGAAGACGGCCGACGGGTGGCCGGCCCGGCTCAGTGCCTCGGCCATGCGTTCGGCGTGCTGCGGGTGGACCACGGGGTCGGCTTCGCCCTGGAGCGCGACCACGTGCAGATGGAGCAGGTTCTCGGCATAGGGGACGGCGCTCGTGTCCTGCCGGAGGAAGTCGCGCACGGCAGCCTGCGGGCTCTCGGCCGGCGTGCGCCAGTGCCATTGTTCGGCCCACACCCGGATGTCCGTATTCCCGCAGGCGGCCACGATGGCCGCAAACGCGTCCGGGTGGCGTGTGGCCAGGTGCCAGGCGCCGGTTCCGCCCATGGAGTGTCCGACGCAGTAGGCGCGGGAGGGATCGATCCGGAAAAGCCGCTTGGCCGCGTCCACGGCTTGCAGGACGTCGACTTCGCCGATCCACTTGTAGTCCATGCCGCCGCGGCCGTGGGGCGCGATCACGATCCGGTCCCCGATGCGGCGGGCCCGGCCCTGGAACGGACGAAACAGCCCCTGTCCGTGGAGCTGGACCACCAGCGGATAGGCCCGGTCCGGGTCGTAGCCTTTGGGGAGGGCCACCCAGAAGGGCTGGACCGTATCGTCGATGCGGGACCAGAAGCCGCAGAGGAATGGCTTGGTCCGGTCTGCCGGCAGAAGCGCGCCGCGGTTCTGGGCGGCGCAAGCGTCTCGGATGTCACGAACGAGCCCCGCGATGCGGTCGCACGCCGCAGCGCTCCATTGGCGGCTGGATGCCTTGAGGCGCCATTCCGCGTAGTCGACCCGCGCGTGCAGACAGGCGGCCCAGGGATCGCCGGCCGCATCGGGCGGTTGGAGCGTTGCGCGGAGTTCTTCGAGCTCGGCGCGCAGTTCGGGCGGGGTGCGATCCCATGGCTCTGTCCATTGCTCGATCCGTTCGACGCGACCGGCCAGGAGCCATAGGCTGGTACCCAGGGCGACGCAGATCAGTCCGAGCGCTGCGAGAGCCAGCCGCGCCAGTGTGCGGGCCCTCCGCGATGGAGTGCGAGGGTTGGCCGTCGGGAATCCGGGCGTGTTCATGGTGGATGGGTTCGGTGCCGACTGTCCGCCTCACGCGCTCTGGGCGAGGGGGAGCGCCTCGCTGTCGAGAATGGCGGCCAGATGCTGGCCGCATTGGGGGCAGAAGAGCAATTCGGCATCCGCCAACCGGACCGAGTCCAGAGCGTTCCTGTCCAGGAAGGCCAGGCTGCACCGCTCGCAGGCCAGTCCCATCCAGACGTCGTTGGAGCCCAATTCCTTGATCGGTTCCATAGGGTGCCTCCTTGCGGGAGTCTCTGGCAGCGCGCGGGACGCCCTCTTTTGTGTATCGGCCAAACGCGCGGCAGGCGCCACGGTTTCCCCCAGGTCCCTTTTGCGTTGACGTTCTCGGAACGCGAAGATACGATAAGGCTTGCGGCATCTGGAGAGGAAACATGTCCGAAGCCACACCGGTCCAGGCTCACCTGAAGGATCCGCCGGTCAGTCGGGGGCTCGTCGTCTTCCTCGCCATTCTCCTGCTGGTCCAGCTTCGCACGGACCGCGCAGCCAGCGCCGGGGCCGATCCTTGGGAGGGCCGGCGCGGCCTGCGGGTGGTCCATGCGCTGCGGGAGTACATCCGCACGCACGTCCCCGATCCGCCCCCCGACCGCGCGCTCTACATCGGCGCGCTCCAGGGAATGCTTCGCAGTCTTCCCGAACGGTACAACGCCTACATCCCCCCCCGAGCGGCCCGTGTCCTCGACCGGCAGATGAACGGCGAACCCCGGGGCGGGATCGGCGTCCAGGTGCGGCCGAGCGAGCCGGGCGGCCTGGATGTGTGCGTGGTGCTCTCCGATCTGCCGGCGGGCCGGGCGGGCGTGCGGGAAGGGGACCGCATCGTAGCGGTCGACGGCGTGGACATCACGCACATGGACATGCGCGACAGCATCGAGTTGCTCGTCGGCGCTGTCAATACGCGGGTGGAGATCGCGCTCGTGCGCGACGGCAACCGGCGTGCGGTCACGGTCGAGCGGGCTCCGCTGCCGCGCCTGCCGCCGTGCCGGTTCTTGCCGGGGCACACGGATCTCGGATACGCGTGCGTCCCGCTTTTCGCCTACGGGGTGGAGGCGCATCTCGCCGACGGGGTGAAGCGGCTGCAGGCGCGCGGTCTGCGGGGCCTGCTCATCGATCTGCGCTGGAACCCGGGCGGAGCGCTGGAGACCGGCATGGCGGCCAGCGACCTCTTCCTGCGCCACGGCACGATCGCCATTGTGGAGGAGCGCGATCCTTACGGGCCTCCGAATGCGGTCGCACGTCGCGTCCGTCAGGCGCGTGCGGACTGGTTGGGCGGCTTTCCCGTGGTGATTCTGGTCAACGGCGAGACGGCGAGCGCGGCCGAGCTCTTCGCCGCCGCGCTCCGGGACAACGACCGGGCGGTGCTGGTCGGACGGCAGACGCATGGAAAGGCGCGCATCCAGCTGTTCCTGGCGCTGGGCGAGGAGGCGGGGGCGGTGAACCTGACCACCGGGCGGTATCTCACGCCCAAGGGCGCCGACATTCAGGGGCAGGGACTGACGCCCGATATCGCCGTAGGGCTCGAGGACGAAACCGCCGGGCGAATCCGACAGCTCTGGGCTGAGGTCCACTACGGCTCGCGCAGCTTCGCCGAGCTCTTGTCGCAAGATCCGCAACTCGAACGCGCGGTGGCTGCCCTGCGCGAGGCGGTCGACAGCGAGTGAGAAGGCCGCCGACCTTGCCAAGCATGTGCCGCCCGGCGCGTGCCCGAGCGGGCCCGTCCTTTTCCCTTGACAGCGGCCGGAGGCGGTGCTTGAATCGATTCGGTTTCGAGATCCCGTATCGCATTGTTCGGTAAGAGGTTACTCCGGTGCGGCTGGAAGAAATCACCCCCTCGCTGGTCAACACGGCCATCGACATCTACCTCGCTCACGCCTACGAGGATGCGGTGTTGCGGGAGTCCCATAGGGTGGCGTTCGACGAATCAGCTTCCATGGAAGCCGTGCTCGAGCGTTTCGAGCGCGAAGAGGCCAAACTCGCCAGCTACTCGCTTCGCCTCGGATGCGAACATTACCCGCACATGAAGCTCGCGATGTGGGAAGCCTACTTCCACAATGAGTACGTGTTTGCTGTCGATCGGCACGACGGCTTCGACTTCCATCATGTGGGGGAGGACTACGAGGCCTGGCTGGGGGTCAAAAGCCGGAATTTTCAGGTGAAGACCGCGATCGAAACGGCGTGGTACGAAGCGGGCGTGCCCACGCTGCGCAAGGTCAAGGAAGACCGCCTCAGCCAGTCCGACGTGCTCCGAGAGTTCTCCGGCCACAGCCTCCTGTTGGTGGACAACGACGCAGACGCGGTGGCCGTGTTGGAGATGATCTTGTCCCG
>CAZBZG010000079.1:0-16446 GCA_964496245.1 uncultured Planctomycetaceae bacterium | reverse complement strand
GGAAGACGCCGGCTTCGGCCATGCCGCCTTCGATGCTGCTGGTGTAGGCGTCCAACGCCTCGCGCGAGCGCCCGCATTGCCAGTAGCACTCGGCCAGTCCATATTGGGCCTCGGCATTCTCGGGTGCGCGTTCGACCGCCCACTCATAGTCGTCGAGTGCGTCGTCGTGGCGTCCCAGCCGGAGCAGGAGATGCCCGCGGCTGAGCCGCGGTTCGACGGAACTCGTCAGAAGCCGCATGGCTTGTTCGTAGTCGATGAGCGCGGCGCCGCTGTCCTGCTCACGGGCGTGCAGGTCCCCGCGGTAGAGGTAGACCCAGCCGTAGTGCGGCCGGAGCTTGGCGGCTCGGTTGAGGGTCGCGAGTGCGGCCGGCGCTTCCTTGGCTTCGACCTGGATATCGGCCAGGGCGAGCATGATCTCGACGTTCTCCGGGTCCAGTTGACTGGCGCGCTGGTAGTCCTCGATCGCCGGAGCGAGGTCTCCCAGCCGGGCGCGGATGTCTGCCCGGACCAGATAGGTGCGGCTCCAGGACGGATCGAGGCGGATGGCGTGCGACAGTAGAGAGAGGGCCTCCTCGGTCTTCTCGCGCTCGGAAAGATTCTGCGCGAGCATGACATACGCTTCGGGGTTCCATGGATCCAGCGCCACGGCCATCTCGAGATCGTGGATGGCTTCGGGCAGCCGCCCGCTGCGGCGATGGCATTCGGAACGTCCGAGGTAGGGCTCCGCCTCCTTCGGGGCCAGTTCGACCGCGCGATTGAAGGCGCGGAGTGCATGGCCCGGCAACCCTTCGGCCTGGTAGTATTCGCCGCGGGTGAGGAAATAGTGGGCGTCTTGTTGCGGTGAGTTCTCGGGCAAGCCTGTTCCCCTCGCGTTCCTGCTTTCGCAGTGCAAGCCAATCTAGTCCGCCCGAAACAGATGGTCAAGAGGAAAATCAGGATTCCGACTGCCGGTGAAGCGCGCGTCGGCGAAAGAAGCAGGCCAGAGGGGGTGCCCTTGTCGCAGATGTTTCTGGATCCGGTGACTCGGCCGGCCATTCTCGGGCGGGAAGGCTTTGCTGGCCGGGGCCGATCCTGCCGGAAGATCCTGCCGCGGACCGGCGGGGCGGAAGGGACGACACAGCGCGCAAGGGAGAAGCCGCGCGAGATCCGCGTTTGCCAAACCGCATAAGTCTACATGAAGAGGCGGCTTCCAGATTTTCGGCCGATCGTCCGCAGGCGGTCGCACGCCTGGCACGGCGGTTGGATGCATGCGGGCGACACGTGTACCGAGCTCGGAGCATTGGAGGAAGCGCAGGGGACTGCGTATTGGCATGATCTACGGAAAAGGTTGAAGAAGGAGAGGACCAGGGTCCGATAACCGGACCAGGCAAGGTTTGGTTCAACGCTCCGTTTCTGCGAGGCCCGCCGGAGAGGCATCGATAGGGCGCTCACGGAGGATTGAGCATCAAGGAAACGGAACGTGCGCGGGGCCGGCCGGAACTGCGAAGGTGCTGAGCGAGAGCGCCGGCAACCGACGCAGCTCGGTCGAAACCGCAGAACCCGACTCGTTCGACATTCAGGAGGATTGCGATGAGTCTGATCATCAATCACAACATTTCCGCTCTCAACACGCAACGGCAACTCAAGCTCACGAGCAAGCATTTCAGCAAGAGCCTGGAGAAGCTCTCCTCCGGGTACAAGATCAACGTGGCCTCGGACGATCCGTCGGGGCTGATCATCAGCGAGCAGTTGCGCAGCCAGACGAACGGCCTCCAGCGGGCCATCCGCAATTCGCAGGAGGCCTCCAACGTGATCGGCATCGCCGAGGGCGCGCTGATCGAGATGAACGAGATCCTTCGCAAACTGCGCGCGCTGGCGCTCCACGCGGCGAACAACGGCGTCACGGCGCCCGATCAGATCCGCGCCGACCAGGCCGAGGTGGACAGCGCGATCCAGACCATCGACCGGATCGCCAACACCACGCGCTACTCCGATCAGTTCCTGCTGAACGGTTCCAAGGGACTGGTGTACGACCGCATCACCACGATCGACGATCCCATGGATCACGCCCTGCTCGACACCCAGGCCACCCGCATCGACCAGGTCTTCAAGCGGGAGGGGGTCAGCATGACCGTCGCCTTCACGGGCATTGTCGATGACACGCAGGCCGACCACACACGGGAGGCGATGCGGGCCTACATGGAGGCCGACAGTGCCAATGTCGCGGCCGAGTTCGACGCCGCCGGCGTGGCCGTGAGCGGTCGGCAGGAGTTCATCCTCACCGGGACGAGCGGCTCGCGGCTGTTCAGCTTCGATGCAGGGACCCAGCTGGGCACCATGGTCTCGGGCATCAACAATGTCAAGGAGTCGACCGGCGTCGGGGCCACCCTCATCTTCGGAAGCCAGGTGGATCCGGACGAGATGGTAGAGGATTGGAACGCGACGCGTACAGCGGGAGACGTAGAGATCTACGGGGCGGCCCTGGATGACGCAGCCGGAGGCAACGACAAGGTGAATGGGCTGTCTCTTACCGGCGGCGGTGCCGCGCCGGCGGACTATCTGCGTGTCGGCAAGAACACGGATGGCCACGGGCGGATGTACGCCAAGGTGACGGACATCACCGGCAATGTGGTGAGCTACGACCTGTACAAAGACGCTGACTGCACCATGCTGCTGGGGTCGGGGACCCACGACAGCGGCGGACCGGCCTACAGCTTCACGGCAGCCAGCAACTCGGAGATCCCGGCCGACGCCATCGAACTGGCCATCGACACGACCGGCAATGCCGCGGCCGACGATGTCTACACGATCTCGGTGATCGGGCTGGAGATGGACAACACGGAAGCCGGCATCGAGACGGACAACATGAACATGGCGGGCTTCACGGCAGGCACGTCCTCGGTGGTCACCGGCCTGAAGCTCGGCGAGAATACCGATGCGGCGGGCCGGCTCTACTTCGAGGCTACGGGCGCGGATACGAGCCGTACCATCAACGTCTACAAGGGCTCGGAGATGACGCCGGATCAGCTTGTCTCCCAGGGCACCGCCGACCTGAGCGGCGGCGGATCGATCCGCCTGGAGGCCCAGAACGAGTCGGAGCTCAACATCACGCTGACTTTCGGCGGTGCGTGTGCGGACGACGTGAAGGAGACCTCCCAGCTTTCCTTCACCGATCTCGGCGTGCGCCTGTATTCCGAAGACTACGGTTCGCAGGAGTACCTGCGCGTGCAGAACAACGACGGCCAGCTCTTCCACTACTATCGCCTGGGGGACACCACCGAGCGGACCATGCTCGAAGAGAAGGCCACGACCCAGGTCGTGGGCCAGGACGCGCAGATCAGCTTGAACGGCCAGCCGCTCGGCACGGACGGGCTCACGGCCAACGTGACCACGCCCGACTTTTCCGGGTCGCTCGTCTTCAACGAAGGCGAGCTGGGGCTCACCCGCATCGCGCAGGTCGGCTACGACGTGGGCGCCCTGTACTCGCGCGCCACAGCGCTCCAGGCGGTGGTCGAGGATGAAACGGTCGGCACGACAGATGAACTCGGCGAGATTTTCACCTTTGCCACCAATGCCCGGAAAGCCACGACCGAGGACCTGACCAATTTCATCGGCGGCATGCAGTACCAGCTCGGCGCAGGCGAAGGCGACCAGGAGCGCACGGTCTACGGCATCCAGTCCATGGCCTCGGTCAACATGGGCCGCATCGAGATCGACGGTAGGGTCTACACCCTGCAGGACGTGCTCGCCGGCGGCGACGCCAGCCTGATGAACGATTCCATTACAGCCCTGCGGGTGGTGACGGCTGCGGTGAACGACGTGTCCGAGCTGCGCGCGCGCCTGGGCGCGTTCCAGAAGAACATGCTCCAGACCAATATCAATTCGCTCAACGTCACGGTGGAGAACATTGTCAAGACCGAGAGCGCCATCCGCGATGCGAACATGGCCAACGAGACCACCGAGTTCACCAAGAACCAGATCCTGCTCCAGGCGGGCACGGCCATGCTGGCCCAGGCCAACACGGCCAGCCAGAACATCCTGCAGCTGCTTGGCTGATGGCCCAGGGCACAACCCAAGATAGACGCACGCGGTTCCCCGCAGCCGCGTGCGTCTTTGCATGGTGCATCGATCGAGGCGTAGGTTGGGTGGAATGGATCGAATCCCGGCTGATGCGATTGCCAATCCGCGTCCCTTTGGCAACGATCAAGTCCGATAAGCGGAAACCTCCGGAAAACGTTGATTGGGCTGGAGAAGCCTCAGACGATTGGCCGATAAGACTTTAGAGCGTACTGCAACCCCCAGGTAGGAGGGATCCAAGGTGGGACGTTATCGGAACCTGTTACTAGCAATCGGGATAGTCGTTCTGGCCGCGACCGGGTGCGATCCCCAGGGTACCATGGGCAGGCTCTTCGAGCGCAAGAAGGCCGAACCCAAGCGTGGGGAGAAGCAGCTTGCACGGGACCCGCTGCACCCGCGCGAGAAGGGGCAGGTGGGCATCCACTACGATCCACGCCAATGGGTGGAGAACGCCTACGACCCGGGCACGGTGGCTGAACGCATCACGAGCCCCGGCTTCAAGGGTATGACGCGGCAGACCTTCACGGGCGTGGGCGGCGACCACAACGTGCACATCAACGCCACGGGCGAGTGGATGGCCTATGCGACGACCCGTTACTCGGAGAACCCCCAGATTTGCGTGCAGAGCGTCAAGGGCAAGGCGGTTACGCTCATCACCGAGGACAACATGAGCGACATGATGCCCAAGTTCAGCCCCCGGGGCAACGAGATCGCCTGGTGCTCGAACCGCTCCGGCAACTGGGACATCTGGGTCCAGCGGACCGATACCCTGCCCAACAAGCAGATCACCCAGCTCACGCGCAACACGGACGACGACGTGCACCCGAGCTGGAGCTTCGACGGCAAGCTGCTGGCCTTCAGCCGCTTCAACTCCATGGACGGAGTCTGGCAGATCTGGATCATGGACTACCACAACCGGACGGTCAGCAACATCACCGAAGGCCTCTTCCCCGAATTCTGCCCCATTGCGCGCAAGAAGGACAAGCAGGGGCGGCCGGTGTACACGCTCGCCTACCAGCGCAACCGCAACCGGGACGTGCCCTTCTACAGCATCTGGACGATTGACGTGCACATGGCCTCCGACGGCAAGGTGGAGGCCGTGGACGCGCCGAGCGAGATCATCTCCGATCGGGACTGGGCGGCGATCAATCCGGCCTGGAGTCCGGACGGAAACTACCTCGCCTTTGCCACGGTGCGCAGGAGTCCGCTCGCCCAGTACCAGGCGCGGCTCTACAAGGCGGACGACATCTTTGTGGTGCGTCTGGACGGCACGGATCTCACGCAGATCACCAAGCACAGCGCGCCCGACTGGGATCCCTTCTGGGCCAAGGATCCGACCGACCCGGAGAGTCCGGGTCGCCTCTACTTCGTGAGCAACCGTTCGGGCCAACCGAACGTCTGGAGCGTCAAGCCGCTGGTGGCGGGGATGCTCGCGCGTGCAGTCCCGGATGAGGAGGTCGAATGAAGCTGTCGGCCGGCATTCCCGATCCCATGTCGCGCGCCTGGGCGGGACTCGTCCTCGTCTTGATGATGGCGCTGCTTTTGACCAGCGGCTGCATGGAGACCGCGCGCAAGGGCCTGGCCACGCTCGGCTCGCGTAGCGACCCCTTCCAGGAGTTCGTGGGCGACCCCGTGGCCCTGGCCACGGTCAAGACCGTGGTCGTGCTGCCGTTCCAGGACAGGGCGCGCGAAAAGGGCTTCCGCTCGCTCGACTTTTCCACGCGCCTGGCCAATCAGCTCACGAGCCGCGGCAAGCTCAAAGTGATCTATCCTGAGGAGATCATGCGGCTCGCCGAAGAGCAGAACGAACGCATCCGCCGGCACAACAGCGAGTATCGCCACCGCCGCCTTCTGGGCCGCAGCCTGGCCGATGCGCGCCCCGACCAGCTCCGGCGCGCGCGGGAAGGCCTGCGCGAGAGCGTGGCCGGCGAGGAGCAGCGGCGCAAGGCCTATCTCGCTCCCGTGACCGAGCGCAGCGACGCAATCAAGCTCGCGCGCATGCTCGGCGCCGATGCCGTGGTCATGGGCCGGGTCACGGATTACGATCCCTATATGCGCCCGCGCATCAGCCTGATGATGCAGGTCATCGCCACGGGCACCACCGAGGACCAGGCCCGGGCCCTGGCCGAGCTCTGCCAGTGGGGCGTGCCCCGCCGCCGGCCCACGGCGAGCGGTGTGGTCTGGCAGCGGCAGCAGAACTTCGACGCGCGCGACGGCAACATCGGCCACGGCGCGTACATGGAAGCCCTCACCCACCACGTGGACCACCAGGTGCATGACACCGAGGCGTATGTGCGCTCTCCGAGCCTCTACGCCGACTACGTGGGCGCGGTGCTCGCCGGCGCTCTGCTCAAGGCGCGGATCGAGGCGGTCAAGGAAGCTGAAATGCGCGCCATGGCCGAGGCCAAACAACGGCAGGCGGAACAGGCGCAGGTCCGGCAACGCCTGGAGGACCTGATCCACCGCGAGCCGCAGCTGCCGGACCCGGATGCGGTCGTGGCCCAGAACCACCGCACCAAGACCGAGAGTCAGTGGCGGCCCGACCTCTACCTCCAGAGCCACCCCCGCAAAGCCAAAGAGCTCTACACCGGCGAGACAAAATCCGAGCGGTAGCCCGTCCGAGCCCATGATCGGAGGGACGCGCTCCTGCGCGTCCTCCCGCCGCCCCCCCACCGATGATGCGTGGTCCAGCAGGAGCCGGACTCTCCGGCATGGAAGGGAGTGGGTGCCCTGCCCATCCGTCGGATGGGCAGGGCCCTCTCTACTTTTGCGCCTGTGCGTCTGCGCCAATCTTACGCTTGAACACGACGAGCCCGGCGAGCATGACACACGCCACGCCCGCGCATCCGCCGCCGAACGCGAACGCCACCCGCGCGCCGTACTGCTGGTAGAGGAGTCCGAGCACGAGACTTGCGGGGAACTTGGCGATGCCGTCGGCGAAGGCGTACAGGCCGTAGGCTGCCCCGCGCACTTCGGGCCGCGCGAAGTCGGCCACCACCGCCTTCTCCACCCCTTCGGTGAACCCGTAGAACAGGCCGTAGGCCACGAACAGCGCCCAGACCTGCCAGACCTCGGTGGCGAATCCGAAGGCCACGTACACCCCGGCATAGACCGCCCACCCCAGGGCCAGGGTCCTGGAGCGGCCGAGTTTGTCGGCCACGAAACCGCCGGGCAGGCTGAAGACCATCTTGGCCAGCGACAGCACCAGGAACATGAGCGGGAGCTGCCAGGGGAATTCCCAGCTCGAGGCCATCTGCGCCCGCTCGGCTTCCGAGAGCGCGACCGGGTAGTCGATCACCTCGCCCGCGCGCAGGATGAGGAACATGTCCGAGGAGTTGCCGAGCGCGAACACCAGGAGCGAGGCCAGGAACATCCAGAACTTGCGGTCATAGCCGGCCCGGAAGTCGAGTTTGACGCCTTTCTTGTGCTCGCCCGCCTTCTCGTGCACGAAGAGGGCGATCGCGAGCACGGCCAGCGCTGCGGGCACGGCAGCGAGCACGTACATCAACCGGAAGACGTCGGCCGGCTCCCGGTCGCCCAGGTCCCGGAAGTACGGGAAGAGGATCGCTACCAAAGCGGTGCCTGCGAGGAGTCCGACCACCGCGCCGCCGTGGTCCATCATGCGGTGGAAGGAGAATGCCTTGCCGCGGTTGGCTTCGCTGATCTGGCCGGCGATGAGCGCGTCGCGCGGGGCCGTGCGCACGCCCTTGCCCACGCGCTCCATGCCGAGCAGCCCCAGCACGTGCCACGGCACCCCGGCCAGGGCGATCAGGGGCTTGGTGACCGTGGAGATGCCGTAGCCCACGGCCACGAGTACCTTGCGGCGGCCGATCTTGTCAGAGAACCAGCCCGACCCCAGCTTGAGCAGGCTCGTCAGGCTCTCGCGCACGCCCTCGACCAGGCCGATCCAGACTACGCCCCCTCCGAGCAGCGCGATGTAGAACGGCACGGTCCACATCATCATCTCGCTCGAGGCATCGGTCAGGAACGAGACGATCCCGAGCACCACCACGTTGCGCGGCATCGATGCCTTGAGTTGATCGACGAACCCCCCACCGGCCGCACCTTCCGTTGCGTCTGGCGCGGCACCGCCCCCTTCGCTCGTTTCGCTCATGGTCGGCTCCCTGTTGTGAGCCCCTACCCCGAAGCCTGCAATATACGAAAGGGCATGCGTGCAGGCAATGGCGCACTGGTCGGTACAGTTGTCGGGGTGCAATTTGCCTTGACATCGCCCGGCCGCTTTGGCAGACTCTGCTGCGGAGGAGAGAAACCGACACACCGGGGAGTGGCGCAGTTTGGTAGCGCGCTTCGTTCGGGACGAAGAGGTCGCTGGTTCAAATCCAGTCTCCCCGACCATTCGATGCGCCCCGCGGCCTCTAGCCGCGGGGCTTACTCATGGCAGGCCCGAGAGGGCTGGCATGAGGGCATCGAATGTCCTGAGCGAGCGAAGCGAGTCGAAGGGCCCTTCGACAGGCTCAGGACAGGCCCAAGCCAGGACAGGCCCAGGCCAGGACAGGACAGGCCAGGCCAGGCCAGGACAGATTTGCAGGCCGACATGCGCGACTCCCCCTGTTACGTGTACCTCCTCCAATGCGCTGGCAACAGCTACTACGTCGGCCACGCCCAAGACATAGAAAACCGCCTTGATGAACACAATGCCGGCGAAGGCGCAGCCTGGACAGCGGCCCGCCGCCCTGTACGACTTGTCTACACCGGAGAGCAACCAACCCTGGAGGATGCAATCCGCCGCGAAACGCGGCCTGGTTCAGATTCGGGTAACACATGAAGGGTGCAGTTTGTAGCACAGGCACTCCTGCCTGTGCAGCGCCTCACGGATTCGGCCCCAGGCAGGAGTGCCTGGGCTACAACCCGCTCTCTGTTGCGAGTGTTACCCCAAGTCGCGCGTTTCTGAACCACCCCGCTTTCCTTGTCCAGTCGACTCCATTCTACGAACGCTTATCGTCTGTCCAACGGAATTGCGGCTTGCCCAGGCGTTGCCTTCTGCACTTGACAGATGGGGTCGGCGGGCGGTAGGGTGGCAGCCGTTCGAGGAGGTGCTGCGTGGCCTCTGCGTTCGTTCGTGTACGGCCGGATTCGTGTGAAGGAGCGGGCCGGATCGGAAGGGGACTTCGGGATACGAAAGGAATGGCGCATGCGTACGACGATGGTGATGACGATGCTGGTGTCGCTCGCCCTGTTTGCCGGCTGCGAGCAGACCGAGCGGCGATTCACGCTCAACCCGGACGGAAGCGGCAAGGTGGCGTACACGGCCACGTTCCCGCTGGACATCCAGAGCGGTCCGTCCATGGGCCAGAAGAAGCCGAAGACCGATGCCGAAAAGGTGGCGGCCGCCAAGAAGAAGGCGCTCACCAAGAGCAAGGGCGTGGCAGCCTGGACGAACGTCTCCTGCAAGGCCACGGATGACGGCCTGGTCCGATTCGCGGGCGTGGCCTACTTCCCGGACTACAACGAGCTGGCCATCGCCTCGCTGGGAAAGGGGCAGGAGGGCAAAGGCCCGGAGCTCACCTTTGAGAAGACGGATGCCGGCTACCGGATCGTTGGCAGGGTTGAGCTGAACGAAAAGAAAGACGAGGCCGAGACGGACACCAAGCCCAAGACGCCGGCCGAGCTGCAGACGGAGCTCCGCCGTGCACGAACGAGTTGGAAGTACTCCAAGCATATGCTCGGCCTGGTCATGGCCAACAAGAAGGACGTTTTCTACTTCCAGGCGCCTGCCAAGCCCGTCGCGGTCGAGGGATTCGAGAAAATGGACAAGGGCTACGGCTTTGTCTTCGACGGCGGCAAGATCTACGAAGCCATGGATGAGCTCATGACCATGGAGGACGAGAAGCTCCTGGCCATCCTTGGCGAGGGCGTCGACCTGAAGAACAACGAGAAGGCCATGGAGTATGTCTTCGCGAAGGTGGGCTTTGATCCCGATAAAGAGCTCGTGCTCGCGTTCAACGCCGACAAGCCCCTCTTCGACTACGAGAAAGAGGTGGCCGCGGCCAAGCAGTCGTACGCCAAACTGCTCGCCAAGGAAGGGTATGGCGGCGCCGCCAAGGTGGCGACTCCGCAGACGGCCAGCCAGGGCCGGATCGAGCGCGTGCGCGTGACCCGCGTGAGCCGTTCGTGGCCGGTGCGCGAGAGCGCGCGGGCGTCCGCGCAGTTCGAGGTCCAGGTCGACTTCGACGGGGTGGTGACCAAGCTGGGCAAGATCGAAGTCGCCGAGCTCCTCAGTCAGCAGGGCCACGCGCTCCTGGACAAGCCCAAGAAGGTCATGCAGCGGAACCTCCAGCAGGACAACAAGGCCGCCCGCTTCAGTCTGCGGGTGCCGCTCGAACAGAACGTGCAAAGAATCGCCAAGGCTGCGGGCACGGTCACCTACATGGTCGGCACGGGTGCGAAGGAGGTGGACCTCGGAGTGCTTGAGACCAAGAAGGGCGCCAAGGCCAAGCCTCTGGAGGCTGAGATCCGCAGCGTCTCGGGTGGCTGGCTCAAGCTGGCCATCGCGGCCGAGGACGGTATGGTCCGGTCCATCAAGGTCTACAACTCCGACGGCACGCCGTACGAAGCCAAGTCCTTCAGCGGCCGCGCGTGGCAGGGCAAGTTCCAGCAGACCTTCCGCCCGGCCCAGGGCGACGACAAGTGGCCGCCAAAACTCGGGTTCAAGGTGACGCTCTACACGGACAGCAAGGCGTTTACTGCGCCGTGGGCCGTGGAAAACGTGACGCTGCCGGCTGTGGGGGAGTAGGCGCGCGCGTCCCTGCGGCGCGGACGGGAGTCGGAGGGGAGTCGGAGGGACGCGCTTCTGCGCGTCCGCCGCATCACCCCTGACGAGCGGTTTGGCGGAATCCGGGCCCGCCGAGGACAAGCGCCTCTGCGGGAGGGGACCAAAGCCAATCCGCACGGTGCTTGATTTGCCTTGACACCTCTAGGCGGTTTTCTAGCATACGTGTGCAGGAGACGGCTGTTTCTGGTGTGCGCCGTCCCACTGCATCTCTCCCGCACGGCCGCGTTGTGGGCCGTCTTCCTGAGGATTTCCTATGACCGACTGGCCTGAACTCGTCGACGGACTGCCGAACCTCTGCGGACAGGAGGACCGGCTGCAGGAGGCCACAGGCGGGCGCGAACCCGTGTTCGCGAACGCGCCCGGACCGGACTGGGGCCGCGTGCAGAGCGGGTTCGCGCTCGCGCTGCACATGCACCAGCCGCTCGTGCCCGCGGGCGGAGACGACCTCTCCAGTGCCGAACTCATCGGTCACCTCCAGTACATGATGGAGCATCAGGACGTCCACGACAACCACAACGCCCCGGTCTTCCAGTGGTGCTACAAGCGCATGAGCGAGTTCGTGCCCCAGCTCGTGGAGGAGGGCGCGCATCCGCGGATCCTGCTCGACTACTCGGGGACGCTCCTCTATGGCCTGCGCAGGATGGGCGCCGACGACGTGCTGGATGGCTTGCGGCGGATCACCTGCGAAGCGCCCTTCCGCGACTGCGTGGAGTGGCTGGGCACGGCCTGGGGGCACCCGGTCGCGCCTTCCACGCCGGCGCAGGATTTCCGGCTGCATGTCCTGGCCTGGCAGCACCACTTTGCCGGACTCTTCGGGCTGGAGGCCCTCTCGCGCGTGCGGGGCTTCAGCCCGTCCGAGATGGCCATCCCCAACCACCCGGACGTGGCGTACGAATTCGTGAAGACCCTGCGCGACGCCGGCTACCAGTGGGTGCTCGTGCAGGAACATACCGTGGAACAAGCCGGCGGCGGGGGGGTAGAGCGGCCGCATTTGCCCCACCGTCTCCTCGCGCAGAACAGCCGGGGCGAGACCGCGTCCATCATCGCCATCGTCAAGACCCAGGGCAGCGACACCAAACTGGTCGCGCAGATGCAGCCGCTGTACGAGGCCAAGGGCCTGGAACCCATGGACCTGGCCGGCGTACGGGTGCCGCCGCTGGTCACCCAGATCGGGGACGGCGAGAACGGCGGCGTCATGATGAACGAGTTCCCGGAAGGCTATCTCCAGGGCATGCGGGAGGCATCGGCGAGCGAGACGCCCGCGCTCAACGTCACCGAGTACCTCGAGCACCTCTTCGCCCAGGGGCTGGAGGAAAAACAGCTCCCCGCGGTGGTGCCGGTCATGCAGAACCGGATCTGGGAGCGCTTCGAGACGGGCGCCGGCCCGGAGGCCCTGGCCGAGACCATCAAGGCATTGCAGCAGGAAGACGACCAGTTCCACATGGAGGGCGGCAGCTGGACCATGGACCGGTCGTGGGTCGAGGGCTACCAGGACGTACTCGGGCCCATCGACGAGGTGAGCGCGCTCTTTGCCGAACAGGTGCTGGCCAAGGACATCCCCACCGACGACGCTCGCTACCGCAAGGCCCTCTTCCACTTGCTCGTCACCGAGACGAGCTGCTACCGCTACTGGGGCGAGGGCATTTGGACCGACTACGCCAAGGAGCTCTGTCGGCGTACGCGGGCGATTCTGGAGGGCGAATTCGGATAGTTGCTCGCGGGGTTGATGGGGCGCTTTCACCACGAAGAACACGAAGGGCGCGAAGAACCAGGAACGCAATCTCGGGTTCGCGCTTGGACGCGCCTGCCGAGGCCTGGGAGTAGCCTTCCGTCCCAGTGGGGAAGATGAGCTGCGCCGCGCACGTGGGCCCGCCCGCCGAAGCCGAGGTCCACAAAGGCGCTTCCCTCGGGTCCGTGGCGTTCGAGCGAGTGCACGCGGCCGCCCGTGCAGTAATGCGTAGGGGGGGGCTCACGCCACAGCCGGCGGCCAGGGCAGGATGTTCTCGGTCTGCAGGAGTTCGTCGAGCATCTCGTGGATGAGCTGGTGCTTCTGGTCCGCGTGTGCGGGATCGTCCCAGAGGTTGTGCCGTTCGAGCGGGTCGCCGGCCAGATGGTAGAGCTCGCCGTACGCCTGCCCGCCCCAGACGACCAGCTTCCAATCGTCGGTCACCAGCGCCTTGACGTTCCGGTCGAGCATGAACTGGTGGAGGAACTCCACGAGCGCGCGCGAGCGAAGGCGGTCGGCCGCGCATGCCTGCGATGGCCATCGCGTTCCACTCGATCCACTTGATGAGCAGGCCCCCGAAGCTCCAGAGCACGGCTGTGACGAGCAGGAGGAGCGTAGCCTGCAGGTGCGTGAGCCGGCTCTCTCCGGAAGTAGGGGCCATGGGCAGCGGTTCCAGCGGTGCGGGGGTGGTGCGCAAGCGTGACGCGCACCGCCAGGCATAGCAGATTCGGCATCTGGCCGCAAGGGGGCGGGCGGCATGGTCGGACAAGACCGGCCGCGGCACGTCGGCAGGACGCGCGGTGCTGCGGTTCTGGCATCAGTCCGGCCAGTCCACGATGGCGCCGTGCTGCCAGGGCAGCGGCAAAGCCGGCTGAACCGCCTCCGCAGACGAGCGGACTCCTCGTCAAGGTGGGGCTCGTTTTCACGGTTTTGGCGCTGCTTCTGGGGCTTGCCGTCCATTTCGCTGTGGTGCGGCCGATCCTCGTGCTGACCGCAGCCACGGAACGGGTGACCCAGGGCGACTTGGACCCGTCGGTGGCGATTCGCACGGGCGACGAGCTCGAGCAGCTGGGCGAGCGCTTCAACCACATGGTGGGCTGCATCAACCTGATGCAGGAGATGGCGCTCGATGCCTCGCCCTTGACGGGGCTCCCCGGCAACAACAGCATTGCCGCACGCGTGGAGCAGGCCATCGAGGCGGGGCAGGAGATGGTGGTCATCTATGTCGACATCGACAACTTCAAGGCCTACAACGACGTCTACGGCTTCGAAGCCGGGGACCGGGCCATCCTCTACACCGCGGAGATCCTCGACCGAGTGGTCCGGAAGCAGGGCGGTCCGGACGGGTTTGTGGGACACGTGGGGGGCGACGACTTCATCCTGGTCGTTCCTGAAGACCGTGCGGCGCCCGTGGCAAAGGAGATCTGCCGGGCGTACGGTGAGAAGGTGGCATCGTTTTACAATGAGACGGACGTCGCGCGCGGCGGCATCCGGACCAAGGACCGGCAGGGCGAGGTGCAGGATTTCCCGTTCATGTCTGTTTCGCTGGCCGGCGTAGCGCTCACGGAAGGACGCTTCGTGCACTTCGGCGAGATCGCCTCGACTGCGGCTGAGGTCAAGAAGGCTGCCAAAGCCAAGGACGGAAGCGCCTTCGTCATGGACCGCCGCTCAGGCCGTCCCGGCACCTACGAACGGCACAGCAACGAAGAGATGTGAGGAGCCACCCCATGCACCTCGACCAGGTCCTTTCGGCCCTTCACGCAGAAGACTGCCGCGAGGCGATTGCGCCCGACTGGCAGGCGGCCATGGCCGCGCTGCCTGCCGAGGGGCCGCCTTTCCTGAGGGCGGAGCGAGTTCGGGAGTTCTGCGAGTGGTGCAGCCTGGAGGAACGCAAGCAGACCGAGCTCCAGCAGGTCGCCAAACGGATCGATGCGCACGAGGCCCTGCGGCAGTTCGCCTGGTACTGCTACTGGCGGCTCTTCCTGGCTGACACCGACAGGGAGCCGGGCGCGTGGCCGTCCCTGGAGCCGGAGCTCGGCAGCCGGTGCGGGGCGTTCTACAAGCTGGTGGGACTGGCCATGGTGGAGCCGCTCCGCCGATATCATGAGTCCCTGGGCGTGCCGGAAGACGTGACGCGCGAGACGTGCCTCCAGATCGAGTGCTACTCGGGCAACTGGGAGCGCGCCCACGATGGGCAGATCGGCATGTACATCCAGCAGCTCCAGTGGCTGCGCTCTTACGTGCGCCGGCCCTTTCTGCGGCTGGGGCGATTCGAATACGAGTGTTCGCATACCAGGCGCGGCGTGGTCCAGGCCTTCCGCCACCGCAAGACCGGCGAGGTGGTGGCCCTGGCCGGCGACAACATCCGCTTCAACGTCCAGGGATTCGTGGCGCGCGAACATCTGGACGCAGACGCGCCGGGCAGCTGGACGTCCACGTTCGCCCTGGACGAGAAGGAGGCCGTAGGCTGCGTGGTCTCGCCCTTTGGCATGGCCACGCAAGACCGCGTGCGACTGCCGCTGGACGAGTGGGAGTGCGTGCTGCAGGACGGCGCGCCGGTCCTCAGCATGCACATCCCCGCGGGCGGGAAAATGGGCCTGGACGCCTGCGTCGCATCCATGCAGCGGGCCGCGCGCTTCTTCCCCGAACACTTCCCGGAGTTCGGCGCGCGCGTGATCGAATGCTCGAGCTGGCTCTTCAACACGGATCTCGAGCAGATCCTCAAGCCGGAGGCCAATCTCGTCCAATATCAGCGCGAGCTCTACCTCTACCCCGTCCTGTCCAGCGGCCAGGACGGTCTCTGGTTCATCTTCCTGCAGGATGCCTTCGACCCGGCCACCGTGCCCCGCGACACCAGCCTGCGCCGGTCGATCGCCGAGTTCATCCAGGCCGGAAACGTCTGGCGCGGCGGAGGCATGTTCGTGCTCTTCGATGACGTGGACCGCCTCGGCACCCAGCCCTACCGCCGCCAGTGGCCGCCGGACGGTCTCGGCTTGCGGCGTTTCCGGTGAGACGGCCTCACGTCATTTGATCTTACCTGCCGGACGTGCGATGCGCCATTGCCGGCTCGCGCCTTACTCCTGTGCGCGTGCCTTCTCTGCCGCGTTGGTCTGCCGTTCCCGGAAGGCGCTCGGCGCAAGGCCGAGCGCCTGCTTGAACGAGCGGCTGAAGGCGTAGAGGGATTGGAAGCCGCAGGCGTCGGCGACTTCGCTGACCGTGGCGTCCGTGGTGCCCAGAAGCGTGCATGCGCGGTGGAGGCGCACGCGCCGCACGTGGCGGCCGAGGCTCACGCCGGCCACGGCCTTGAAGCGGTTCCGGAGATGACTCTCCGACATGGCCAGGGCCCCGGCGAGCGTGGCCAGGTCCAGGGGCGCGGCCACGTGCTCGAGCACGTAGCGGTTGACCTGCTCGACAAATGCGTAGGGTTGCTCCGGGCGCGGTGCGTGCGCATCGCGCGCTGACGCGCGGTGCGATCCGCGTGAACAGCGCGGCTGGTGCGAGCCGCGCGGGTGGGGCGCGGCCTCTGTAGCGAGCTGGCGGAGCACGAGGGCGAGACGCAGGCGCATTTCGGGGATGCGTGCAGGCCTGTCCGCGCACGCGTCGTAGGCGCCGAGCAGGCGCGCGAGTTCGTCCCGCACCGCGTCTGAAAGCGGCTGCACGGCATTGCGCAGCGCCACGAACGGCGCGGGGTCCACGCCTTCGAACGTGGCAAAGAGCCAGGCGAGCGCCTTGCCGCGTACGTCCGCGTAGGAGTGGAACTGCCACGGATGCACGAGCAGCACGTGGCCGGGTTCGAAGGCGAAGACCAGGTCGTCGATCATGACCCCGCCTGCGCCGCCGAGGTTGGCGATGAAGACGAAGCGGTGGTGAT
>CAZBZG010000078.1:0-16744 GCA_964496245.1 uncultured Planctomycetaceae bacterium | reverse complement strand
CGACAAGATCCGCAAGAACGCCGACAAGATCGTCGAGTTCGAGGAGAACGAGATGATCCCCTCGCTCCGCAACCGCATCCTGGACGGGCTCTCGATGCTCGAGGTGCGCTGACCGAAGGCTCCTGGGAGCGGCCGGGGGTCGCGTGGCGGTCCGCGCTCGCGGGCCCTCCGTGCCGCCCTTTTCGGTTGACAGTTCGTTCGGGGGGGCGTATGGTAGGCGTCCCCGGCGCATGGGCGCCGATGGAGCCGACCATGGACCTCGAACAGCTGCGGCAAGAGATCGACGACTGCGACAGGCATATCACGGCCCTGCTCAACCGCCGCGCCGGCGCGGCCAAGGAGATCGGCCGGATCAAGCGGGAGAACGACCAGTCGGTCTTCGCCCCCGAGCGGGAGAAGGCGGTCTACGAGAAGGTCGGGAAGCTGAGCGAAGGACCGCTCAAGGGCCAGTACCTCCAGGCGATCTACCGGGAGATCATGTCCGCCTGCATCGCCCTGGAGAAGCCCACGCGCATCGCCTGCCTCGGGCCCAAGGGCACGTTCACGCATCAGGCGGCCATCAACAAGTTTGGCGCCTCCATGGAATATCTGCTTGAGCCCGAGATCCGGGACGTGTTTCTCGCGGTGACCCGGGACCATGCGGACTACGGCGTGGTGCCCATCGAGAACTCCACCGAGGGATCGGTCAATGCCACCCAGGACATGCTCATGGAGACCGATCTCAAGATCTGCTCGGAGATCTTCCTGGAGATCCACCAGAATCTCGTGGCAGCCTGCGACATGCGGGACGTCAAACTGGTGGTGAGCCACCCCAATGCGCTGGCCCAGTGCCGGCAGTGGCTGGTCGCCAATCTCCCGGGCATCCCGGTGCGGGAGGTGCCGTCTACAGCCCTGGCTGCCGAACGGGCCTCGCGGGAGGAAGGGGTGGCTGCCGTGGCGAGCGAAGCGGCGGCGCGGCTCTACGAACTGGATTGCGTGGTGCGGGGCATCGAGGACAAGCCGGACAACACGACCCGTTTCCTCGTGCTCGCCCATGGTTTCAGCGGGCCGTCGGGCGACGATCGTACGAGCATCGTCTTCTCGGCGCGGCACGAGTCGGGGAGCCTCTACAGCGCCCTCATGCCCTTCAAGGCCAACAGCGTCAATCTGACCCGCATCGAGAGCCGGCCCTCCCGGCGCATCAAGTGGGAGTACTCGTTCTTCGTCGATCTCGAAGGCCACGCCAACGAGCCGCGGATCGACATGACCCTCAAGGAAGTGGAAGAGCAGACCGACGAGTTCAAGCTCCTCGGCAGTTACCCGCGGGCCGCTCACCTCGTGACGGTCCCGCCTACGTCTGAAGCATGAGGACACTCTCGTGATCATCGTCATGAAAGTCAATGCCGCGGACGCCGACGTGGACCGCGTGGTCCAGACGATCGAGGCGGCCGGGTGCGAACCCCACGTGGACCGCGGCGTCGAACGCACAGTCATCGGCGTGCGCACGGGCCGGCACGATCTCTCGGTCGAGAAGTTCAAGATGCTGCCCGGTGTCGAGGACGCGGTGCGCATCCTCAAGCCGTTCAAGCAGACGAGCCGGGAGTTCCATCCGTCGGATACGACCTTCTCGGTCAAGGGCGCGACGTTCGGGGAGAAGGCCATCGTGATGATCGCCGGGCCCTGCAGCGTGGAGTCCGAGGAACAGGTGCGTTCGACCGCGCGGGCGGTGCAGGCGTCTGGCGCCTCTGTGTTGCGCGGCGGCGCCTTCAAGCCCCGCAGCAGCCCCTACTCCTTCCAAGGCATGGGCGAGGAAG
Source organism: uncultured Planctomycetaceae bacterium (assembly GCA_964496245.1). Classification (GTDB taxonomy): domain Bacteria; phylum Planctomycetota; class SZUA-567; order SZUA-567; family SZUA-567; genus CAZBZG01. The sequence continues at coordinate 14,951 of CAZBZG010000078.1, read as the reverse complement.
GGCTCAAGCTGCTCGCCGACGCGGGTCAGGAGACGGGTCTCCCGGTTATCACGGAGGTCATGCACCCGCGGACGATCGACCTGGTGGCGGCCTATGCCGACATTCTCCAGATCGGCGCCCGCAACATGCAGAATTACGACCTGCTCAAGGAAGTGGCGCCCGTGCACAAACCCGTCTTCCTCAAACGCGGCATGGCCGCGACCATCGAGGATCTGCTGATGAGCGCCGAATACCTGCTCGACGGCGGTTGCACGGACGTGATCCTGTGCGAACGGGGCATCCGCACGTTCGAGACGGCCACCCGCAATACGCTCGACATCTCCGCCGTTCCCGTGCTCAAGAAGGGGTCCCACCTGCCGGTGTGCGTGGATCCTTCGCATGCGAGCGGACACGTGGAGTACGTGCCGAGCCTGGCCCTGGCGGCGATCGCGGCCGGGGCGGATGCGCTCATGGTCGAGGTGCACCCCAATCCGTCCGAGGCACGCAGCGACGGACAGCAGTCCCTGACCTTCGACGCATTCGAGGACCTGGTGCGCCGGTGCCGGACGGTCGCCGAAACCGTGGGACGGAGCCTCTGACAGCACACGGGGCGTGTCACGGCCTGGCGGCCGAGGCCCCGCCCGACTGTGGTAAGCCAGCTTCCCCAGACACAAGGAGAGAGCATGCGTACCCCCTTCATGGCAGGCAACTGGAAGATGAACAAGACGATTGCCGAAGCGCTGGCCTTTGCGAACGAATTCAGGGGTCGGGTTGCGAACGTCAGCGACGTGGAGATCGGCCTGGCCGTCCCGTTCCTCACGATCCGGTCGGTGGCCGAAGCGCTGCAGAACACCCGCGTCAAGATCGGCGCGCAGAACTGCTTCTGGGAGGCTTCGGGCGCCTACACGGGTGAAGTCGCACCGGGCATGATCCAGGAGGCCGGGGGCGTCTTCACCGTGGTCGGTCACTCGGAGCGCCGCCAGTACTTCGGCGAGACCAATGAGACGGCCAACAAGAAGGTGCATGCCGCACTCGGCGCCGGGCTCGAGGTCATCCTGTGCTGCGGGGAGACCCTGGAAGAGCGTGAGGCCGACCGGACCCAGGCGGTGGTCAAGGACCACGTGGTCAACGGGCTGGCGGGGTTGGGGCCCGAGCAGATGGCCTCGGTGACCGTGGCCTACGAGCCGGTTTGGGCCATCGGCACGGGCAAGACGGCCACGCCCGACCAGACGCAGGAGGTCCATGCCTACCTGCGCGGACTGCTGGAGGGTCTCTTCGGTGCTGACACGGCTGCGGCCATCCGCATCCAGTACGGCGGGTCGGTCAAGCCGGCCAACGTCAAGGAGCTCATGGCCCAGCCGGACATCGACGGGGCGCTGGTGGGCGGCGCCAGTCTGGAGCCGGATTCCTTCGAGGCCATCGTCAAATACGGGCAGTGATGCCCGCGGGCGGGAACGACCGACGGGGCTCGGCAATGCGGGAACACCGGCTTGTTCCGGCTCCCCGTGAGGTTTCCCTTGCACCCTGTCGCTTCGGCCGATATGCTGGAGCGCGTGGAACGGATCCCTGCTCGTCGCAGGCGCGGTGGTGCCTGTCCCTGGGACGGCCCTGGGACGGCTTGATGTCTGACAGGAGAGTGCGGTGGTCATCCTCTTCATGATCGTGTTCTTTGTGGTCTCCTTCCTGATCGTGGGCCTGATCCTGCTGCAGGAGGGCAAGGGCGGCGGCATCGCCGCCATGGGCGGGGGGGGCATGGATGGCGTCATGGGGGTGCGCAATCCCCTGCGGCGCTGGACGGCCTACTTCGCTGTGGTGTTCGTCATCCTGGCGCTGGGCATCAACGCTTATGTCGCGCGCAAGGGCACCCCGAGCGTCCCCAAGAAACCGGATCTGCCGAAGCCAGCGGCTCCCGTGGAGGAGGCCCCCGGGGCAGGCGCTGTGCCCACAGACGTTCCCCCGCGACCCCCGGAAGCCGCCGAACCTGCGTTGCCTGCCAAGAACGAGCCCGGGGCGCCGGAGGCCCCTGTGGAGGGGGAAGAAGCCGGCGGTCCGGCCGCGTCCGAGGCGCTTCCGGCTCGCGAGCCGCCGCCTGCAGGAGAGCCCGGCAATTGACGGCTCAGAACGACCCCTTTATCTCGGTCCCCGTGCAGTGCCCGATCTGTGACCGGGACTCCCGCCAGCGCTACGTGAAGAGCAAGCTCTATACCCCCTCGCTGGTCGAGTCCGACCAGCATGTGGTCGAGTATTCCTGGGAAAGCCCCAAGTATGAAGGGATCCGCCCGAACTTCTACCACATCTGGCACTGCCCCCACTGCCACTTCAGCGACGAGAAGGAGGTCTTCCGCGGGGAAGACAACTCGGGCGGCAAGCTCGAGCTGATCCGGGAGAAACTGCTGATCGCCTCGCGCGCGCCGGACAGCTTCGTGACGCGTCTCGGGCAGGAGGTCGACCTCGTGCAGGAGTACGTGACGCTCGAGTCGGCCCTGTGCGCGCATCTTCTGGCCACCTACATCCAGGAGATGCTCAGCCCCAACATGCGTCAGTACCAGAAGCTGGGGAAGTTCTACCTCCGGACGGCCTGGCTCTACCGGGAGAAGGCCGCGTGGAACGCGCCCGAGACGGGCGTGCCGCAGGGCTTCGACAGCTACCGGGCCTTCTTCGAAAGCCTGCAGGAAGAGTGGCCGAATCTTCCGCTGGAGGAGGAGGACGCGCTGGACAAGGCCATTGTGCATTACCGGGAGGACCTGGACCGCAGCAAGCGCGTGGATGACGTGCGATACGAAGTCACGGTCACGTTCCTGCTCGCCGAACTCTACCGGCGTCTCGATCGGCTCGATGACACCCTGAAAGCCGTCCGGACGGTGTTCCAGCTCGCCACCCGCAAGCGGCAGGGCGTCCGGCAGGCGCTCGACAGCGGGATCAGCAAGGGAAAGGGCACCCAGCAGCAGATCGAGGGCATGCGCAGCCTCATCAGCTGGCTCAACAATGCCATCGACCGGGCCACGAACATGTCGGAGGAGGTAAACGAAATCTTCTTCCGCAACGAGTACCCGGCCGCCCGCGAAGCCGTGCTGGCCATGGACGAGCCGACGCCGCGTACGATCCTCGGTCGCCTGCGCGAGAAGGAATTCCACGAGATCACCTGCCGCCGGGTGGTCACGCTCTTCAAGAAGCATGCCATGGCAGCGGATCTCGAACAGGCCGAGGCCGAGGAGGCACAGAAGGAACAGGAGGCCCGTGAGGCGCGCGAGACGAGCGTCTGGACGAAGCTCGTGCGCAAGATCCGGTCTCACTACAACGCCGAGGACTGATCGGTCGCCGCCGCCACGCGCGGCTCCATTTCCCAGGATCGACCATGAACGTATTGCACAGCATGACCGGATTTGGCGCGGCAAGTGCGGAGCGGGGCGGGCTGCTGGCCCGCGTCGAGATCCGGACGGTGAACCACCGGGGACGCAAGGTCTCGGTCCGCAGCCGGCCCGGACTCGGCACCTTCGAGAAGAACGTTCGTGACCAGGTGCAGGAGCGGCTCCATCGGGGAGCGGTGGACATCTACGTGACGCTGACCCGTCCGGTGGACGAATCCAACCTGCCGGTACGCGAACCGCTGGCCCGCGGCATGGTGGCCGCGCTCCAGCGTCTCGGCACGGAGCTCGGGCTCGACACGAACCTGTCCGTGCGCGATCTCCTGCTCGTGCCCGGCCTGTTCGACGAATCGGCGTGGGTGCCGGTCACCGAGGACGAATGGCCGACCGTGTCCGAGGCCCTCGCGCAGGCGCTGGAGCAGGTCCTCGGCATGCGCCGCAGCGAGGGGGAGGCCACGGCGCGTTCTCTGCAGAAGCTGACCGAACCGATCGCCGCCTTTGCGAACGAGGCCCGCGGCCTGGTCGATGAGCTGGTCGAGCGCCAGCGGGAACGGCTGCGGGCACGCGTCCGCGAGATCTGCAAGAGCGGCATGCGGCCGCTTGACGAACAGGCCGTGGAACGCGAGGTCTGCCTGTATGCGGACCGTTCGGACATCCACGAGGAGCTCGACCGGTTGGAGAGTCACGTGGGGCAGTTCGCCACCACTCTCCAGCGCGGCGGAGAGGTCGGCAAGCGGCTCGAGTTCCTGGCCCAGGAGTTCTTGCGGGAGCTCAACACCTGCGTGAGCAAGGTCGGGGACACCGGCCTCATCGGATCGGCGGTGGAGGCCAAGGCCGCGGTCGAGAAGCTCAAGGAGCAGGTGGCGAACATCGAGTAGCCCGCAGAACGTGCGGGTGCCAGGCAGCGGAGAACAGAGAACAAACAAAGCCGAGCGGACCCCGGTGCCGAAAGGGATAGAGACGCCCTGCGACCGGAGGGCCGGGGGCGGCTCGAGTGGCCTGGTTCAGCGGGGACGTCCATCATGCGTCGAAGAGGTCTGCTCGTCGTGCTCAGCGGCCCGGCCGGAAGCGGGAAGACCACGCTGGCGGCGCGGGCGGTGGAGAAGCACCCGGATATCTGCCGCGCGATCACCGCGACCACACGGGAGCCCCGCCCCGGCGAACAGGACGGCCGCGAGTACTACTTTCTGTCGAAGGAGACCTTTCACGAGCGGATCGATGCGGGCGCATTCGTCGAGCACGCGGAGTTCAACGGGAACCTCTACGGCACGCCGCGGGAGGAGCTCGACCGCCGGCTGGCGACCGGCCAGGTGGTGCTGCTCGTGATCGATGTCCAGGGGGCCCGGCAGGTACGGGAGCAGCTCCCGCAGGCCATCTTCATCTTCGTGCTTCCGCCGAGCCTGAAGGCCCTCCGGGAGCGGCTGGCCCAGCGGGGCACTGAGGACCCAAGCGACATGGAGAACCGGCTCGCCATTGCAGAACGGGAAGTGGCCTGCTTGGACGATTACGACTACCTCGTGATCAACGATGACGAAACGGCGGCGACTACGGATCTGCTGGAGCTCCTCACCTTTGCCCGGGCACATCGCATCCGGGGCGGCGAACGTCAGGCCTGGCGAAACAGCGCGTACGAAGGCTGGCATGACGTCGGCGGGAAGGGATAGCACCGGACCATGCGCAGGCGCGTGGCTGTAATTCTCAATCCCACCTCCGGACGCGCGCGCGGCAAGTTCCTGACCCGCGAAGTCCTGTATCGTCTGACGCAGCAGGGCTCGCTCGTCTCTCTCCATACGACCCAGGCGGCCGGCGCGGCGCGTTCGCTGGCTGCCGAGCTCGGTCCCGAGGTCGACGTACTCGTCTGCGTGGGCGGGGACGGTACCCTCAACGAGCTGGTCAACGGTCTCCAGGACGTCCAGGCCGCCACCCCCATCGCCGTCTTCCCGACGGGCACCGCGAACGTGGTGGCCAAAGAGCTGCACCTGCCGACGAGTCTTCAGCGTCTGGCTGAGATCGCCGTGCATGGCTCGCTCCGCCGTCTCGACCTCGGCGTGGCCACGAACGGGAGAAGCGGACCGCGTCGCTTCACCATGTGCGCGGGCGCCGGCCTGGATGCCACGATCGTGGACAAGGTTTCCCGAAAGCGTTCCGCGGCCGGCATCTCCATGCTGTCGTATCTCGTGCCCACGGTGATGACGCTCCTTCGCTACGATTTTCCGACCATGGAGGTCTTTGCCGACGGCCGGCCGGTGGCCGACGGGGTCACGTTCGCTCTCGTCGGCAACATGCGGCGCTACGGCGGCCCGTTCCGCTTCTTCAACAAGGCCATGCCCGACGACGGCTTCCTCGACGTCTGCTGCCTCAAGGGGCGGCGGCGGATCGACCTCCTCCGCTACGCCCTGGGCGCGCTGCGGCACAACCTCCCGGATCTGCCCGACGTGGCCTACGCCCGTGCGCGCGTGATCGAGCTGCAAGCCGCTTCCGAGGTCCCCGTCCAGGTCGACGGCGACCGGGGCGGGGCCCTGCCCATGCGCTTCGAGATCCTGCCCCAGGCCGTGCGTTTCTGCGTGTCCGGGGCCGAGGCCGAGCGCGCCGCGCAGCTGCAACCCGGCCCGTCGCCCGCCTGACTCGGTCCCACCGCCCCGTTCCCGCACGACACACGGGCAAGAAACCGCCGTAGCAGAGGTAAGGTGCCATGCCCACCTGCAAGGTGGGCATGCTTCCTCCCTGGTAGAGGTGACGATCCTTCATGCGTCTGATTCTGTGAACAAGAGCAGCCGCATGCCCACTCAAGGGTGGGCATGGCACCCCATACATCCGGCGTTTTTCCGACGCGTCCTGCGAAAAATCGCAAAAATCGCTTGCACGAAGGGCGCGGCGGGGTATGGTGGATACCACATACGGAAGAGATGCCACATAAGGAATCATCGTGCCGCCCCCCTCCGCCCCCGCTCTTCGCCGCGGCATCGCCGTGCTCCGGCTCCTGGCCGCGCAGGGCCCGTTCTCCCTCGAGGAGATCGCCCGCGAGACCGGGTTCCCCAAGTCCAGTCTGCTCCGCATCCTGCGGGCCCTGGTCGACCTCGACCTGGTGGCGCGGCCGGCGAGCACCAAGCAGTACCGCGCCACCGCCCAGCTGGTGCCGCTGCGGGTATCCGGGCGCGCGTTCGCTGAAGCGCTCGGCAGAACGCTCGAGACTCTGGCTGCGGACACGGGCCAGACCGCTGAGTGGTACGTGCCGGGACCCGACGGCATGGTCATGGTGCGCCGGGCCGAACCGTCCCGGGGCGAGATCTGGGTCATGGCGCGCATCGGATTCCTCCGCCCCTGGCGCGGAGAACTCGACGCCCCGGCTGCGCTGGGTCTCGCATTCTTTCGCGAGATGCCGTCCGGCGGCGGCTGGTGGACGTACGATGCAAAGCGTGCCCGCATGCGGCTCAAGCGCACGGATGTGGCGCGGCGGATCGCCCGGGCGCGGGCGGACGAATCCATGGCCGACCCCCACTGCAACCCGAACGGCGTCCGCCGTACGAGCGCGCTCGTGCGACATCGGGACGAGCCGGCGGGCGTGCTGGCACTGGCCGAAAGCGTTCCGACGGGTAGGGCGGAAGGGCAGAGCCGGTATTGCGACCAGCTGCTGGCCGCCGCCCGCCGTCTCTCCGGCGCGCCGTCTCGGTCGGACGCATCCGTATCGCCTATCGCAGGCAATTTCTGACAACGTTCAAGCCTCAAGGAGACAGGTATGCGCATTTTGTTCCTGGACCTCGACACCCTGCGGCCGGATCATCTGGGCTGCTACGGGTACCACCGCAACACCTCGCCCAACATCGACCGCATCGCGCGGGAGGGCGTGCGGTTCGACGAGTACTACTGCTCGGACGCGCCCTGTCTGCCGAGCCGCGCGGCCCTCTTCAGCGGGCGCCACGGCATCCACACGGGCGTGATGGGTCACGGCGGTACGGCCGGAGACATGCGGATCGAGGGCGCCACGCGCGGCTTTCGCGACCGCATGGACCACGAGGGTCTCGTCAACCTCTTCCGCCGGCAGAACATGCACACGTGCACCGTGAGCCCGTTCGGCGAACGGCACACGGCCTGGTGGTTCTACGCGGGCTTCAAGGAGATGCACAACCCCGGCAAGGGTGGCATGGAGTCGGCCGATGAGGTGACGCCCACGGTGCTGGACTGGCTGAAGACCCACGCCAAGGAGGACGACTGGTTCCTGCACATCAACTACTGGGATCCGCACACGATCTACCGGGCGCCGAAGGACTTCGGCAATCCCTTTGCCGACGAGCCCCTTCCCGCATGGCTCACGCCCGAGGTGCTCGAGCAGCACCAGAAGACCGTGGGCCCGCACTCGGCGCTGGACAACAACATGTACACGGGAGAGGACATTCCGCAGTTCCCGCGTCACGTGGGCGAGATCCGGACCATGGACGACCTGCGGCGGCACTTCGACGGGTACGACTGCGGCATCGCGTACATGGACGAACACATCGGCCGGATCTTCGGCGCCCTGGAGGCGGCCGGGGTCATGGAGGAGACCGCGATCGTCATCACGTCCGACCACGGCGAGAACCACGGGGAACTCGGCGTCTACGCCGAACACGGGACCTCGGATTACATCACGCACCGGGTTCCCATGATCGTGCGCTGGCCCGGCGCCAAGCAAGGCCACGTGGACTCGGGCCTCCACTACAACCTGGATCTGGGGCCCACCCTGGCCGAGCTCTTCGGCGTGGATGCGCCCGAGGCCTGGGACGGGCAGAGCTACGCGCCCGCGCTCACCCAGGGCGCCGACTGCGGACGCGACTTCCTCGTGCTCAGCCAGTGCTGCCACGTCTGCCAGCGGTCCGTGCGGTTCGGCCCGTACCAGTACATCCGCACCTACCACGACTTCTACCACCTCTTTCCGCAGGAGATGCTCTTCAACGTGCACGAGGATCCGCACGAGCAGCACGACCTCGCGCCGAGCCGTCCGGAGCTCTGCCAGGAAGGCGCGCACAAGCTCCTCGCCTGGCACGACGACATGATGATGGGCATGTGCGAACGGTACACCGTCGACCCGCTCTGGACCGTGCTGCACGAAGGCGGTCCCACGCACGCGCGGGGCGCGCTCAAGAAGTACTGCGAGCGGCTCGAGGCGACCGGCCGCGGGGATGCGATCGAAGCGCTCAAGCAGCGCCACCCGCGCGAATTCCGGTAGGAGGCTTCCATGGACCGTCCTCCTCATGTGCTCGTTCTCATGTGCGATCAGATGCAGCACGATCGCATGGGTTTCGTGGACGGGATCGCGCATACGCCCACGCTTGACCGCATCGCGCGGGAGGGCGCGCACTTCACCAACGCCTTCACATGCCACGGCCAGTGCGTGCCCGCCCGGGCCGCGTTCCAGACCGGCCGGTACGCCCATGAGTGCGGGGTCATGGTGAACTACGGCTTCTATGACCACCAGAACCGCCTGGGGCCGCAGCACTTGACCCTGGGCCACGCCTTCAGGGAGCGGGGTGCCATGCCCACCTTATAGGTGGGCATGCCTCCTCCCAGACACGACGCACTGCTTCGCGCGCTATCGCAATCCGGCAGGGAGCGGCAGAGCGCATGCCCACCCAAGGGTGGGCATGGCACCCGACTAGGGGGCTTGGGGAGGGGGCGGCGTATCCGAGGCCGGGTGCTCGGCGAGTCGCCTGTAGAATGCGGTGCGCTCGAGCAGCGGGCTGAGGGCGAGGACGGCCAGCAGGCCGAGCGCGTTGGCCGCGAGATCCCATAGGCTGCCCTCACGGCCGGGCACCCAGAGCTGCGCGATTTCGAGCACGCCACTGTATGCGAGAAGCAAGGCAGCTTTGCCCCATTGCCCGCGGCCGGTGGACCACCCCCAGTCCAGGGCGAGAAGGAGGCACGCGTAGCCGAGGCTGTGATTCAGCTTGTCCCAAGAGAGTGCAACCATGCGCGGCGGCTGCGGCACCAGGGAGAGATAGGCGGAAAGACCCAGGAGTAGGAGGAAGGCGGCCTGTGCGATGCGGCGTACGCGGGTCGTCATGCGGGCTGCCTACGAGCTGCTCAGCACCCGGTCGCGGTACTCGGCCCACTGTTTGTCCGAGGTCACGAAGCTGTAGCGGCCGCGCAGATCCAGGAAGAACTGCCAGGCTTCGCCCGTGGTCCGGCTGACGTGTTTGAGCCGCACGAGATTGTGGAGGTAGTCGAACATCTGCACGAGCATGCGCTCGGTCTCCGGGCCTTCCCGGCCGCGCGTACGGTCGGCCGCCTCCTGCGTTGCCTTGAGGTCCTGGAGTAGCTTGATGACGCCGTGGAGCTGTGTGCCGACCTCGTTCTGCCGCAGGGCGGAACAGAGGTAGATCTTGCTCATCAGGTGCGCCGGCGTTGTGTAGGTTTTGCGGAGCAGCGTACGCGCGAGGTCGTGCGCCTTGTCCATGTCGAGGGCCACCAGCGCCGACTCGAAGGCGGCCAGGCTCGCCTTGCCTTCGTCTTCCTGGGACGGATGCACGGGCTGCACCGCGTCGCCCGGCTTGGCTGCCTGGTCTGAGAGCGAACGCAGGGCGTCTTCGCTCTCTCCGTCGGTCAGCCCGGCGGCCGTGAGCAGGGCCGTACGCAGATTGCTCACCACGGCCACGAGCTCCTCGGGCACCTTCATGCGGTCCACCGCAGCCAGCGCTTCGTGTGCGGCGCTCGTACGGATGTCCATCTCGTTCTCGAGGCGTCGCACCAGGCGGTGGAGCTCGTCGAGGAAGAGGCTCGACGCCTGGCCGGCGGTCTGGGCCTGGATGCTCTGCAGCTCCTTTTCGCGGTTGTCCAGCGCCCGCTGGATGCGCATGCGCTCCATGCGCTCGGCGTCGAGCTCGCTCCGCAAACGGTCCATCTCGAACCGCGCCCGCCGGCTCTCCAGGTCCGAGCCCGTGGACTCGCTGCGCGCCTTGTTGAGCTCCTCCTTGAGGGCTTCGACCTCGGTGTCCAGCATATCCCCGCGGGATTCCTGCTCGCGGAGCTTCAGCTCGAGGGATGCGATCTTGGTGCGGTTCGATTCTTCGCCGCCGAGCTTTTGCCCTTCGAGCTTGGTCAGCCGGTTGCGCAGATCTGCGACTTCTTCTTCGAGAGCTTTCTTCTCCTCCTGGGTGACCGTGAGGCGATGCGAGAGGTCAGCGGCGTGTGCGCGATGCTCCTTGGCCTCCTGATCCGACCGGTGCCAGGCGGTCTGGAAACGCTTGGCGCGCTCGGAGAGGTCGCCCAAGAGACTCGAGATCTGCCCGGCCAGGCCCTCGACTTCGCTCGCGCTCGCGGCCAGCGACAGGCTTTGCTGGATGGAGGCCACGTCCTCCATGGGCGGCACCGGCGGCCCCTTGGGCTCGGCCGGAGGCGGGGCGCCATCGTCTGCCGCTGGTTCGGGCTCCGGTGCCGGTTCGGGCGCGGGTTCTTCGGTTTCCTGCGCTTGGTCCCCCTCCGTCTCCGGCTTCTGGAGCACCTGGGTGATGGCGGACGACGCCAGGGCATCGGCCGCGTCTTCGGCTTCGGGCTTCTCCTCAGGCGGGCTCACGGCTTTGTCCATGACCGCGGGGGCAGCCTCTGCCTCCTGGGGCATCATGTCGTCGGCCAGCGGCTCCTCCGTATCCTTGGGACGGTCCTCAGGGGGCGGGGCAGGCGCTTCTTCCGCCGGGGCCTCCTCGGCAGCGGGCGGCTCTTCCGCAGTCGCGGCGTCTCCCTCCTGCACGAGCGCTGCGAGGTTGTCCGCTCCCCCGGCTTCGTCATGGCCGGCGGCTGGTTCTGGGGCTTCGGCTTCCGGGGGCGCTTCAGGTGTTTCGTCGGCCGGTTCGGCAGGGGCTGGCTCGCCAGCCGGCGGTGCTTCAGCTTGCTCGGCTTCCGCAGACTCGGTGCTCTCCACGCTCGCGAGCAGCGCGTCGATATCGTCCTGGCTCTCCACGTCCTGCTGGGCGGGCGGCGCTTCTTCGCTTGCCGCTGCCTCGGGTTGGGCGGCCGGGGCTTCGTCTTCGGCCTCGCCGGTCTGGTCGGCGGCCGAAGCGACCAGCGCATCGATCTCTTCCTGGCTGCCGGGGGCGGGCTGGTCGGGCGCGGGCGGTTCTTCTGGTGCGGGTTCTTCGGCTCCCTGTTCTGCCGGTTCTTCCTCGGCCTGCTTCTCCTCCGGGATCGGTGCCTCCTCTGCCTCGTCGTCGTCGCCGCCAAGCGCTTCGGACAGCAGTTTGTCGATGTCGTCCTGCTCCATGTCGGCCATGATCTCCCCTCGCGGCCCGCGTCGGAAGTGGACGAACACATGCGCCGCCAATCTCTTATACTGGAACCTCCGGCGAGTGTCAAGCATCTGGCCACCAGTGCGTTGACACGGGGGCGTTCGCCCCGTATAAGCGTATAAGCAGAGCATGTCCCACTCGCGCAGTCCCGGATTCGGCTCGGACGGCCGGGTGGGAAAGGATTCTGATTCCAAGGAGAGAACATGGCTGAAGACGCCTCGCAGCAACCGCAACGGCCCCGCAGCTCCGCCCCCGTGGTGTGGACGCCCGAAGACGCGGCCAATTTCCTGAGCGCCACCATCAAAGAGTCGCAGCGGCCGCTGGCCGAAGCGCTCAAACGACAGGGCGTGCCCCACTGGGTCTTTGGCCTGGTCGTGCTCGTGGCCGTGGCCGGCAGCGTGATCGGCTGGCTCTACCTGGACCAGCGCATGACCAAGTCGGAGAAGCACTACGTCGCGTTCCAGTCCCAGCTCAAGGGGCAGGCTGCGGAGTATCGGGAAGCGTGGCACGAGGCAAGGGACGGCAAGGAGAACCTCCAGGCCCAGTATCTGCAGGCTGTGCAGGAGCTCGCGCGTGTGCGGGGCCAGAACGAAGCCATGGAGACGCGGATGGTCGGACTGCAGAGCCAGGCCCGGAAGACTGCCGAGGACGCCGAACAGCTGCGCAAGCGGCTCGAGGAGCAGAAGGACAGCTTCGCCGACCGGCTCCAGGTGCTCCAGGCCGACTACGAGAAGCTCCTGCTCCAGGCCGAGAAGCACGGCGGGGAGGATCAGACCGTTGCCGAAAAACTCCGGACGCTCGAGGAGGCCAAGGCGGCCGCCGAGGCGCGGGCCGAAGACCTGTCCGAGGAGCTGGCTGCCGCGAACAAGCGGAACCGGAGCCTCGCGCTGCAGGTGGATGGGCTCGAGCAGGAGAAAATGGCCCTGCGCAAGCAGCTCGAGGCCATCAAGTCGCTGCTGGAAGAGTCCCAAGGCGTATCCGACTCCCAGGCCGCAGGCGGTGAATGAAGGGGACAAGCGGACGCGGTGCGCCACGCCTGAACGCGGACGGTTCCATGTTCGCCTGGCACGGCCTGCCGTTCCAGCCTTGACCGCCTCGAGACGTGTGCATATAGTAGTCGGGCCATGCGCGCACGATCCGTCGTCTACCTGATGACCTGGGGTTGGGCGGTCGCCCTGTCCGCGGCCGGCGGTGAGCCGTCCCGTCCGAAAGCCCCCCAGACGGTCGGGCCCTACGCGGTTTGGTCGGCGGTCGTCCCGGGCCGCGACCTGCCGACGACATTCGGTCCAGAACAGGCAGAGGTGTGGGCTGAGGTCACGGACCCGGCCGGCCGGAAGCTCCGCGTGTCCGCCTTCCTCTACCGCGCGTACACGCGCGGCAAGGACAGGCGCGGCCGGGAGGCGCTGATGCCCGAGGGCCGGGTTCACTGGCGAGTCCGGGTCGCCTCGGGTCGCATCGGTCGGCACATGGTGCGCTTTCTGGTCCGCCGCAAGGGCGGCGCCGAACAGGTGCTCGGCCGGACCTCGTTCCAGGTGGCGGAGACCAAAGACCGCGCGGACGGCTTTTTGCGCGTGAATGACGATCCGGCGGATCGCTTTGTGTTCGACTCAGGGCGAGGCTACTTCGCGCTCGGGCACAACGTCTGCTGGGTCAAGCGGGAGCAGGGCACCTACGGGTTCGACGCCTACTTCCGCAAGATGGCGGACGCGGGCGAGAACTACACGCGCGTCTGGCTCTGCACCTGGGGCCTGAGCCTGGACACGCAGACGCCCCATGAGATGGACCTGGCCGACGCGTGGCGGCTCGATCACGTGCTCCGGCGGGCGCAGGAACGCGGCATCTACGTCAAGCTCTGCATCGACAACTTCTACGATTTTCGCCACCACTTCGATCAGAGCCCCTTCAATCAGGCCAACGGCGGACCGTGCGCCGAGCGCGGAGTCTTCTTCACGGATCCTATGGCCAAGGCCCAGTACCGGGCGCGGCTGCAGTACCTGGTCGCGCGCTACAGCGCGTATACAAGCTTGATGGCGTGGGAACTCTGGAACGAGATGGACTATGCGCTCGATCCCTGGGATGTGGAAGGCGTGGCCGCACCCAAGAGTTTTGTGACGGATGCGGATCTGCGCGAGAAGATCCTGATCCCCTGGACCCTGGAGATGGCCCGGACACTCCGGCGCATGGATCTGTACGATCATCTGGTGACGACCAGCATCGGCCTCCATTCCGTCTGGGATGGCCTCTGGAAGAGCCCCCGGATATCGTTTGCCCAGTACCACTCCTACATCCATTATCTCGACTGGATGCGCGAGACCGTGGAGCAGGATGCGGCCGCGTTCGTGCTCGCCGGGCAGCAGGAGGTGAGCGGCTATGACAAGCCTGCCTTCTTGGCTGAGTTCGGGTACATGGGCCGGGGCGAGACGAGCTCCATGAATCCCCAGGATCCCGACGGCATCGCGCTGCACAACGCGCTCTGGGCCGGGGCCTTGAGCGGCGCGGCGGGCACGCCCATGCTCTGGTGGTGGGACAACTACATCGAGCCGCACGATCTCTACTACCGCTACAAAGCGCTCGCTGCGTTCCTGGCGGACGTGGACTGGACGCAGTCGTTCGTGCCCATGCGCATCGAGAACAAGGCCCTGCGCGTGCTCGCCCTGCGCAGCGACCGGACCGTGCTTCTCTGGGTGCAGAACCTGGAGAATACCTGGTACAAGCGGATCGAGGAACAGCGCGAGCCCGAGACGCGCGAGCACGTGCTCCTGGCGCTGCGGGACTTCCCGCCCGGTCCCTACCGCGTCGCCTGGTTCGACCCGCAGCGCGGGGACTGGCTCTCCCGCCACACGCTCGACGGCGCCAAGGGCGTGCTCCGCCTCCGACCGCCCCCCTTTCGCCTGGACGTGGCAGCGCGGCTGACGCGGGTGGGCAAGGGCGAGCGGTAGGATGCCGCTGGGGAAGAGCGTGGGGAAGAGGGGGACAGACGCCGGCGCGCGTGGTGTGCGCCGGCGTCTGTCCACCTCTTCCTCGTCCTGTAGCGCCGTTTGTCCCCAGTTTGCCGGTTTGCGGCGTCACAGCGTACGGCGGGGCGGACTTGATGCGATCGCTTTTGGGCCTGGTTCAATTCCGGGTAACACTCGGTGAGAGCGGTTTGTAGCACAGGCACTCCTGCCTGTGCAGCGCATGAGGGAATCCGCCCCAGGCAAGAGTGCCTGGGCTACATACCGCTCCGCGTTCCATGTGTGACCCGGATCCGCGTGTTCTTGAACCAGGCCCGCTTTTGGGCCGGCATCCTCATCGCCGCAGGCGTGCAAAGTGAATATTCTTCACGCTGCGGTGGGCTGGGTCGGGCCCCTGA
>CAZBZG010000077.1:0-17311 GCA_964496245.1 uncultured Planctomycetaceae bacterium | reverse complement strand
GAAGGCGTACTTCTGGCCGAGGTAGAGATCGTTGCCCGCGCGGTCGATGTGCACGCCGACCCCCAGGAAACCCGCGCCAAAGGCGAAGCCGCTGTCCAGCACCACGCCCGGTGCGTCCGGATGCTCGGGATCGCCGTAGAGCGTGACGTAGGGCACGAGCGCGGTCTTCACGCCCTCGGGATCGGGCGCCACAAGCGTCTTATGCGTGTGCTTGCGCGGCGCGAAGCGTTCGGACAAGCCCTGGCAGTACCGGTCGTCGCCCGCGCAATCGATCAGGATTCCGATGCCCAGGATCCCGGCGCCGGGCCCGCCCACGCCGCGGGTCTGGTAGACGTCATCGCCCGCCATGTCCACGATCAGGTGGAGCGGTTGCCGGCCCAGGCGCGCTTCGGGCTTGTTGTGGATGTACGTGTCTTCGCCGCCGAGGTCGAGGATCGCCAGAGCGTCCACGTTTTCGTACGTGTTCGCACCAGGTCGGCCCACCAGGATCCAGCCGTGGGGCGTCTTTCGTGTGGCCAGGAGCTTGCCCTCCACGCCCGCTACCTCGGCGGGCGGATCCCCTGCCGGCAGCGTTTCGATCGCGCGCTTCACCTCTGCCAGATGTTTTGCGGACAGCGTGGGCCGGATGTGCTGGAGCGCGCGCTGCATGGCGGCGAAGTCCACGGCATGTGCGAACGTCGGATGCCTGTCCGGATGGCCCGTGCCGTGGTCCTGCTTGATCGGGCCGCCGTCCACGGGCTGGCCGGCGAGCGCCCGCAGGAGCCGGTAGATCCCGGTCATGCTGTAGAGCGCCTTGGGCACGGCCGTGCGCGCGCTCGCTTCCAGCCAGTAGGTCTCCAGCTTCGTGCCAAAGGGACCTTTGGCGTCGCGAAGTTGCGGCGGGAGCTGTTCGACCATGGCCGGCAGGAGCGGGTCCTCGATCGCCACCTTCATGTCCCGGCCCGGCCGGAACCGACTGGCCGGGTAGAACGACCAGTGGAAGCCGTAGAACGGCGAGCCCTCGGACCGGTTGATGAATCGTCCTTCGACCCAGCAGATCCAAGGCAGGACGAATGCGAGCAGCTGCCGCTGGTCGGGGGGGATGTCCCCGAGCGCGTCCTGGTCCACGATTCTCGCGGCTTCCGCGCAGGCCTTGACGAACCGCTCGAACGCGTTGGCGTTCTCTTCCGCATCTGCCCTGCGGGGTGCTGGCGGCTGCGCATCCGGGAACGCGGCGAGCAACCGCTGGGCCTGGGCGAGCGCGTCGGTGGGCTCGTCCGGCGTGCCAGCGAGCTCGCGCACCCAGCGTTCGGCGCGCCACGGCGTGTCCAGCGGCGCCTCCTTGAGCGCGCGCACGATCGGCAGGGGGGTGTATTGCTGCAGCTCTTCGAGCTTGCGGTTGTAGGTCCGGTTGTTCTCGCGCCAGCGCTGGAAGTCGGTGCGGAAGCCGCGGTCGGGATGGAGCAGGGCCTGCATCTGTGCGGCCTCGACCTTTTCGGCCGGGAACACGCCGCGTTCGAGAATGGCCTGGAGGCGCCGGGTCAGGTCGGCGAGCGGGGCAGGGCAGCCGGCGGGCGGCTCCTCAGCCGCCCGGGGCGCGGTGCCGGAATGGCCGCATCCGACCAGGATCAGCGAAGTGAGCACAGCACCCAGTGCAGCGGTTCGCATGTCCGCTCCTTCCGAACAGGGGGCGACGTCGATCGCGGTCCACCCAGTCTACCGCCGGCCGTGGCGGGCGCAACCCCTCGAGCTGCGGGAACGATGCGACCGATCCTTGACAGGACGCCGGGAATGCGGCATGAATGGCGCGGAGTCGCCGGCACGAGGGCCGGCCGAGCTTGACGCGTCGGCCGCGGGGCAGTCCGCTCGACGCGCGGTCCGCACAGGAGGAAACCATGGCACGAACTCTCGGACTCGATTCCAGCACGCAGAGCTTGAGCGCCCTTGTGATCGATACGGACAGGGGCGAGGTGGTCCTGGACCGGAGCGTCCAGTACGGCAAGGACCTGCCGGACTACACGTGTCCCAACGGCTTTCTCGAGACCGACGATCCGCTCGTGCGCCAGAGCGACCCGCTGTTGTGGGTGGCTGCGCTCGACAAGCTGCTGGCCGATGCCAGGCAGGAAGGCTTCGACTGGTCCACGATCGAAGGCGTCAGCGGATCGGGTCAGCAGCACGGGTCGGTCTATCTGAACGAGCAGTTCCTCCAGGGCGTGGCCCAAAGCGCCGACGCCCCGCTCGCCGACCAGATCCGCTCCTGCCTCAGCCGGCCGGTCGCGCCCATCTGGATGGACAGTTCCACCACAGCCGAGTGCAAGGAGATCGCCGGGGCCGCGGGCGGCAACGAGACCGTGACCCGGATCTCAGGCTCGCGCACGATCGAACGCTTCACCGGCCCGCAGATCCGCAAGTTCTCCAAAGAAGATCCTGGCGCGTACGCAGCCACGGCCCGCATTCACCTGGTGAGCAGCTTCATGGCCAGCGTGCTCGCAGGCGGGGACGCAGCCATCGACCGCGGGGACGGGGCGGGCATGAACTTGATGGACCTCGGCGCGGGCGACTGGAGCGAGCCGCTGCTCGCAGCCACTGCGCCGGACCTGCGAAAGCGCCTTCCGCCGGTCGTGGCCGGCGGCACCCAGGTGGGCGAGATCGCGCCCTACTTCGTCTCGACCTACGGCTTCCGGGCGGGCACGCCCGTCTATGCCTGGTCCGGGGACAACCCCTGCAGCCTGGTCGGCATGGGCGCGACCCAGCCGGGCACGGCCGTGATCAGTCTGGGCACGAGCGACACGTTCTTCGGCGCCATGCAGGAGCCGTGCACCGACCCCAACGGGTACGGCCACGTGTTCGGCAATCCTGCGGGCGGGTTCATGAGCCTGATCTGCTTCACGAACGGTTCGCTCGCGCGCGAGGCGGTGCTCGAGAAGACGGGCCTCGACTACGACGGGCTCGCCAGGGCCATCGTCGAAGCAACGCGAGCCGGCAACGACGGCAACCTGATGCTCCCGTATTTCGAGACCGAGACCACGCCGCTCGTGCTCGAAGCCGGGGCCAAGCTCTTCGGCAGCGAGGCGTTCGAAGCGTGGAAGGAACCGGCTGCAGCTGCGCGCGCCGTGGTCGAGGCCCAGGCCGTGTCCATGAAGATCCACTCCGAGTGGATCGGCGAGCGGCCGACCACGATCCGCGTCACCGGCGGCGCGTCGCAGAACGAAGGCATCCTCCGGGTCTTTGCCGATGTCTTTGGCGCGCGCATGGTGCGCCTGCGGGTCAGCAACTCGGCCGGCCTGGGCGCCGCGCTCATGGCCGCCCAGGGCAGGACCGGCGCGGCGTGGGCGGAGCTCTTCGGCGCGTTCGCCGCGCCCATGCCCGGCGCAGTCGAGCCGGACGCGGGCCAGGCAGCCACCTACGAAGACCTCGCCGCCCGTTTCCGCGACAAGCTCAAGGAGTGCTACGGGATCGGGTGAATTGTACGGCGCGGACCTGTCCACAGGAGACGGCATGCCCAAGATCGGCATCGGACTCTTTGGTATGAACGGCCACCAGATCCAGGGCCGGCTCGCGGAGCACGCGCGGGCCGAACTGGTGGCGTACGCCGGATTTGCCCCCGAGAAGCTGCCCGTGTCGCTGCAACAGGCCGAGGGCATCCGGCAGCACGAGACGCTCGACGCGCTCCTGTCCGACGACCGGGTCGAGCTCGTCTCGCTCTGTTCGCCCCGGCGGCGCGACCAGGCGGCCCAGGCCATCCAGTGCCTCGACGCGGGCAAGCACGTGTACGCAGAAAAGCCCTGCGCCATGACCGAACCCGAGCTCGACGCCATCCTGGCCGCAGCCGAGCGCACGGGCAAGCGTTTCCACGAGATGGCGGGCACGGCCCTGCACCAGCCCTTCCAGGCCATGGCCGCGTGCGTGCGGGAGGGGACCATCGGCGACGTGGTCCAGGTGCTCGCCCAGAAGTCCTACCCGTACCACGACCGCCGGCCGCAGGACGAGGACGTGGACGGCGGGCTGCTCATGCAGGCGGGCGTGCATGCGCTGCGTTTCATCGAGCACGTGGCCGGTACCCCGGTCGCGCGCATTCAGGGCCAGGAAACGGGCTTCGGCAATCCCGGCGCCGGGGACCTGCGCATGGCCTCGTCCATGATGATGACGCTCGAGAACGGCGGCCTGGCCGTGGCCATCGCCAACTATCTCAACCCGCGCGCCTTCGGCTCCTGGGGCAACGAGACCCTCCGCATCTTCGGCACCAAGGGATTCGTGGAGGCGGTGGACGGCGGCACGCGCACGCGCCTCGTGCTGGCCGACGAAGACCGGGGCCCGCTCGCGCTCGAAGCGCCGTCCGTGGACTACTTCGATCTCATCAGCGTTAGCCTGCAGGGCGAGGCCACCATGCCTTTCACGCCCGAGGTCGAAGTGCATCCCACCCGCATGGTCATCCGGGCCAAGGCGTCGGTGGGGTAAGCGCCCCACGCGACTGGCTGCGCTCCGCCTCCCGCAGGGGCGCAGAGGCGCGGGCAGAACAGGGGCAGAACAGGGACGTCCTCGCGCAAAGATCGAGCCCCTCTCCGATTCAGATCCGACAATGGGAGGGGGGCGCATCGTATAACGGGGGAATCCGGGGACAGGGAATCTGCGAGCGAATCTGGAAACACGATACGTGTTCATGAGTCCTTGATCAAGATGCCGATTGCGCGTGGGGAAATCCATATCGCCTCCCGATCTTCGTGCCAATGGAACTGCCACGCCCGCGTCGATCAGGCGTTCGATCACCTTGTGGATGGCGCCGCAGGAGTGGAGCAGCGCCTGGTAGCCGTGCGCGTGGGCCTGGTCGGTGAAGCGCGCGAACCAGGGCATGATGAACCGGTCGAACTGCTCCGGCCCGCAGATCAGAACCCGCAGCGGTCCGCGTCTTGGCCGGCGATGATGGCGCGGATGCGCTCGCGGCTGTTCATGCGTAGGTCTCCCGTATCTGCAGGCAAACGGTCCGCTGTCAGGGGGTCACGCGTTCTTCAGGGGCGCGAGCCGGACCGGTCCCAGAAGCCCGGACGGCAGCACCGGCCAGTCCGCAGCGTCGAAGGGTCCGTACTGCCGGCTCACGAAGTTGATGTCCTCGAAGACTCTCCATGCCACGCCGCGGCGGTCGAGGTCCCGGATCCGGTTGGCTGCGAGATTGGTGACCTCGACCTCGAGCACGTTGCCGGTGGGCTCGAGCTCCCGCAGCGTGGTCGTGAAGGACGGCCCGATCAGGGTGGCCACGTCCCGGCCGTTCAGGCGCACGCGCGCGCTCGCGCGCACGTCGCCCAGGGCGAGCTGCCAGGCCTCGGCCCGGCCGGGCGCGTCGAACGCGAGGCCATACCGGGCCGTGCCTGCGAACCGTTCGGCTGCCTCGCTCGTCGCGGTCCAGGAGGCGAGCTGCTCGGTCTGAAACGACGGCGGCAGCTCCGGTCCGCCGGAGAGGAACTCGACCTGCCACACGCCCTGGAGTTCCTGGGCTGGTCCGCACGGTTCCGCATAGGGCCAGGCGGGCGCGCCGGTCAGCGGTTCGTCGAACGTGCCTAGAACGCAGGACGCGCCGGGCGCGAGCTGGAGACGGACCTCGCACGGCGAGTCCCCGCGCGTCCGGGCCAACCCGGTCTGCCCGGACATGGGATCCATGATCAGAACAGAGTCGAAGCCATTGGCCAGCGGCACCCACTCGTCCTTCGCGTCTTCGCCCTCGTTCACGATGAAGTAGTGGCGGCCGGCATCGTGCCGGCGGCGGATGCAGGCGAAGCCGGGCACGTCTGCGAGGCGTTCGCGCTCGATCCCGATGTCTGCGAGCGCGGCCGCGAGGTCTGCGCAAGGGGTCACCTGCGCCATCAGGTCCTGGAAGCGCTTGCGGCGTTCGTCCAGGTTCGCCCAGCCGGGCACGTCCCCGGGCGCGGGGGAGACGAACACGACGTGCGCGCCCTGTCCGGAGAGACGGGAAAGATGCGCGAGCGTCTCCACCGGCAGGAATGTACAGGGCGGCACCACGATGGCCTGGTACGATGCCCCCGGCGTCACGAGCCGGTCGCCGGCGATCCGAATCTCTGCAATCTGGCGGTCCGAGATGTAGTCGAATGCATAGCCGCGCTGCCAGAGCTGGCGGAACGTATCCGTTGCTGCCAGTTCCTTGAACCAAGTCCCGCCGATCGCCAGGTGGGTGGCGAGCTCGCGCGCGGGATCGTGGAGCACGTCGTGCACGGGAAAGTAGACGAGCAGGTCGTTGTCCGGCGTCCCCGCCTGCAGGATCGACTGGCAGCGCGTGACGTACGCGTTGAGCGTGGGGAGGTCGCGCCAGATCGGGTTCTGCGGGTTGAGTTGGGTCGAGGCGTAGAAGAGCCAGCCCGGCCACTCCACGTCCGGGGGCGAGTAGGCGGTGCCGTGATATACGTGGTGGTTGATGCCCGCAACGAACAGGTTGTCCGCGAGCTGTTTGATGTCCGCGAGCGAGACGTGGAAGTGCTCGCCGAGCCAGGTCGCGGTCTCGGACGACGTCAGGCGCCGGCCTGCCACGTGCGCGGCGGAGGAGGCGAACTTGCTCATGAGGGGCGTATCGGGCGTGACGTTGCGGAAGACCTCGGTCTCCGGAATGTCGGCGGCCGCGTAGAGGTCGAGGAGGTTGCCGGGCGAGCCGTGGGCCTGGTTGCGGCTCTGCTGGCCCAGGCTGTGGCACCACGCGGTCCACGGCACGATGAACGCTTCGAGCGCGAGTTCGGCCAGCGTGCGCTGCACGTCGTACGTGACGCGCGCGTGTTCGTCGGAATCGCCTTGACCGGCCAGCGCGGCGAGATGCGCCTCCAGGTCGTACCCGCGCCGCTCGCGGAAGCAATCGAAGAGCTCCGGGCAGGCGTTTGAGGCATACTCCCACGAATCGTGGAACTGCGCCCGGATGTCGAGGTCTCTGAAGTGCGGTGTGTAGAAGTCGATGACCGCCTGCAGGGACCGCCGGCTGAAGGGGTTGAAGGCTCTCCCCGCTCCGCCGGGGCCGGCGCGCTTGACCGGCTCGCCCGACGGCCGGACCTCGGCCGTGAGACGGCGCGTGGTGTCGGATTTCTCGATGTGCAGCTTTGCGGCAGCTGCCTTGTCCGTAATGAACGGACCGCCCATGCGCCAGCCGCTGCCGGGCGGCAGGTCGACCTGCATGCCCAGGCGGTGGGCTTCCGCGATGGTGTGCCGAACCGTCTCGATCCACGCGGACGAGAGGTAGTCGATGTTCCGATGCGCCTCGCCCTGCACGCCGTAGATGCTGGTCACTTCGACCCCGCCGAGGCCCGCCTTGGCATAGGTTTCGAGGAGTTGCGTGAGGGTCGCCTTGTCCACGGCCGAGCCCAGCCACCACCAGCGCGTCCACGGACGGCTCTCAGCGGTCGGCAGCGGCCAGTCGGTGGGTCGTGCGCGAGCCATTCGATGCCCTCTACAAAGTCGCGACCGCGCGCCGTGCGCCGCTGCCCCGCAGGCGGCGGTGCAGCAGGCGGCTTGCGCGTGGTTCTCTACGATACCGCGGCCGAGGCGATCGCACAACCCCGGCGTTCGAGGCGAAAGCAGGCCGTTCGGTCAATCCTTCTGCGTCCGGTCGGTGGCGAGCCGCAAGCGCAGGAGGTGGTCGCGCAAACGGGCTTCGACGGCTTCCGTGTCTTCGCGGCCCGCGAGATTGGTCCGTTCCTGCGGGTCGGCTTCCATGTCGAACAGCTGCACGGCATTCCCGTCGCCGTCCACCACCAGTTTGTGGGTCTCGTCGCGGATCAGGGTGAACTGCCGGCCGCCCCATTCGATCTCGCTCAGGACAGCGTCGTGGATGGCGGCGCCGGGATCCTGGGCCGCTTCGAGGAGCGGGCGGCCGAAGCTGGGGGCGGGCTCGCACCCGGCGGCGGCGAGGAGCGTGGGGAAGGCGTCGGCCGTTCCGCAGAGGCCGTCTGCCGTCTGCCCGGCGTTCGTCCGGTCGGGCGTGCGGAGGATGAACGGCACTCGCGCGGCTTCCTCGTAGAAGACCGACTTGAAGAGCCCCCCGCGGTCGCAGAGTCGCTCGCCGTGGTCGGACCAGAAGAGAATCAGCGTGTCATCCAGGACGCCGCGCTGCTCCAACGTCTCGAAGATCCGTCCGAACCACGCGTCCACGTGGCTGATCTTGGCGAAGTAGAGCTGCTGGATGGTGCGCGCGCGCTCGGGAGAGGCTTGGACCTTGCCGGTGATGTCCGCTTCGTAAGCGCGGGCTTCCGGGGAGAGCCAGCCCGGGGACTCGGGCGCGGGCAGGGGAGCGGCCGGTTGGGTGCCGTCGTACTTCTCGGCCCAGGAGGCGGGCGGGTCCCAGGGTTCGTGCGGGCCGCCGAAGCCGACGAACACGCAGAACGGTTCGTCCCGGTCGTAGGCCCCGAGGTAGTCGACGGCCGTGCGGCCCACGAAATCGTCGATCGTCTCGCCCTCGGGCATGGGGCTGGGCCAGACAGCGTCCACGCTGCCGGCCTCGCGGCGTTTCTTGTAGTCCGCGCGGAAGCGTTCGCAGATGCCCAGGGCCCGCCAGTGGTCGGTCATGATCGAATCGGTCTTGACCGTGGCCCAGGGGCCGGTGTTCTCGCGCACGTCCTGGAAGCCCAGGGCGTGCATGTAGGGCAGGCGGTCGCTCAGGTGTTCGCCCTTGTGCGGGTAGAGGTGGGACTTGCCGATGTGGCAGGTGCGGTAGCCTGTGTCGCGCAGGCGCTTCATATAGGTGTCCGTGGTTTCAGGCAGGCACCCGTAGTTGGCCCACTGGCCGTGATTGTGGCAATAGAGGCCGGAAGCGAACGTGCTGCGGGCCGGCATGCAGACCGGGCTCGAGGTCGTGAAGCGCGTGAAGCGTACGCCTTCGGCTGCCAGGCGGTCCATGTTCGGGGTTTGCACCGTGGGATGCCCGGCGCAGGAGAGGCAGTCGCCCCGCTGCTGGTCGGTCATGAGGATGAGGATGTTGGGTCGCTTGGCCATGGGGGTCTCCTGGTCGGTGGATGCGTGTCGGACGGGTTCCAGGCATACGCGGGTTCGTGTCCTACGCAAGCGAAAACCGGCGAGCTCCGGTTCGGCCAAGCAGACTGCGGTGCCGCGCTGGAGCTCGGCGTTCCCAGGAAGGCTGCTGCGTAGGCCCCCGGGGCCAGGGGGCGGCGCCGGGGGTCGTCCCGTCCCCCTTCGGATGTCCGGCGCCCGCCCGAATTGGGTTGACAGCCTCGCTGAAAACCATGAGAATCAGTGCTTTCGTCCGCTCAGCCTGCTGCGCCGTGGAGACACCCTGTGCCAAGCCTGTATCGCGTGGAAGTGACCAGCCGGGACAGTCTGCTCGATGCCGAAGGCCGCGGCGTGCTCCAGGAATTCATGGACTACGGCCTGGTCAAGGCCCAGCAGGTCCGGTCGGTGCGCGTCACCACCTTCTCCGGCAAGCTCTCCCCCCGCAAGGCCAGTCGCATCGCACGGGAGTTCCTGACCGATCCGGTGGTCGAGATGTTTGCCATCAACGCGCCCGTGCTGCCGGCCCACGGCGCCGAGGAGACCACCATCGAGATCGTCCGTCGGCCCGGGGTCATGGAGCCGACAGCCGCCTCGATCGGGAAGGGGATCCGGGATCTCGGGTTGGGCGTGGAGTGGGTGAGCACTGCCAAGAAATACATCGTGACCGGGGATATCCCGGCGCGCAGACTCGAGGAGGCGGCCCTCAAGATTCTGGCCAACGAGGTGATCGAGGAGGTGGCGGTCAACAAGGACATTCCGCCCCGAAAGCCGAAGCACCATGAGTACGAGCTCGAGCGGCGCGAGATTCCGCTCGCCGGGCTCGACGCGGAGGAACTGACGCGCCTCTCGACCAAGGGGCAGCTCTACCTCTCCCTGGCCGAGATGCAGGCCGTGCAGGCGTACTTCGAACGGCTCGGCCGCGCGCCCACGGATGTCGAGCTCGAGACCCTCGCACAGACCTGGAGCGAACACTGCGTGCACAAGACCCTGCGGGGCCGGATCCGCTACCGGGAGAACGGGCAGGAGGAGTTCATCGACAATCTCCTCAAGAGCACCATCGCCAGGGTGACCGAGGAGCTCGACAAGGAGTGGTGCTGGTCGGTGTTCGTGGACAATGCCGGGGTGATCGACTTCGACGGCGAACGGGGGGCGGTCTTCAAGGTCGAGACGCACAACCACCCGTCCGCCATCGAGCCCTACGGCGGTGCGGGCACGGGCATCGGCGGGGTCATCCGGGATCCGCTCGGCACGGGCCTCGGCGGCAAGGCCGTGATGAACACCGACGTCTTCTGCTTCGGCGAGCCGGACCTCCCGCCGGACGAGGTGCCCAAGGGCGCGCTCCATCCGCGCCGCGTGCTGCGCGGGGTGGTGGGGGGCGTGCGCGATTACGGCAACCGCATGGGCATTCCCACGGCCAACGGCGCCATCTATTTCGACAACCGGTACGTGGGCAACCCCCTTGTCTTCTGCGGCAATGTCGCCATCGTGCCCAAGGACATGGCCCGGAAGCGCAAGCCCGAACCGGGCATGCTCGGCGTGCTCGTGGGGGGACGCACCGGCCGGGACGGCATCCACGGGGCTACGTTCAGCTCGGTCGAACTCGACCAGGATTCGGAGACCATTTCCTCGGGAGCCGTGCAGATCGGCAATCCCATCGAAGAAAAGAAAGTGCTGGATTTCCTCATGCGGGCGCGGGACGCGGGCCTGTACGCGTGCATCACCGACTGCGGGGCCGGCGGCCTCTCCTCGGCCCTCGGCGAGATGGGCCAGGACTGCGGGGTAGAGGTCGATCTCGAAGAGGTGCCGCTCAAGTATGCCGGCCTGTCCTACACCGAGATCTGGATCAGCGAGGCCCAGGAACGCATGGTCATCGCCGTGCGGCCCGAGCACCTGCGGGAGCTCAAGTCGCTGGCCGAGGAGGAAAACGTCGAACTCTCGGTAGTGGCCCGGTTCGTGGGCGATCGCAAGCTCAAGCTGCACTACGAAAACGTGCTCGTGGGCGAGCTCGACATGGAGTTTCTGCACGAAGGCTTTCCGCAGATCGAACGGGAGGCCGTCTGGGAACCGCCGGACTCCCCGCCCTTCTCACCGCCCGAAAAGGACGACTACGGCGCCGAGCTCAAGGAACTCCTCGGCGCGTGGAACGTCTGCTCCAAGGAATGGGTCATCCGGCAGTACGATCACGAGGTCCAGGCGGGCGCCGTGCTCAAGCCTCTGGTGGGCGTCAAGCACGACGGCCCGGGCGACGCGGCTGTCATCGCACCGGTCCTCGGTTCGCAGAAGGCCCTGGCCGTGGCCAACGGCATGAACCCGAAGTACGCGGACATCGACCCGTACCACATGGCGGCTTCCGGGATCGACGAGGCCCTGCGCAACATCGTCGCCGTGGGCGGGACGCTGGACCGGTGCGCGATCCTGGACAACTTCTGCTGGGGTATCACGGACAAGCCGGACCGTCTCGGCGGACTGGTGCGCGCGGCCAAGGCGTGCTATGACGTGGCCAAGGCGTACGGCGTACCGTTCATCAGCGGCAAGGACTCCCTGAACAACGAGTTCGCCTCGGACAACGGCTCCATCTGCATCCCCGGCACGCTGCTCATCAGCGCCATCGCCGTACTGGACGATCTGGCGCGCGTCGTCAGCATGGACGTGAAGGAGGCGGGCAACAGCATCTACCTCGTCGGGCTGACGCGCGATGAACTCGGGGGGTCGCATCTGGCCGCCTACTACGGGGAGATGGGGCAGAACGTGCCCCGGGTGGACACGGCGCTGGGCTGCAAGGTGTTCGGCGCCATGGCCGAGGTGACCCGTCGCGGACTGGCGCGCGCCATTCACGACTGTTCGGAAGGCGGGCTGGCCGTGGCCGCTGCGGAGATGGCCTTTGCCGGCGAGCTGGGCCTGGATCTCTCGCTGAACGAAGTGCCCGGGGGCGATGCGCTGGATGTGCCGACCCTGCTCTTCAGCGAATCGAACAGTCGGCTTCTGGTGGAAGTACGCAAGAAGGACGAGGCGGACTTCGAGGCTGTGCTGCTCGAATGCGAACCGCCCTTCGCCAAGATCGGCGCGGTGACGCAGACCGATCGGCTCTTCGTCGCCGGCGAGACCCGACCGGTGTTGGACGAGACGCTGGGGGCCCTGCGGGAGGCGTGGCGCCGACCGCTGATGCTGGGATAGGGGCCCGCGGCCTGTCGGCCTGCGTGTCCGGGAGGAAGCGAAACATGGCGACGCCCCGTGCTGTGGTGCTTCGCACCGCCGGCACCAATTGCGATGTGGAGACGCGCTTCGCCCTGGAGCTGGCGGGCGCGCAGGCCGAGTTGATGCACGTCAACCGGCTCGCCGCAGAGGAGGATCCGCTCGGCGGTTTTCAGCTGCTGGCCCTGCCCGGCGGCTTCACCTACGGGGATGACGTGGCCGCCGGCAAGGTCATGGCAATCGAGCTGCAGCACGTCTTGGGGCAGAAGCTCGTCCGTTTCGCGGAGTCCGGTGGACTCGTGATCGGGATCTGCAACGGGTTCCAGGTGCTTGTCAAGATGGGGCTGCTGCCGGGCGCCACGTTCGTGGGACCGGGCGCGCGCAAGGTGACCTTGACGGTCAACGATTCGCACCGGTTCGAAGCGCGCTGGGTGCGGTTGCGGGCCGCTGAGAACACGCACTGCGTCTTCGTGGCGCCGGGCGAGGAACTGGAGCTGCCCGTGGCGCACGGCGAAGGCAAGCTGGTCACCCGGGCCCCCGAGGTGCTGAGCGATCTGGTTTCCGCCGGGCAGGTCGCCTACCGGTACGCCTCCAGCCAGGGGCGTACGCCCGCCTACCCCGAGGATCCGAACGGATCGGTCGACCACATTGCAGGATTGTGCGATCCTTCCGGGCGCGTCTTCGGACTCATGCCCCACCCGGAGCGGCACATCTTCGGATACCACCACCCCAGGTGGACGCGCGAGGGGCTCCGGCGCGAAGGAGAGGGGCTGCAGATCTTCAAGCGCGCGGTGGAGTACTGCCGCGGCGCGTAGCATCCGTCGCCGGCAGCCAATGAAAGCAGCAAGCGTGGAGGAACGACGCGCTCCCTGAACACCAAGATGCGGTTCGGCCGGGAGAAGCGGACGGAGACGCCCGCGCGCAAAGGTCCCATTTGATTCGTGTGAAGGCCCATGGCAGCGACACTCGATCTGACAAACCGGACGCTCGACGGATACCGCTGCACGCTGCGGCTCACCGCGGGCGGCACCGGCACCATCTGGAAGGCCGCCAACCTCCGGGGCGAGGAGGTCGCCGTCAAGATCGTCCATCCGCATCTGGCCAAGTCGCGCCAGGCGCAGTCCATCCTGCTCAACGAGTACCGGCTCTGCAAGCCGCTTCGGCACAGGGGATTGCTGCGCTATCTCGCCTGCGGAACCTTCGAGGGGTTGCCCTACATGGTCATGGAGCACTTCCAGGGAGGCGTGCTCAAGGACTGCATCACCACCGGAAAGCCGTGCTCGGTTCACGAGAAGGCGCGGGAGATCATCGTGGCCGTGGCAGAGGCCTTGTCCTACATCCACGAACGGGGCATCGTGCACCGGGACGTCAAACCGGACAACATTCTCGTGAACGCGGAAGGGGAGGTCCGGTTGATCGATTTCTCGACGGCCGTCACCGGGTTGGCTCGTTGGATTCCGTTCGTGCGCAAGGCCGAGGGCACGCCCAGCTACATGGCGCCCGAGCAGATCAAGCGGCGGCCGGTCACGCCGGCCGTGGACATGTACGCCTTGGGCGCGACCGTCTACGAGATGTTCGCGAGCCGGCCTCCCTTCGTGGGCCATCACCAGAACGAGGTTCTCACGCGGCACCTCGAAACGAAGCCCGAAACGCTGCAGCGGTACAACCGGCACATCGCTCCGGATTTCGAGGCCCTGGTGCTGTCGATGCTCGCCAAGAAGCCGTCCGACCGGCCGCTCGACATGCACGCCTTTCTCCGGGCCTTCAAGCGCGTGACCATCTTCAAGATCTAGAGGGATGATTGCTGGCCTCGCGGGACGGCCACAAGGAGACGCCTCATGAGCGCGAACGACAAGAAGGATCACCTCCCTTTCGAACGTCCGCTGGCGGATCTCAAGAGCCGCATCGAGGAGCTGCAGAAGAGCACCGAGGAGACGCCCGATCTTCAGAAGCTCCTGCAGACCATGCAGACCCAGTACGGCCAGCTCGAGCGGCAGCTCTACGAAGACCTGTCGGCATGGAACACGGTCGAGCTCGCCCGGCATCTCAAGCGTCCGCAGACGCGCGACTACATCCGGATGATGACGGAGGGGTTCCAGGAGCTCCATGGCGACCGGCAGTTCGGCGACGATCCGGCGATCGTCACCGGACTCGGGTGGATCGGTCCGCACCGCGTACTGCTCGTGGGGCAGCACAAGGGGCACGACGTCCACGAGGTGCGTTCCCACAACGCGGGCTGTCCGCATCCGGAAGGCTACTGGAAGGCGCTGCGCAAGATGCAGCTGGCCGAACGCTTCGGCCTGCCGGTCGTCTGCCTGATCGACACCAAGGGCGCCTATCCGGGGATCGGGTCCGAGGAGCGGGGCGTGGCCATCGCCATTGCCGAGAACCTGCAGGCCATGAGCCAGCTGCGCACGCCTATCTTGTGCGCCATCATCGGCGAAGGCGGGTCGGGCGGGGCGCTTGGCATTGGCGTGGGCGATCGCGTTCTCATGCTCCAGCACGCGTACTACTCGGTCATCAGCCCGGAAGGGTGCGCCTCTATCCTCTGGCGCGACGGGGAGAAGAAGGCGCTGGCCGCCGGCGTGCTCCGCCTCACGAGCCGGGATCTCGCGGGTTTCGGCCTGATCGACGAGGTGATCCCCGAACCGCTCGGCGGGGCGCACCGCGACCCCCAGGCCATGGCCGAACGACTGCAGCGAGCGCTCATCCGCCATCTGGACGAGCTCAAGGGGATGTCTGCCGACGCGCTCGTCGAGAGCCGGTACGGGAGGTTCCGCGCGTTCGGCGAGTTCTACGATGGAGAGATTCCCGCGGAAGCGCCGGAAGCCAGCGCCTCCTGACGCGCGTGCCCGACCACAAGGAGCGTCCATGGCCGCGTCCTTCGCGGACCGGTTGCACCAGGCCATCCAGGACAAGCAGAGCGTGGCCGTGGTGGGCATCGACCCGCGCCGCGACCGGCTCCCGCCCGAACTCGCCCGGCAAGCATCCGGCGGCGACGACCCGGGCCGGTCCGCAGTGCCCGAAGCGTTCCTGCGTTTCGGCATGGGCATTGTCGATGCCGTGCACGATCTCGTGCCCGCGGTCAAGCCCAACCTGGCCTTCTTCGAGGCCTGGGGGACCGAGGGGCTCGCCGCCTACAACGCCATCTGCGAGTACGCGTGCGCCAACGGGCTGCTGGTGATCGGCGATGCCAAGCGCGGCGACATCGGTTCCACGGCCGCCGCCTACGCCGAGGCTCTGTTCGGGAAGGCTCTGGGGCCCCACGACGCCGTGACCTTGAGCCCGTACCTGGGCAGCGATTCGCTCCAGCCGTTTCTGGACCGGGCGCTGCCCCACGGGCGCGGGGTCTACGTGCTCGTGAAGACGTCGAACCCGTCGAGCGCCGACCTGCAGGACCTGGAGCTGGCCGCCGGCGGCACCGTGGCCGAGGCTGCGGCCGCGCTCGTCCAGACGCTGGGCGCTTCGTGCAAGGGGACGAGCGGCCTCTCGTCGGTGGGGGCCGTGGTCGGCGCCACGCATCCGGCCCAGCTCGCCGGCTTCCGCGAGCGCATGCCGGACACGTTGCTGCTGCTTCCGGGCTACGGGGCTCAGGGGGCTGGTGCGGCCGACGTGACAAGCGCCTTTCGCGCGGACGGCTCCGGGGCGGTGGTGAACGCGAGCCGCTCGATTCTCTTCGCCTGGCAGGCCGAGGACGCACCCGACGACTGGCGGGGCGCGGCCCGGCGGGCTGCCGCACGCATGCGCGACGACCTGAAGCAGGCCCTCCAGGCCGCCGGCCGGTGGAATCTGTAGATCCTGGCCTGGTTCAGATTCGGGTAACACAGGAAGGGTGCAGTTTGTAGCACAGGCACTCCTGCCTGTGGAGCGCCTCACGGATTCGGCCCCAGGCAGGAGTGCCTGGGCTACAAACCGCCTCATAGCGCGCGTGTCACCCAAACCGGCGGACTTCTGAACCAGGCCTAGATCCTCATGCCTTCACACACCGCACTTCCGCCTGCGCTCGTCCAGACGCTCCGGCAGGTCCTGCGCGTCCCGGTCGCGCCGTTCGCCGAGCGCTGGCTGCGCGAGGGCATTGTGGCGCGGTTCCGCCGGAGCCAGGTGATCCGGCATCGCGTGGACCGCTACGGCAACCTCCTCCTGCAGTACCGGCCGCGCGGTCGGGCGCGCGCGCAGCTGGCGTTCCACGCTCACATGGACCATCCCGGCTTCCTCTTCCAGGAACGCACACGTCCGGGCCGCGGCAGGGCCGAAGTGGCCGGCCAGGTGCCGCCTCGGGTCCAGGGGGCGGCCGTCCGCTTCTTTCCGAGCCTTGACAGTCGCGGGGTGCGGGCCGAAATCACGCGTGCCGTGCGCCGGAAGGGGCGGGTGGTCGGCGTCCACCTCCGCCTGGAGGGGACGCTTCCGCAGGGCACGCCGGGACTGTTCGACTTTCCGGCCCTGCGCGTCCGGGGGCGCCGCCTCCAGAGCCGCGGGCATGACGACACGCTGGGTACGGGCGTGCTCGTCCACCTGTTGGAGACCGCGCGCCGCCGCCGCTTCCCGCAGCCGTTCGACGTGTTGCTCACGCGGGCGGAAGAGGCCGGTCTCGTGGGCACGCACGCGATCGTCCGGGACGGATCTCTGCCGCTGCCCTCTCGCCTCGTCACCGTTGAGATGCCGCGCGCCAGCGGCGACGTGCGCGCCGGGGACGGCGTCATCTGCCGGGTGGGCGATGCTGTGTGCGCCTACGATCAGAAACTGCTCGTGCACGTAGACGCCTACGCGCGCGCCTGCGCGGCCGAGGACCCGGCCTTCCGCTTCCAGCGGCGTCTGGCCTGGGCCGGGCGGACCGAGGCCAGCGCCTTCGCGTTCTCCGGGTACTGTACGGCCGCGCTATGTTTGGCCACGGTTCACGGCCACAACATCGGGCCGGACGGCCGGCCGGCTCCCGAAGAAGTGGACGCGGGCGATCTGCGGTCGCTCGTACTGCTGCTCGAGCGCCTGGCGGGTGTACCCGGTTGCCCCTCCGAGAGCTGGCGGCGCCTGGGGCGCTCCTGCGCCCAGCGTGCGGGCGCGCAGATTCCGCGCTTGCTCGACGGGGCAACGTGAGACGCGTCAGGGACGGGGGGGGCGCAGACGTTCACGTCTGCGCGCCGCAGGCGCCAGA